>JASLGO010000062.1 GCA_030150135.1 Aquirhabdus sp.
TGCTTCCTCTAGTGAAAGTATGCGATTTTGGCTATGATATGCCTCTTTAAAATCTGTACGCGAGGCAACACTTGTGAAACCAGTCAAACTGGCAATTTTGGGTCTAGGAACCGTAGGCGGCGGCGCTGTGCGCTTGCTACAAGACAATGCTGCAGAAATTGCACGACGTACGGGTCATGAGATTCAAATTACGCATGTGGGTAGTCGTCGTCCGCGTCCAGATCTCGCCTTAGACGGCGTCAAACTCAGCAATGATTTATTGGACATCGTCAAACAAGATGATGTCGATATCGTCGTGGAAGTGATTGGCGGCACAACACTTGCGCATGATGTCGTGATGACGGCAATCAAACATGGCAAACACGTTGTCACGGCAAACAAAGCCTTGCTCGCTGAATACGGCAACGAAATTTTCCAAGCTGCGGAAGCGGCAGGTGTTTATATTGCGTTTGAAGCGGCAGTGGCTGGCGGTATTCCAATCATCAAAGTGCTACGCGAAGGTCTTTCTGCAAATCGTATCGACTGGCTAGCTGGCATTATCAATGGCACAGGCAATTTCATCCTGACCGAAATGCGTGAGAAAGGTCGTGCATTTGCTGATGTTCTGACGGAAGCTCAAGCATTAGGTTATGCAGAAGCTGATCCAACATTCGATGTCGAAGGGATTGATGCTGCACACAAATTGACGTTACTCGCATCACTCGCTTTCGGTATCCCACTACAGTTTGAAAAAGTCTACACCGAAGGCATTACCAAGCTCACTGCTGAAGATGTCACTTACGCAGAAGAGCTCGGCTATCGCATCAAGCACCTCGGTATTGCTAAACGCACTGATGCTGGCTTTGAACTCCGTGTTCACCCAACATTGATTCCGGAACATCGCCTAATCGCAAACGTCAACGGTGTGAAGAATGCCGTACTCGTCCACTCTAATGCCGTTGGCCCAACCTTATACTACGGTGCTGGTGCTGGCGCAGGACCGACTGCTTCTGCGATTGTTGCTGACGTCGTGGATTTGGTTCGTGCATTGGGTCAACAAGGTGCTGGACGTGTACCTCACTTGGCATTCCAACCAGAATCACTGGTCAACACACCAATTTTACCCGCTGATCAGATGCATACCGCGTACTATCTACGCCTATCAGCACAAGATCACCCAGGTGTACTGTCGGATGTCACAGGCATCCTTAGTCGTGCAGGCATTAACATCGACGCGATTCTGCAAAAACCAATTCAAGAAAAAGGCAATGTTCCCGTCATTATCCTGACTCAGCCTGTCCTTGAAGCCACGATGAATACCGCAATTCGCGAAATCGAAGCGCTGACTGCAATTGAAGCGCCTGTGGTTCGTATTCGTTTAGAAACTTTAGATGGTTAATACAGATGGTTGATTTTGCATTAGATTAAATGGAAGCCCTCGATGAGATCGGGGGCTTTTTTATGGCTATGTGGTTGTGATCAGTATTCCGTAGGGGCGTACCCTTGTGGTCGCCCTAAACCGACATCAAAAGGGCAACCACAAGGGTAGCCCCTACAAGAATTATTAATCCTCTTTACTAGCCTTAATCATCAAATCATGCAAATTTTGCTCGACTAAACGCACCATAATAGAGACAATATTCAGCTCATATTTACAACATTCGTTCGAATCTTATGCAATACGCCTCAACTCGTGGACATGCCACCGCACAAAACTTCTCCGAAATCCTTTTAGCGGGTCTTGCACCTGATGGTGGTCTGTATTTACCACAATCTTATCCGCAAGTGACTCAAGATGAACTTAATGCTTGGCGCTCATTGTCCTACGCGGAACTTGCATTTGAAGTGCTGCGCAAGTTTGCTACAGATATTCCTGAAGCCGATCTCAAAGCACTGGTTGAAAAAACTTACACCGCCGAAGTTTATCGCAATGCGCGCGTCGATGAAGATGCAAGCCAAATTACCCCGCTTCGCACGCTCGAAGATCAAAATGGTCGCAAACTGATTCTGCAAGCGCTATCAAACGGCCCAACTCTCGCATTTAAAGACATGGCGATGCAGCTGCTCGGCAATCTGTTTGAATATACGCTGGATAAACAAAAAGAAGAGCTTAATATCTTCGGTGCAACATCGGGTGATACAGGTAGCGCCGCAGAATACGCCATGCGCGGCAAGCATGGTATCCGTGTATTCATGCTGTCACCGCATAAAAAAATGAGTGCATTCCAAACTGCACAAATGTTTAGTCTACAAGACCCTAATATTTTCAACATTGCTGTCGAAGGCGTGTTTGATGATTGTCAGGATATGGTCAAAGCCGTATCCAATTATCATGCGTTCAAAAACCAACAAAAAATTGGCACGGTCAACTCAATTAACTGGGCACGTGTTGTTGCACAAGTGGTGTATTACTTCCGTGGTTACTTGGGCGCAACCACCAGCAATGATCAAAAAGTATCATTCACCGTGCCATCAGGTAATTTTGGCAATATCTGTGCGGGTCATATTGCACGCATGATGGGACTACCGATCGAAAAACTGGTTGTTGCAACCAATGAAAACGATGTGCTCGATGAGTTCTTCCGCACAGGCATCTATCGCGTACGCAAATCTGCGGAAACTTGGCATACAACCAGCCCGTCCATGGATATTTCCAAAGCCTCTAACTTTGAACGTTTTATTCATGACCTATTGGATGGTGATGCTGACCGCGTTGCGGCATTGTTCCGCAAAGTTGAAACCAGCGGTGGTTTTGATCTGTCAGGTCAAGCAGGCAGTGATGGTGATGAGTTCAACAAAGTTGCCAAATTCGGATTCCAATCAGGCAAATCGGTGCATGCTGATCGCTTGAATACCATTCGTCTTGTTGAACAAAAGTATGGCATTACCATTGATACACATACCGCGGATGGCATCAAAGTTGCACTTGAGCATATTGAAGATGGTGTTCCGATGATCGTACTCGAAACTGCTCTGGCTGCAAAATTTAATGAAACCATTCAGGAAGCGCTTGGACGCGATGCAGAGCGTCCTGTGGGTTTTGAAAATATCGAAGCGTTGCCACAGCACTTTACAGTGATGACAACAGATGTTACAAAGATGAAAGCGTTTATTGCCTTACATACTGGACGATAATTTGAACGACTAGAAAGCGACAAGGATGTCGTTTCGTCAGATAAGAACTATCGTATAAGATCTATTTACACTGAATACTGATACAAGAAGACTCCCTGCACGGACTATTTTTGGAGCTGCATAGTTTCATGACAAAAGAAAAAAAGAGGCTCAGTATTTTCAGTTTCTTTTCTGAACCTGAAAATTTATTAGAAAAAAAGCTCGAAGATCATCGAACTTTTAGTGCCATCATGTTTGCCATGACCGCACTCATTGGCACATCCCACTGGGTTTGGGATTATGTGACTGATCCTATCGGTGCGCGAAATACCATATTTTTACGACTTCTTTTTTTAATACTCTTTGCCTATTCTTTTGCATTTCTGCATGTCAAAAGCCGCCGTGTTCTCGAATTTGCCTCTGTGATGATCGGTTTACTGCTGCTGATCAACTACGTAGAAATCCTAAATCGACTCAATACTGGAATGATCTATGGTATTGGAGGATTTGTTTTTTTTCTATTTCTACCATTACTGATGTTTCAAGGTTTTTCAATCCGCGTCAGTGCAATTAGTACATTTTTATTTGCTGCATTTCCACAAATTCTGGCTCTTCTTGGTGTCGCACATCATTTTCAGCATGCTCAATATGCAGTGCTCATCTGGCCTGCGGCGATTGCCATGATATTGACACACTACGCTTTTGCTCAAAACTATCGTTTTAGATTTGACTCTGAAACAGCACTTGAATTTGCCTCAAATACAGATCCTTTAACAGGCGTGAGCAATCGTCGATATTTTGTTCCCAGAATTCGCCATGAACTCATTCGTAGTCAACGTTTTGAACACCCTGTATCACTGATTGTACTAGATATTGATAATTTCAAAAGAATCAACGATGTTTATGGACATTCTACAGGTGATGCAGCCATTTGTGCGCTGGCTAATATCTGCCGAAAAATGGCACGCCAGATTGATTTCGTTGCACGTTTAGGTGGAGATGAATTTGCCATTCTCCTCCTTGAAATTGGTTTAGAAGATGCGTTCGCCGTCGGCGAGCGGATACGTTTAGCAGTTGAAAATACGCCAATTAAGAGCTTTGAAGGAATGGACGTAAAGTTCACAGTTAGTATTGGCGTTGCGGAACAACCTACTGGCAATCTGTCAGAGGAATGGCTCATTGAGCTGGCTGATGCTGCGATGTACGATGCCAAATCAGCAGGTCGTAATTGTGTTGTGAGTTCAACTCGAGGAACTCATCGAGTCGCAATGACGGAATTATAAGGCACACGGCAGATTAGCCAATCACTTAATGTAAACTCGGTTAGGAGCGTTCTGGAGCAATCGTCTGGTGAAAATCAAGCAAGTTGCTTCGCACTTTTTGGAATTACTCGCTGAACCTGAACCTCTGCTCAAACAAAAATGGGAGGATCATCGGTCACTGAGTTTAGTCATGCTTATTGTTACGGCTTTCCTTGGTCTCTTAGAGTGGTCATCAGACTACGCCACGGATCCTGTGGGCGCTATGAATACGATTGGATTGCGACTCACCTATTTGTCCATGCTCGCTTTTCCTTTCAGTTTTAAATATATCAAAAACCGTCGCGTGATCGAATTTGCAGTGGTTGCGGCAGGACTCATCGGTCTGATTACATTTGTCGAAATCCTCAACAGACTCAACATGGGGATGATTTATGGTTTTGGCGGCTTTACGCTCTTCTTATTTATTCCGCTGTTGATCGGTCAAGGTTTTTCATTACGCGTCAATCTCATTGCCATATTCTTGTATGCGGCATTTCCACCTTTTTTAAATGCCACAGGCTTCGTTCGTAATTTTGAATCTGTTCATTATGCCGTACTCATTTGGCCGACTGCGATTGTCGTAATGATCGCACATTGTGCTTTTGCGCACAGCTATCGACTTCGGTATGAGTCGGAACTCGCACTACAGACCGCATCAAATTCAGACCCAATGACAGGTTTAAGTAATCGGCGTTATTTTATGCCGTTACTCAGACAAGAAATATCGCGCGCCTCTCGTTTTATGCACCCGCTATCATTGCTCATGCTGGATATTGATCACTTTAAAGAGATCAATGACATACATGGACATCCTACGGGCGATCTCGTCATCTGTACTATTGCTAACATCTGCCAGAATACTGCACGTCAAATCGATACGCCAGCACGTATAGGCGGAGAAGAGTTTGCGATATTACTACCAGAAGTCGGGATAGAAGGTGCTCTCATCGCCGCCGAAAGAATTCGCACAGCGGTAGAAAACACTGAGATCAAAAGCATAGAGGGAATTCCTTTATCTTTTACGATTAGCATCGGCGTTGCGGAACGACCTTTAGACGTGGTGTCAGACAAACAACTGATTGCATTGGCTGATGCTGCACTATACAAAGCCAAAGCCTCTGGTCGAAATTGTGTTAAAAGTACAGAGCTTCCACAACGTCATCTCCGTCGCCTATAAAAACGATAAAGCACAGTTGCATAAAAAAACAATCCGATGTGGTCAAGCCTGCACCTCGCGATCAAATCAAGCGTAGAATAAAGATCATATCGCACGACTCAAAGGACGAGTCGATGGTAGTCCAATGTGTCACGCCTGTTCTTTGTCAGCTTACACCGAGGTCATCATGTCAGTACAAAACCAACATAATCTGCATAACAGCCTACAAACCATTACGCTTAAAAATGGTGAAACACAAAAAATATATTCTCTACCTGCTCTAGAAACCGCTGAAGTTGGGCCAATTTCTAAACTACCTATTTCAATTCGCATCGTGCTCGAATCTGTACTTCGTAATGTCGATGGTAAAAAAATTACATTCGAACACGTGAGACAACTTGCCAATTGGCAGCCCAATGCTAATCGGGTTGATGAAATTCCTTTTGTGGTTGCGCGGGTTGTTCTGCAAGATTTTACGGGTGTGCCATTACTTGCCGACTTGGCTGCAATGCGCAATGTCGCAAAGAAAATGGGCAAAAACCCCAAAACGATTGAGCCTCTTGTGCCTGTTGATCTGGTCGTCGATCACTCCGTACAAGTCGATTTTTATGGCACGCCAGATGCGTTACGCAAAAATATGGAACTGGAGTTCAAACGCAATCATGAGCGCTACCAGTTCATGAAATGGGGGATGCAGGCATTCGATACCTTTGGTGTTGTGCCGCCTGGATTCGGAATCGTACATCAGGTGAATCTAGAATATCTGTTTCACGGCGTACAGCAAAAAAATGGCGTACTCTACCCCGATACGCTCGTAGGAACAGACTCTCATACCACCATGATTAATGCAGTCGGAGTCGTCGGCTGGGGTGTTGGCGGCATTGAAGCGGAAGCTGGGATGCTAGGGCAACCTGTTTATTTCCTGACACCAGATGTGGTGGGTGTGGAGCTTAAAGGTAAACTTAAAGAAGGCGTCACCGCAACAGATCTCGTGCTCACCATCACCGAGATGCTACGTAAAGCCAAAGTCGTCGGCAAATTTGTCGAGTTCATTGG
The DNA here is from genome assembly GCA_030150135.1 of Aquirhabdus sp. Classification (GTDB taxonomy): domain Bacteria; phylum Pseudomonadota; class Gammaproteobacteria; order Pseudomonadales; family Moraxellaceae; genus Aquirhabdus. The sequence goes on from JASLGO010000062.1 coordinate 6,607, forward strand.
TGAAGGAACTGCTTCATTATCACTGACAGATCGTGCAACCATTGCCAATATGGCACCTGAATACGGGGCAACGATGGGTTTCTTCCCTATTGATCAAGTGACCGTTGATTACATGCGCGGTACTGGACGCAGCGAAAAAGACATTGATGCGTTTGAAACCTATTTTAAAGCACAAAACCTGTTTGGCATTCCCAAAGCAGGCGAGCTGGAATACAGCCAAAACCTCAGCCTAGATCTCAGTACAATCGTTCCGTCATTAGCAGGGCCAAAGCGCCCACAAGATCGGATTGAACTGTCCAAAATGGCTAACAAATTTGACTATCTCTTCAGCGCGCCGCTATTAGACAATGGTTTTAACAAAAATGCAGGCGATCTGCATACACGCTACATCACTAAACGTACCTATAATGAGGATGCCCAAGTTCCTCACAAATCAGAATATTTAGGAACAATTGTTCGCGGCGAAGCCGATATGATGGCTAACCGTCCAACAACAGATATTCATATTCCACCGATGCCGAGTGATTCCGATTTTCTCGATATTGGACATGGTGATGTCTTAATCGCTGCAATCACTTCGTGCACCAACACCTCCAATCCTACAGTGCTGCTCGGCGCAGGATTATTGGCAAAAAAAGCTGTCGAAAAAGGCTTAACCGTTCATCCTCGGGTCAAAACCTCCTTCGGCCCCGGCTCTCGCGTTGTTCCTGAATACCTCACAGCAGCAGGCTTACAACGCTATCTAGATCAACTCGGGTTCAATGTCGCAGCATTTGGATGCACGACCTGTATTGGAAATGCTGGTGATTTGGCGGCTGAATTTAATGAAGCGATTGTCGATAAAGATATTATTGCTGCGGCAGTATTATCAGGAAACCGTAATTTTGAAGCACGGATTCACCCTAATATTCGGGCAAACTTCCTTGCCTCTCCACCTCTCGTCGTTGCCTTTGCACTGGCAGGTCGCGTCAACATTGACATGACCACAGAGCCTCTTGGAATTGGCAAAGACGGACAACCGGTTTATCTCAAAGACATCTGGCCAAGCGATGAAGAAATTAAATCCTTATTGAAATTTGCCCATAATCCTGAAGTCTATCGGGAAAAATACGCTGACTTTACCAAAGACAACGATCTGTGGAACAACATTCAAAGCGCACATGGCGATGTCTATACATGGCCAAAATCCACTTATATTGCTCAACCGCCTTTCTTTGAAAATTTCAGCATGACACCTAGCCCTGTGCAAGAAATTAAGAAAGCCAAAGCCTTGCTGATCTTGGGTGACTCGGTCACGACTGACCATATTTCACCAGCTGGATCGTTCCGTGTGACCACGCCTGCGGGCACTTACTTAACCGAACACGGCGTGCATCTTGCCGACTTCAATACTTACGGCTCACGTCGCGGTAATCATGAAATCATGATTCGCGGAACATTTGCCAACGTCCGCGTGAAAAATCTGATGCTGCCATTGAACCCCGATGGTTCGCGTGTCGAAGGCGGCTTTACGATTTATAACGGCTTACAAACTACCGTATATGACGCAGCAATGCATTACATCGATAAAGGCACGCCAACCATTGTCTTTGCAGGTGAAGAATACGGCACAGGTTCAAGCCGAGACTGGGCAGCAAAAGGTACGCAACTCCTTGGCGTAAAAGCCGTGATTGCACGGAGTTTTGAGCGGATTCATCGGTCTAATCTGGTGGGTATGGGCGTATTACCATTGCAGTTCAAAGGCGATGATTCAATACAAAGTCTAGACCTGCAAGGGAACGAGACCTTTGATCTGATTGGCGTCAATGACCACATGACACCACAATCCGACATTACCTTGAAGATTACACGTCACAACGGTCAAGTACTGGAAGTTGAACTCTTGTCGCGTATTGATACGCCAATTGAGGTGGATTATTACAAACATGGCGGTATTCTGCCGTTTGTCTTACGTGAAATTTTAGGAAATACTTGAGAGCAATTTATGCTGCTCTCCTTCCTCTTCAAAGGGATGAGCTAGGATTAGTGAAGCACTACTTCACCCTAGCGCAAGACGGAGCGATAGCGTAGTACGGGATGGTTGTTCATTCGTTGATAGTCCCTCTTTAGAGAAAGAGGGATTTAGGGAGATTTGAAAACATCTGAAAAATACACATCATATGATGTGTAAATAAAATTGTTACGACAAGGAATGCATCTCAATTTTATTTGCGAGGTTTGATGATGAACATGATGGCGCACCCGATACACGTCCGAAGTCATTTAGATTTTCATCTGGATGATGTGCCAAAATATTGGTTTGGCGGCAATGTATATGCCACGCGATTTATGGATTCAATTTGCATGCTGTTTCCTGTAGGCGAACGTTCCTTCATCAGCAGTATTCGCCCTTATCGCGATCAAATTACTGATCCTGAACTCGCCCAAGCTGCGGCGGATTTTTGCATGCAAGAAGGTCAGCATGGTATCCAACACAGTTTGTATAACGAAATACTCATCAAGCAAGGCACACCTGCACAAGAGATCATTCAGCAATTTTCAGCATGGCTCGAACATCGTCAAATGAGTCAAAAACAAGATTTACGATTGGCAATCACGGCAGCACTGGAACACATGACAGCACTGATGGCGGAAGCGTTGTTTCGCTCACCTGACACGATGGCAAGTGCCCATCCCAATATGCGCGCGCTGCTCGCTTGGCATGCGATTGAAGAAATGGAACATCGCGCAGTCGCATTCGATGTCCTCACCAAAGTCGTAAAAATCAGTTATCAAAAACGTATTCTCGCCATGTCGATTATCTTTCCGCAATTCTGGCGTAATGCGTTAGTTCATACTGATAAGATGTTGGCTGGCGATGGTTTTAATCGGTTGCAACGCTTAAATATGGCACGCAAAACATTGCCGTTATTCTTTGGTCGTCATGGCATCATGACGCGGGTTTTGCCTGAGTTTCGCCAGTATTTTCGACCTGATTTTCATCCGAATAATATTCCGATGCTCAAGCAATATCCGCGTTGGTTAGAAGTTTATGAGCAAACAGGAAGCCCTCTAAAAGCTGCCGAAATGATGTATGCTGAGTAGGCAGAGATAAAAAAACTAACTCTCGCATTTAACTTTTATAATCAAAAAGAAGAGGTTTATCATGACTCAAGGTGTTGTTGCGGTTTTTAGAATTCTTCGTTTTCCACCTGAAAAAATAATAGAAATCAAACCCCATTTAAGAACTCTCGTTGATACTACTTATAAAAATGACGGCTGTATCGCGTATGACGTGGCAGAAGATCCTTTTGATCTGGGTCTCATCCGCTTCTCTGAGCTCTGGCCTGACTCCGAAAGCCTCGCCAACCATCTGAAAGCTCCTCACATCGAACCATGGCGTGCGGCTGCGCGGGCTTGTGGGTTATCAGAGCGGAAATTTACGGCTTACAGTACCAATGGTTCGTGGTCGGTATAAAAAGCACTCTTTTACATATTTTCATTAAGATCAATGGATAGAGATCAATGAGCAACCCAAATCCAAAGGTTGATTTTTATTTTAATAAGATTGGGAAGTGGCAAGATACCGTGACTCAATTAAGGACGATTACACTTGGCTGTGGACTGACCGAAGAATTGAAATGGGGTCATCCTTGTTACACGCTGGGGAAAAGTAATATTGTCTTAATTCACGACTTTAAAGAATACTGTGCACTTTTATTTTTTAAAGGTGCGCTGTTAAAAGACTCTCAAAACTTGCTCATTCAACAAACGGAAAATGTGCAGGCGGCACGGCAAATTCGCTTTGCCAATGTTCAAGAAATCATGGATATAGAAGCTGTCATCGCAGACTATATCCATGAAGCGATCGAAGTTGAGAAATCAGGTCTGAAAATAGAACTGAAAAAGACTTCAGAATTTGCAATGCCTGAAGAATTCCAAAATCAGTTAGATCAATCCCTTGATTTAAAAGTTGCGTTTGGAGCTTTAACGCCGGGACGACAAAGAGCCTATCTCTTGTATTTTTCTGCGGCCAAACAATCTAAGACGAGATTATCAAGGATTGAGAAATGTATGCCGCTGATTTTGGATGGAAAAGGATTGAATGATGACGAATAGTAGTTTTCTGAAAAATACTGCTTTTTATCACACACTTTGACAAACTCAACGAGCTATGCAGTTCACTAAGCTTGTCAAAGTGTGCCGTAATATTTTATAAAACCTTAACAAACTCTAATGACTAAAGGAAAGAACATGAAAATCACCGTAGAAACTACCGTTCACGCACCGATTGAAAAGGTTTGGTCAGCTTGGACTACGCCAGAAGACATCAAACAATGGAATACAGCATCTGATGATTGGCATACGACCAGCTCGACTGTGGACTTGCGTGTTGGCGGGATGTTTTCATCGCGGATGGAAGCGAAGGACGGTAGCTTTGGTTTCGATTTCGCAGGAACGTATACCCAGGTCATCCCGCACAAATTGATTGAATATATCTTCGGTGATCGTACAGCACAGACCGAATTTGACGATACTGGAAAAGGTGTCATTGTGCGTACCACTTTCGATGCTGAGTCACAAAATTCGGTGGAGCAACAACAGCAGGGTTGGCAGGCGATTTTGAATAATTTTGCCAAGCATGTTGAAGCTAAATAAAGACGTAGACTGTCGTAAAAACTAGCTTACTCGCTTCTCTTAAACTCATACTTTTCTTATCTATAGGGTGGTTTTGTGCTTTCTTCACCGTCAGAAATACAATTAATCGATTGTTCTGAATCAGAACATGCCTTAGCGATCTTAGATATTTTGAATGAAGCAATTATCAATTCTACGGCACTTTATGATTATCACCCTCGCTCTCTAGATACAATGAAACCATGGTTTGAAACCAAATCTCGAAATGGCTTTCCCGTGATTGGTGCAATAGATACTTCTGGGAATTTATTAGGTTTTGCTACTTGGGGAACGTTCAGAGCATTTCCAGCGTATAAATATACAGTTGAACATAGTATTTATATTCGAAAAGAATCTAGAGGACATGGTCTTAGCAAGATCCTCATGAATGAGCTCATCAAAAGAGCACATGAATCCCAACTCCATGTTCTCGTTGGATGTATTGATGCATCCAATGAAGCGAGTATCAGCCTTCATCAAAAATTAGGCTTCCACCATGCTGGAACGTTTAATCAAATTGGTTTTAAATTTGGGCAATGGCTGAATGTCGTATTTTATCAATTGAATCTGGACACTCCTTTGAATCCCATTGATGGATAATTTAAGAGGTTAATCTAACCAAAATTCAGCTTTTCTCATAAGTAAAAGTAGGCTGGGGCTAGCCCCAGCACATGTCATACTCCATAAAAAAGCTGGGTTAAAACCCAGCCTACTTCAGAGTAAAATCTTTCTAAAACTAATCAACTCGCCTTCGCCAATGTACCAATCGTCGCATGTGCCGCAGCCAAGGCATCAACACGATGTTGTGGTGAATAAGCAATACCTTCTGCACGCACAAACTGCACATCATCCAAACCAATAAAACTAAATACTTGTTTCAGATATCTCTCTTGGAAATCCGCAGGATTATTCTCACCAAACAAGCTACCACGACCACTGGCGATCACAATTTTTTTGCCACTGAGCAAACCCTGAGGGCCTGTTTCTGTATATTTAAAAGTACGACCTGCAACCAAAACTCGATCAATCCAAGCCTTCAACGTCGAAGGAATCGAAAAGTTATACATTGGCGCACCGATCACCACCACATCAGCATCCAAGAACTGTTGTAAAGTCGCTTCAGACGCCGCAGCGGCTTCTGCATCAATCTTCATCAAACTAGCGCCTGTTAAATGTGGAATCGCATCACTATCCAAATCACGATGAGTCACAGTCAGATTTGGTGTGAATTGACGAAGATCAGCAACGATGGCTGCGCTGAGTTCACGAGTGATGGAGTTGTCACCAAGTACGCTTGAATCGATATGAAGTACGTTCATTTTTGAATCTCTCTTTTAAGTCAGTAAGGGAGTGAATCTCCTCAATGAAGTCACTATATTCGTTTTATTAATACCAACCAATCCCATAAATTAAGACATATCGTTGCATATATAGAACAAATCAAATGCATCAGTCATACTACAATCAATCAAACCTTACTTCGGTGACCCAATATGGATAACCTGAACGATTTATATATGTATGCCATGGTCGTCGAGCATGGTGGCTTTAGCAAAGCTGAACGTGCACTAGGCATTCCCAAGTCGCGCTTAAGCCGACGGATTACTGAACTGGAAGCTGAACTCGGCGTGCGCTTGTTGCAACGCGGCTCACGGCATTTCGTCGTGACCGAGGTCGGACAGCGCGTGTATCAGCACGTGCAATCCATGCTGACCGAAGCACAAGCGGCGCGTGATGTCGTCGCAGAACTGAGTGCAGAACCACGCGGCGTGCTGCGAGTCAGTATGCCTGTCGATATTGCAGAACGGCAGATGTCACAGATACTGCCTGAATTTATGCAACGCTATCCACATGTCAAACTGCAACTCTCCGTCACCAATCGTCGTATTGATTTGCTCAATGAAGGCATCGACGTCGCACTCCGTGTGCGCGATACACTGGACAATGACGGCAGTCTCGTGATGCGGAATTTCGGGCAAACAGAATCTCTACTCGTTGCAAGTCCTGCATATCTTGATCGCATGGGCAGACCGACTCATCCTGATCAACTCATCGAGCACATCACGCTGAGTAACAATGAAAGCGAACATCATCCGCAGTGGACGCTGCACGGTCCTGACGGCAAGCAGCAATTTGATATCAATCCACAATTAGTTGGTTCGAGCTTTACGCTGCTACGCATACTCGCAGAACAAGGCAATGGCATTACCCTGCTCCCACTGATGCATTGTATTGAGCAATTACGTCTTGGAACACTTGAAGTCGTCTTACCAGACTGGCGTTTGCCTCAGGGGATTTATCATGCGGTTTTTGCCTCACGGCGCGGCATGCTCCCTGCGGTGCGCGTATTCATTGATTATTTAGCTGAAAAAATTCCACCGATGTTGCAAGAATTACAGGCTGTTTGTGAGAAAGATCAGGCGAACCACGTTCATCTTATGAAAAAACAAAGCTGAAATTCATTGCTGCATCGTGTTTTATAGAAAGTGTATTCAAGTGTATCGACAATACGGTTGGATACACTTATCAATACGTTTCGCCCTCCCCGTCAAGAGGAAGACTTCAAAGCAAAAGTAATAGACAACAAAAAATCCCTGACCAGCAGGGATTTTTTGTTTCAACCATTAGTTGGCAATTTGACCAAAGCGACCGCTGTTAAAATCATTAATCGCTTCATCAATCTGCGCAGGCGTATTCATCACAAAAGGACCATAGCCAGCAATCGGTTCATTCAGTGGCAATCCACTGAGAATCAAAAACTTGGCATCGCTATTTGCTTCAATCGTGAACTCGGTACCAACCTGATCAAGCACCACCATTTGCGCTTCACGCGCAATTTGGCTGTTATTGACCTGCACAGTACCTTTAAGCACGACCACGGCAACGGTATGACCTTCATTCACAGCAAAAGGCACATGTTTGCCCGCATTCAATGCCACATCCCAAACATCTATTGGAGAATAGGTTTCCGCAGGGCCAACAAAGCCCTCAAACTCACCTGCGATCACACGCACAGTACCTGCATTACTTGCCAATTCAACAGCAGGAATTTGAGCATTCAAGATGCCTTGATAATGCGCAGGTGTCATTTTGTCTTTGGCAGGCAAATTGACCCACAACTGCACCATCTCAAACTCGCCACCCGTTCTAGTGTATTCAGGAGAATGAAACTCCTCATGAATAATGCCACCGCCAGCAGTCATCCACTGTACGTCTCCAGGGCCAATCGTGCCGCCGCCGCCGCTAGTAGAATCACGGTGTGACACTTCACCCTTATACACGATGGTTACGGTTTCAAATCCACGATGTGGATGTTGACCCACACCACGAGGTGTCGTCGTTGGCGTAAACTCTGTTGGACCTGCATAATCCAGCATTAAGAATGGACTTAATTGTTCTCCTAGTGTGTTATAGGAAAACAAGGTTCTGACTGGAAAGCCATCACCGACCCAATGCTGACGTGGACTGCTATATGTACCTAAAATCTTTTTCATTATATCCTCCAAAGTGATCATATTTAGTGCATCACTGTATGAAACAAGCATACTACTAGAACGATAAATACGATAGATGGGTTAATTGCACACCAGCATTCTATTTTTAGAACAATAAAGGCCTTGAAATTCATACATGCTTTTCGTTTCGACTTTACACGTCACACCATAAAAATCACGTTAAGAAAAGTATCTAAATCTATTGCAACAGCATCCACTTACTGTATAAAGATATTACTTAAGTTGGAGATTTATCATGACTTTATCTACCCCGACCTCGCAAACTGACCCACATGCACCACTGCGCGACGATGTTCGCCTACTTGGCGGATTACTCGGCGATACGCTTCGCCAGCAAGTCGGACAAGGGGTATTTGATAAAGTCGAACTCATTCGCAAACTCGCCAAACAAACCCGCGATGGTGATCAAAATGCTGGAAAAGAACTGAATCACGTTCTCGAATCCCTGACCGATGATGAACTGGCTCCTGTCGCGCGTGCATTTACCCAATTTTTGAATCTTGCCAATATTGCCGAGCAATATCACCGTGTGCGCCGTCGTCGCGCATGGCAGTGTGTCGAAGACAAAGCGCCGCAACATGGTTCTATTGCTGAACTTTTTCCACGTCTTACCGCCAAAGGAATTAGCAATGAAGCGCTCTGGCAAAGTGCACATGATTTAGACATTGAACTGGTACTGACGGCTCATCCCACAGAAATCAGCCGCCGTACACTCATTCAAAAATATGACGACATTGCCGACAGCTTAGAAAAGCTCGATGTCATGAAGCTCACACCTTTTGAGCGCCAGCAACAGATTGCAAAGCTCAAACGCGACATCATTGCCGCATGGCAGACTGATGAGATTCGCCATCATAAACCCACCCCTGTGGATGAAGCCAAATGGGGATTTACTGCCATTGAACAAAGTCTGTGGTTTGCAGTGCCTCAGTTTGTCCGCGAATTAGATGCCAGTATTTTTGAACATACAGGCAAACATTTACCCCTGAACAAAACCCCTATTCGCTTTGCATCATGGATGGGCGGTGACCGCGATGGCAATCCAAATGTCACGCATCAAGTCACTGAAGAAGTCTTGTTATTATCCCGCTGGCAAGCTGCGGAGCTGTATTGGCGAGACATTGATGCCTTGCGCTGGGAATTATCCATGGATGCCTGTAGTCCTGCGTTACGCGCAGCATTGGCTGAACAAGGTATTGTCGGTAGCACAGAACCTTATCGTGATATTTTGCGTGAAGTTCGGCGACGCTTGGGGCGTACCCGCGATTGGGCGAATGCCCGCCTGCGTGGTGAACTAAATGTCGATCTGGAAGGTATTTATTTATACGCCCATGAACTGATGCAACCCCTCATGCTCTGCTATGAATCATTGATTGCCTGCAATATGGAAGATGTCGCCAACGGCGATCTGATTGATATTATCCGCCGTGTCGCCTGCTTTGGTGTAGAGCTCCTCAAGCTAGATATTCGTCAAGAATCAGGACGACATGTCGAAGTCCTAAACGCCATTACCGAGTATTTAAACGAAGGTTCTTATGCCCAATGGGATGAAGAAAAACGCCGAGCATTCTGCTTACGCGAGCTGAAAAATCCACGTCCATTATTGCCTCAAATCCTCAATGCTGCGCCTGATGCAGCGATTTTGTCTGCCAATGTTCAAGAGAGTCTAAAAACATTCGACGTGCTGGCTGAACATCCAGGCGAGGCTCTCGGCGCGTATGTCATTTCCATGGCAAAAAGCGCAAGTGATGTCCTTGCTGTATTGTTATTACAACGCAAAGCTGGCGTACAAAAGTTGCTCCGTGTCGTACCGCTCTTTGAAACACTCGACGACCTCGATCATGCACCGAAAATCATTGATGATTTGTTCTCCATTCCAGAATACGTCGCGCAAATTCAAGGCCATCAAGAAGTCATGATTGGCTATTCAGACTCTGCCAAAGATGCAGGCTTCCTCACTGCAAATTGGGCGCAATATCGTGCACAAGAAGCATTGACTGCCATTGCCCAGAAACATGGCATTAAACTGACATTATTTCATGGTCGCGGTGGCTCAGTCAGTCGCGGCGGCGCGCCAACCCACCAAGCACTCCTCGCTCAACCGCCAGGATCAATCCAAGGTTCTATCCGTGTCACTGAACAAGGCGAGATGATCCGTTTTAAATTTGGCATGCAAGGCATTGCTATTCGCAATCTTGAACTGTACACCACGGCAACACTTGAAGCGTCTCTGCTGCCACCGCCAGTTGCCAAACCAGAATGGCGTACACTCATGGACAACATGACGCAAATTTCGCTGGCATCCTATCGCACTACTGTGCGTGAAACACCTGATTTTATTCGCTATCTACGCACCGTCACGCCTGAACTAGAACTGCAATTACTTCCTCTAGGCTCACGTCCAGCACGGCGAAATACCAGCGGTGGGATTGAATCATTACGTGCAATTCCATGGGTCTTTGCATGGACTCAGATTCGTTTAATGCTACCCGCTTGGCTCGGAACAGGTGATGCACTCGAAACCACTTTGAATGAAGGTTTTACTCAATCGATTCAAGAGATGATTCGAGATTGGCCTTATTTCTACGCCCTCATCGATATGCTAGAAATGGTTCTCGCCAAAGCCGACCCAGCAATCGTCAAATACTATGAATCTCACCTCACCACAGATGTCGATTTACTGGCATTAGGTGCAACATTAAGACAACAACTCAGTACCACTACAGAGACCTTACTGCGTATCACCAATCACCAGCAACTTTTGGAAAATGCACCCGTTTTACGTCGTTCTATTAACGTCCGTACACCATATATCCTGCCTCTGCACATGCTGCAAGCCGAACTCATGCGCCGCCGCCGTGAAAGTGCAGAATCCAAAATCTATGACCATGCTCTAATGGTCACAATTGCAGGCATTGCGGCGGGACTACGGAATACAGGGTGAGGTTACACATAAATACTAGCTCGCCAATACATTGATCTACTCTTACGTAGGTCAATGAATGCAAAAAGTCACTTTCCACTTGTCAATTTCAAACAATGTAATCGCATGAACTTTCAGATAAAATGAAAGCATACAAACATAGACTTTTCGCGCTTTTTGACGACATCAGGGGATCATCATGCTTACACAAGGACTCGGAAAATTATTTTTCAAACTCCATGGCTGGACGTATGAGGTCAACCCTGAAACGATCAGTGATCCAAAGCAAGTGCTGATTGGTTTTCCACATACCACCAATCTAGATGGTATACGCGCAGTTGCTCTTTTTAGTGCACTTAATTTGAACTATCACATTCTGGTCAAACAAGAACTCTTCAAATTTCCACTCGGTCCGATGCTTAAAGCTCTGGGGTGCATCCCCGTAGACCGAGCGGCATCCAAAAATGTCGTTCAGCAAATGGTCGACGAATTTGCCAAACACGAACGTTTCAGCTTAATCCTTGCTCCTGAAGCAACTCGTGGTAAAGATGGTGAACAACGCCCAATCCGTACAGGATTCTGGCATATTGCCAAAGCTACCCATACGCCGATCGTACTAATGCTCTCGGACTCAAAAAATAAAATAGGTCGAATCTTTGCCAAGATCACACCCAGTAGTTCAATGGAAAATGATTTACTGGAAATTCAGAAATTGTATGCAGCTTATGGGGTTGATGTCATCCTGCCAGAAAAATATAGCTAATCCCACGCCGTTAAATTTAATTTCTAACTAACCCGCTGATCATCACAAATCCCACAATAGTGGGATTTTTTGCTTTATGAACTATTGATTGCTCATCTTCTGAATCATTTTCATTGATTATCGTTTTCAGCAGGAAACTGTATTTTGTATACCAGAAGATGGATCTGGGGAGTTTGCTGCTGACAATAAAAAAGCCTAGAATCAATGATTTCTAGGCTTTTTATACAGTAGTGGACTACTATAAACTCGAATTTTGGCGTCCCCACGGGGATTCGAACCCCGGTACTCACCGTGAAAGGGTGATGTCCCTGATACAAAAACAAATTGTAAAGTTTTGTAAGGTTATACCAAACTTGGTAAGAATCGGAGAGTATTTTGGAGTTTATCAGGGGCAAGATGGGCATATTTCTGAGTTATGCGAACGTCAGAATGTCCGAGTAGCGTAGAAACCTCATAAAGCGGCACACCTTCTTTCACCAAAAAACTAGCGAATGTATGACGCAAATCATGAATTCTAACTTTACCAATTCCCGCACGTTCAACAGCTAAAGCAAAGCCACGCCGAAAACTACGGATATTAATATTTGTTCTTTTACTATAGAAAACCCACTTCGAATGATATTTTTTCAATCTCATAAAGGCATGAAATGATTGATCATTGATTGGTTTGTAAATCGTTTTTTTATTCTTAGATAAAGAATTTCGAATAATAAAATAACGATCATCAAGATAAACATTATCCCATTGAAGCGATGTTAACTCAGAAGCACGACAGCCAGTATTCAATGCAAGAACAATAAAGTCATGCAGTAGAAAATTATCAAAACGCAACGCTTCACGAAGTAAAGCCAAACACTCAAATTTAGTCAAAAATCTAGGAATGAAATCATCTTCAAATAATTTAAAACCTGAAAACGGATTCCTAAAATCAAGAGCATAGTGATATTTTAAATAGAAGTTGTATGCAGAACGAATCAATGTAATTTCTCGATTGATCGTGGAATTCTTAACACCTTGTAACTTCCTGAAAGAGCAATAATCCGTAACAACATCAATCGTCACATTTGAAAATTGGTGAAACCAAGAAATATTATTAAAAATATTGTCATAATCATGCTTTGAATGAAAAAGCGAGTTTTTGCTATAAAAATCTAATATTTTCACAACATCCATATAAAACTAAACTCCACAATTAAATATTATCTATTTGTTATACATAAATTTTATATATTAAAGTGTGATGCAATTCAATATATTTGACCACTCAATCGCTCGACACTCGCTCAATCGTTCTACAAATGTCAGATGGGAAATTGCAAAAAACGGTTATTAGGACACGGGTTGATGTAATGAGCTGGGGTGCTACAATTTGCGCGATGGAGATACCATCGGCTAACAAATACCAGAGCAAAAATGAGACAAAATATGAAAAGATTTATTGCAATAATCATAATAATAACCAGCCAACACACATCCGCAGACACCTTGGTATATCAATGCAAAATGAAAGATGGACATATCAATTTTACTGACTCACCATGTAAAACAGACCAAAAACACATTGGAACAAGAATGCTTAGTCCACTACCAGAAACTCACACTGTTAAGCCACAATACGAGGAAACCAATAACTACGTCTACAACTCACCACGATACGAAAGCAACGAATTAATAAATAACGAAAGACGAAAAGAAGCAAAAAGAGATAATGATTGGAATAGCTTGCCACCAATCGGCGTAACCTATCAAAAAACACCATATACCTATGGTCAAACACACTTCAGATAAAAAGGGACATAGCCCTAAATACTAGCGCGAAATAGTGAGAGATTTAGACGAGGACTGCCAATCAGCATCACGTTGCTTTTGAATAGCTAATTGTTGAGCCTCGTAAGAGCTAGAAGAGTCAGAAGAAGAATAATCAGAATGTAATTGTTCAGAACGAGTAAAGTTTGAGTATTCATGTTGAGTAGCTTCCATATTAGTAATTGAAGGTCTAGATTCATCACGATGAAATGGATTAAACGGCATAGCATCACCATGTATGACAGCCATACAGATGTTTTTCTCAACATTAAGAATAGTGCCTTGTTGAGTAGTGCATTTACAGTTACCAGCCATTTCAATACAACCAACGAAAACAGGAACAGATTCAATATGAGCTGATTGACGATAAACAGGCGCAGACCACGGAGCAAGCTCCGTGACTGGCACAAAGTCAGAAGGCTTTAATGGAGCATTTGAGGAGTCAGAAGAATTAGAGAGACCATTAGTAGACTGAGACTGAGAAACAAGAGGATTAGAAACATTAGTAGATTTATCAGAAGTTTGATGAATAACAGGTGTTAGTGAAGTTGTCGAATGAAAATATTTCTTAAAAACTGGATACAATTGATAAATAGAAAAAGCAAAGACGCAAAGAATGACAGGCAACCAAAACATAAGCTTAGGTGGAATTTTAAATTTGTGAGTGTCTAAAACAGTAGATTCATATTCATCAAAAATCCACTTAGGTGGTTTTCTAAAAGCAATCTGAGCTTTCTTCATAGAACGAACATCGTCAGGATCATCCTGACAGCTCGACCAAGTACGACAAGAAGCACGTTTAGCACTTGAAAAACGATGATGGTGTACGTGATCTTCAGTTAAACGCCTAAAATGAATATCAATAAACATGGGATGCTGAGTAGTAACAAAAAAATCAAAGCCACGATGACGATGAGTCTCAAAATCAGCAATCCATTTAGGTAACTCAGCTTCACGTTTTCGTGGTCTAAGAAATTGTTGTCCTTCGTCAACAAAGACAACACTTCCATCAGGAAGAGACATCCAGTCAGTGAGATCATCAATACGAGTAACATTGTGTTTCTCATAATCAAAACCCTTAATTAAAGTCGCGTACTTAGGACGATTCTTAATCTCTAAAAAATCAAATAGAGCTAAAGCAGTTTTAAAAGAACCTGGGAGACCAGTACGCAAATGAAGCATGATTAAGCCTTGATCGAAAATGCTTTAACGGAAGTAGCTGTAATTTTTAAATAAATACAGACCATACCAGCAGATAAAATAAGAGACACAAGGTGAGAAACGCCAAGAAATGTATAGACTTGAAAAGCAAGATCACCTAGACCAGAAGGACTGCCAGCCTGTTGAGTAATAGACTGAAACATGGTATCGATACGAGGCAAAAGAAAAACATTCAAAAGCTCATAAATACCAAGAGATACAGCAACACCAGTTAGAAGACGAGCAATAAAAGGAGCAGCTTCAACTATTGCACCCAAAATCAAATAAACAAAATAAGGCATATAATCACCATATTAGGAGGGGCGAAAGCGCGACAGCGCTATTTCGCCCCTCCCTCCACTCCTCTAAACTGTTTGAATTGACCGAACTATCATTATGAAACAAAGCAAATAAACACCAAGATTCAAGAACAAACGAACAATATTAAAAATTGGACAAAGCATTGAAATACGAATCGTTATTGTCGTATTCAAAACAGCTAAAGGCATATCAGGAGGACATGAAGTAGCCGAGCCAAGAGAAATCAGTGAAGTAAAATTATTTAAAGCTGAAGAAAAACCAGACTTAGCGTCAACGATATGTTGATCGTTAGAGTTTTCCATTGATGAAGTAATACCATCTTGCTTAGTTTTAAGTGCTGCAACATCGGCAGGGTCAGCTTGATCATGAAAGGTGTTATAAACATCACAAGTAGACTTCCACTGCTGTTGAATCATGCCGCATTGAAGCGCATCACCAGTACAAGAAGGAGGTATTTTATCTTTACAATTTGTAGGTGTAGCTGAACCGTTTGAACAAGTCTGTTTAGTAGGATCACAACCACCGCCAGTTCCATCACCTGAACCAGTACCAGTACCAGTACCAGTACCAGTACCATCACCAGTGCCAGTGCCAGTGCCAGTGCCAGTGCCAGTGCCAGTGCCAGTGCCAGTACCAGTACCAGTGCCAGTACCAGTACCAGTGCCAGTGCCAGTACCAGTGCCAGTGCCAGTACCAGTGCCAGTACCAGTACCAGTGCCAGTGCCAGTACCAGTACCAGTACCATCACCAGTGCCAGTGCCAGTGCCAGTGCCAGTGCCAGTGCCAGTGCCAGTGCCAGTGCCAGTGCCAGTGCCAGTGCCAGTGCCAGTGCCAGTACCAGTGCCAGTGCCAGTGCCAGTGCCAGTACCAGTACCAGTGCCAGTGCCAGTGCCAGTGCCATCACCTGAACCAGTACCACTACCTGAACCGCTACCCGATCCAGAACCGCTACCAGACCCAGAACCCGAAATACACTGATTTGTACCGTTTACAGAACCCCAGTAACTACCAGATGGACAGTAATTTGGATTAGGAATACAAGTGTAATCAGGGCCAACAATTTCAGAATCACTACAAACAGGCGGAGGATCCATAACACATGATTGTGTGCCATCAGATGCAGTGACAGAATGTTGATGTGCAGGACAGCTTAGAGGAGGTTTTGGTACACAAACATGATTCTGTAGAACATGAGTAGCATCACAAGTGGGATCAGGAGGTGCAGGAACAGAAGGTGTATTTGACGGACAATATCCATTTGGATCATTGTAAGTATAATTGCCAGTCGTTAATTGAGAAGAAGAATCATAAGAAGTTGAACCAGACAAAGTGGCAGTACAATTACTGAAACATATCGACGAGGGTAAAGTTGAAGAAACGTAACTAACCCAAGAAAAAGTAGAACCAACAGCAGCAGAACAATAGTTATTGTTATCTATACAAGATGTTGTACCGTTATTATTTAATGCTAAATGTTGACCAGATGGGCAAGAAAGGTCACCTTTAAAAACAGAGCCAGCATTATAACCCCTGTCATGATTGCTACAAGTATTTTGACCAGCATCATAAGTTATAGGTTGATAATAAGGAGCAGCTTTAGAATTAGCTAGAGAACAAACACTGGCAGGAGAACTTGCAATATTTATCTTCTGACCATTACCATCAATCATGTAATAAAGAACATCAGCATAAGCAAAACTAAAAGTTAATAAAAAGCTTGCCAAAACAAGCAAAAAACGAGTTATGACAAGCTTCATGGCATCACCTTAGAACAAAGCAGCTTTTGCCCAACGTAAGACCAGTGCAGTACCAGCAAGACCGATTAAAGCCGTACCAATACCAGTGATCGCACTAGTACCATCCGTTGTAATAGCAGTAGTCGCCGCAGAAACATCAACAGCAGCCAAAGCTGGAGAAGATGCAACAACAGCAAGAGCAGTAGCCCCTACCACCTTTAAAACCGTTCCTTTTTCAATTTTCATGATCTAAATCCCATTAGAGAGAGAACAATATCTATCACCTTTTTTAAGAGGTAACAGATGGCTATAGCAGCGATTAAATCGCTGGTTTGTGCAGAGGAAATCAACCCTGTAACAGGTTGAAAATCCACTGAACAACTTGCAGAAGTACCACTGACCGATAAAGAGCCATTGGTACATTCAATTGTTTGTGTAACGTCAGAGGCAGCCATAAAAACACCTAAGACCGTGTTTTAAACCAAATGAGAAACATAGCGACCGCCAGATAGAACGCGTAATGAATGATCTGATGGTCAACATATGTACTCATAAATTATTAAGCCTTTGTTGGAGCTGGTAGTGGTTTCAAATCAAGCAAGATCGTGCGTGATGTTTTTCCAGTGGTCACAATCTCAAATTGACCTTCAGCATTAAAAGGACACGGAATACCTTTCAGCTTTTCTAAATTCTCAGACTTGCCGAAACGGTATGAGTCACCAGCAGAGCCAAACGCATCACCATTTTTTGAATCAAGTTGTGTGGTGGTATAGATCGTGGTGTGATCGTATGGAGTACCTTCCATTTCGCCCTTAGAAGCCTTAGCGCCGATCACAAGAATTTGAGCTGTAAATTTCATAGTTATGCATCCTTTAATGTTTTGACCTGTGAACCTGAACCCGAGGCGGTCGTAATCTCGGAGGTTGAATCAATAAAACTTTGAAAATGATGCTTTGCGAGTATTTCGCATGGCACTAAACGTTTAGGAACATCCGTTTTTTCATGAGTCAGAATATTTAAAATGACTTCGTCGCTATAGACTTGACGGAATTGATGCAGATACTTGCCATAGCTATTTGAAAGAATCGAAAGGGCTTTATTCCAAGTGATCTTGGATTCTTTTTGCTTGGTTGCAATACGAATCAACGGTGCTTCCATTGGAAAATCCATGAAGCAGGGATAAGCCGCCCGAAAGTAAGAAGTCGGATTGATGAGAACATCAAAAGGAATAATTCGATCTTTGTTACGCAGCTCTAATTCATGACGAACCCAGAGACTAGTCTTATCGCCTAGCTCTTTGCCTTTTTCGTAAATCCGTGCGTACTTGCCATTTTTGCGCTTGCCTACTCCTAGCGTGCGACCTTCGTCGTCAGGAGTTAACCAGTTGCCCATTTGTGATGGTTTAGGTTGATTGTTGGTGAGACTGAAACCACCTGTCATGAATTGGTCTAAAGCCCAATCGACAGAGAACCGACCTTCAAAGTCATCATAAGCAAGGTCAATGCGGGATATTTGGGCGCGTTCTAGTGTGAGCGTTAAGTAGTTGTGCAAGCGAGATTGCCAACCATCTAAAGCATACGAAAGACCAGTGCCATTAATATCGATACTGATGCGACCAGTAGTGTGACCAGCCAGAAACATACCGAAGCCATCTTGGAGTTCCCAGCTATGGGTGTAAAAGTGCAAACCTGTTTTACGTTTTTCAGCAATACCAAAACCGAAGATGTAAATCAGGTCTTCATTGACTTGGTCGGCAAGCTTGTCGAAAGCGGCATCACGTTCGTAGTCTTTTAAGCCTAAATATGCATCATCGTATGACTCAGCGCCGCCAGAGATTGAGATCCAGTCGATTGCTACAATTTCGCCTTCAACAGGACGATTAATCAGGACAGGGAGTGATTTTTCACCATCGTGCAGGAGTACGTAGCGTTCTTCCCATTTCGTTCCCCCCGTATTACCAGCGGGGGGGAGAGAATTTTTTAATAATTCAGTCATGATTAGCCCCTTGAATATCGGCTAATCTGTCGTTTTCTTCCTGAAACATTTGGTGCATCACTGATACCTTAGTGATGTCATAACCCCAAGTGCTCATCACGCGCATGGTGTGTTCAAGACATTGTTCAGTGGCTGGAGTTCGTATCCCTGATACCAACAATTCCTGACCATACTTAGAAACATTCAATACGACCATGTCGAATGCTTCTTGCATGAAATCATGTGTGTCTTTGAACTTAAGACGCATAAATACCCCCAAAAGCATTTTTGCGCTGATAGGTGGTTTTTGTTTCAGCTAAGGTTTTTTGCATGGATTGGTAGTAATAGACAAACTGAACGTAACCATGACGGAAGTCATTAAACTCAGTTTGGTTTTCTTGATATGGATTGCTTTTGCCAACGGACATAACGCTTACACGACCATTTTGCTTTAAATCAGAAAATGCTTTATCAGCACCTTCACGCTCACAGACATACTGGAGCGGATGATCTAAATGAAATTGGGCGAGCATTGCGTCGTTGATTTTCATGATTAAAGGCTCAAGCAGGTAAACCAGAAGCCGAAAAAAAAGCTTTTAAGTTCTGCTCTAACATTGACTCAAACTCATTGAAATCTAATTCACGAACATCAAAGAGAGTGTGTACAAAGGTATAAATGCGGCAATAAAGTTGGTGACGATCATCACGACCTTCACAGAGAGAATAAGAAGAAATTGATTGATCAAAACGTTGCTTAATAGAATCTTTCATCATTCTCACCTTGAAAACTGTCCGTAAAGGGCTTATGTTCCGATTTAGAAATTCCAAATATTGGTAATTCCAATAATCGGAAATATACAACTACCGAAATTCGGAAATCAAGGGGCGCAAAAATGCTAAATGAACTGTTAGAAATTGCAAAAGAGAGATTAGGAAGCTACGGAGACGTAGCAAAGAAGCTAGGTGCTACACCTTCAAGAATTGCAGATTGGCGAAATGGCGCATGTAAGCCTAGCGTATATCAAATATGCTTACTTGCTGAAATTGCTGAATTAAATGTTGCGGATACTTTATTCCAGACGTTAAAAAGCCTCGACACTCAACATGCCGAGGCTTACGAATTTTGGCGTCCCCACGGGGATTCGAACCCCGGTACTCACCGTGAAAGGGTGATGTCCTAGGCCTCTAGACGATGGGGACAGGACATTTAGCAAAACTAGTGATGATCAAGCGATCAATTTAACCAGCACCTCACTAAAGCGGTGCGATTCTAGCGCCATTAGCCTATGTTACGCAATTGTTAATTTTCAAAAACTGTTTATGCGGTTACTTACTGACCTTAAAATCGTAAATACAGGCAATCGACATCAATTTTTTGCTATCTCCGACCAAAATCAGCCTAAAAATTAGCCCGATATGCACTATCCGATGAGAGACTCATAAACATAGATGTTATGCATTGCTCATCCCCTAGAATCCATGTATGGTTAGGTCGCTTATGCGACTCAAATGGAACTTGAAATTCTATAAGATCAAGTCACACCATTTGGTAATGTCATCTTACAAAAACCTCAGATAACGCGCGTGCGTTCAATGGGACAGGAGAAGTCTCATTTAAATTCCTTCGGAGCAGAAGGTTCTATGAAGACGTCAAAGCAACTTACACGTTTTTTTAAGTTTCTGGCTGAACCCAAACCGCTACTCGACAAGAAAATGCGGGATCATCGTCATCTCAGTCTCGTCATGTTTTTTGTGACAGCGCTATTAGGTGCTGGTGAATGGGTTTGGGATCATATTACTGATCCTATCGGTGCGCGCCACACAATTGGTCTAAGACTATTATTTCTGATACTCCTGATCTACCCTTTTATTTTTAAATATATTAAAAGTCGACGAATTATTGAATTTATTGCAGTCAGCTCTGGATTCATCGCCGCAATCATTCTTGCTGAAATCATGAATCGATTACATAACGGCATGGCGCATGGCCTGCCCGTATTCATGTATCTACTTTTTCTACCACTGGTGATGTTTCAAGGCTTCTCGCTACGCGTCAATCTGTTGAGCACATGCCTGTATGCGGCGACTCCTCAGCTGCTCGGACTGATCGGTTTTGCCAAAGATTTCCCTTATGACCAATATATCGCTGTCATTTGGCCTGCGGCGATCGTCTTGATGCTGACGCACTATATTTTCGCCAACAACTATCGTATTCGGTACGAATTACAAGCTGCTCTCGAACTGGCATCAAATACCGATTCCATGACAGGTCTCAGCAATCGCCGACACTTTATGCCTGTCTTGCAACAAGAAATTTTACGTGGTCTTCGATTCAACCATCCGTCTTCATTGATGATCTTAGATATCGATCACTTCAAAACAATTAATGACACACATGGTCACCCAACAGGAGACTTAGTCATTCGTACCGTCGCTGATATTTGCCGGACTGTCGCACGTCAACTTGATGTCGTCGCACGCATCGGTGGTGAAGAGTTTGCGATTCTAGTGATCAATGCAACCTTACCTAATGCTTTAGGCGTTGCTGAGCGCATTCGGACAGCGGTAGCAGAAACTCGCATCACCAGTCTTGCAGGTGTCCAGTTTTCATTTACGGTCAGTATCGGAGTTGCAGAACAGCCTTTGGATGATTTATCTGAGGAAAGATTAATTCAACTTGCTGATACAGCACTCTATCAAGCCAAGACTGCTGGTCGGAACTGTGTTGTTGGTTCAGCACCTCCCATGAAACCCATGGATGCTTTAATTGCTGAATTGGAAGAAGAAGCATAATCGTTCCAGATCATCCTTCTCTTGTTTATCATACTCTTGCTCTATTGCTGTGCCCTTTGAATCTGATAACACGCATCCAGAGCAAGCTCATAATACTCAAGCCCCCGCTGAGCTGCACGCAATGCCTTCTGCTGCATCTGTGGATCATGATCACACAAGCGTTTGATCAACTCCATCGCTTGATAAGGGTGCACATCATCGTAATGTGCGTGCGCACGTAACCACGCGACTGTTCTTGTATTAATCTGTAACTCTGGATGATGCGTGTACTTCTTAATCCCTTTATAAACCTGAACGGTCCAATCACTGGTTGCCCACTCTATGGCCAAGTTTGTCGCAGCAATGCCTTCAACCAGACTCGCACGATAATTCGTGCTCCACAAAAAATGATTCACTGCATCCATCGCAGCAGGTGGCGTGACTTGATCTAATTGATCAATGCTCAAACCAAATCCACAAGCCCAATCGCGATACCAAAATAAATGCCGCTCTTCGACTTTAATATTTTGAATGAGCCATGTTCGTGTATCCGTCACACCAGGCGCATGAAAATCCGTGGCTTTGGCCAAATTCATCGCCATATATGATGGGAAATGTGCCACTAAAGGATAAAAATTCAATAATGCATAACGAAAACAAGCGATACTGAGCTCACCAGATGCCATCGCCAGAAAAAGTGGATGCTCGCTCACTCGCATTTTTATCGGGAGTAGATGATCCCAAAATTCTTGCGCCCATTCATTGTGTGGCGTTATTTCTAATTCTTTAGTATAAATTTTTTCTTCAGCTGTCATTTTTGACATCCTTTGTTTTTTGACACCCTTTATTTTTAACTTCCTATTAACATTCCATACAATACCATGATATAACTAATGCACAAACAACTCTGATCGTAATTCGATAAACAACATTAGAAAACAGCGCATGTTTCATATATTTGTATCATATTTTTCATCTAAGTAACCGCAACTTTAAGAATAATCAAATTTACGGTTGATTTAGAAACAGCGCAGTCTCTCAAGGACATATCGAATACGATCGATAAAAAAGTTGTAATAGCGTGGATGTCATAAAGCTTAGGCACATATAAAAAGCGATTTTCCATCACAAGGACGTGGGACATGAAATTAGAGGGTTCTAATTTATTAGTACGGAAAGAAATAATAAGGCTGATTAACAGCCGAATGTATCTCGTTAAATTTCCTCATAAGTTGGAACAACAATACAGCCGTCAATACAAAAATGAAGCCGCACGTGAATTTAGAATTCGCGGATTAATTATTTTAGGTCTATATCTCTATCTATCCGCAGGGATTTATCAGACCATCCCTGCCTCAGACGTCAAAAACTGGCTGATGCTCTATGGTTGGGTCGGGGTCATTGTCTTTATCGCGTGGCTATTCTCTTTATTCAAAAGCTTGGCGCAATGGTTTGATCTCTATACCTGCATCGGTTCATCACTGGCTATCGCCCTCTCTTTTGCCATGACGGGTATCTTGGATGGAGGTGGCAACGTTCTTTATCACGCGGCGATGATGTATGCCGTTGTGATTATTTATGGCTTTGTAGGCATGCGCTTTTATACGGCAACACTTGCAGGCTGGTCTGGTGGGGTACTCGGCCTACTCATTACAATGCACTTTCATGGTCAACTGGAGTGGACGCTCTTACAACGTACTTATACTTTCAGTAGCTTCCTGGGGATGTGCTTGGCATATGCAACAGACCATCAACACCGTGAAAACTATCTACAAAGCTGCTTGATTGAGCTGACTCGACTCAAAATGGTCGATCAGGCAAAACAACTTGAAACGTTGTCACAACGAGATGCTCTGACAGGTCTTGCAAATCGTCGTCATTTGGATGAAGTGATTACAAGCGAATGGAATCGCTCAATTCGCTACAAAACTCCTCTCACGGTGATGATGATCGATATAGATTATTTTAAAAATTATAATGATAGTTTGGGACATCAAGAGGGTGATCGCTGCCTTAAAATCATCGCGGATAACCTCGCCAAATGCGCCTCGCGAAGTGGTGATTTGGCAGCACGCTATGGCGGCGAAGAATTTCTCTTATTATTTTCAACAACTGATCGGGAACATGCTGTAACACAAGCAGAGAGACTAGTTCACTTAGTTCAAGAACTGGCTATCCCTCATCCAGCAAGCCCTGTCGCAGAACATGTGACGATTAGTATCGGCGTTGCATGCACCATTCCACAGCTTCATGAACAATCTAACGAATTTATTAAAAAATCTGATGCTGCACTCTATAAAGCCAAAACGACTGGACGCAATCGTTTTGTTATTGCAGATTAATCGTCTTAAAACACTTTTTAAGGCGGAACCCTAATAGAATACGCCATCGTTAAATCGTCTAAATGACAGAGACAAACGCGGGCTAAATACCGTATCGGCTTTTTTAATGGAATTTAGGTAATTCTTTTGACAATCATCAGGCAAAATCAACAAATCACCATCCTGCAATAAAAACTCAAACTCCTCAGCACTCTGAATATCTCTAAACATTGCCTTGCTGGGTGCGCCACAAAAAACAGTGAGTATCGGCTGGTCAGGATCTAGGGATGGTGTTACTTGCTCACGATACGGCAACTCTGCTTGCGCTGTCTCATAAAATATTGCAAAGCACGAGTTCATCATCACATTCAAGTCATCATTCAAACGACTCAAAAGCTTCAGAATCATCGGATCTAACTTCTGTCCAGTACGTAATTTACCTGACGAAGCCAGATAATCTGTTCCCATATTGCAGTATGCTGGACTACTAGGAGAACGCGCTCTAATCCAATTCAAATGCGTTTTGACATGATCGAACAATGGCTCCGTATCTTTGACATACTGACGTATGATGTAAATATTTGCCTTCGGCAAATGATGTTCGATCGCATCCATGTTATTCCTGCTTCCGTAGCTCTTACATTTATTATATTTATAAAAAACAATAATCTATTAACTTATTTTGATATCCCACTAAAATGAATTATGCATCACTTTCAAATAACATCAGTTGGCTTCGCGTAACAGCTGATTTTTGCCGTAACTCATGACCCTCCAATAAAAGCAGTAGTTCTTTTGCCCGCAGTCCACCTGCAAAACCTGTCAAATCACCCGATTTACCAATCACGCGATGACAAGGAGCGATAATCGAGATCGGATTTCGACCATTCGCAGCACCTACTGCACGAACAGCCTTCACATTCCCAATCTGTTCTGCAATATCTAGATAACTTCTGGTCTCACCAAAAGGAATCGTCAGCAACGCTGCCCAAACCTGTCTCTGGAATTCTGTCCCAGAGAACTCCAGTGGAATATCAAAATGAGTTCGAATTCCAGCAAAATACTCTTTGAGCTGACGTTCTGTTTCAAGCAAAATAGGATGGGTTTCATTGGCATGCATCACACTCAAACGCACTCGAGTCGGTTGATCATCCTCCCAAAGAATTGCAGCGAGCTTTGATGCTCGAGCAACTAGTGTGAGCAGACCCACAGGAGTGTCCATCATCTTGTATTCGTATAACAATTGTCGACATTCCTATAAAAATCCCTTAGACGAATCACCAGAGGCGTTTTAATTCATCACGTCAAAAATGAATTAGGCGTCTCTTCACGCGATCGCGGCACATCATCGGCATGAACCAGCTCACCTTCAGGTGGCTGATAAAATGCATTCCCCTGACCGTGTTTATAAACCAAAGCCACAAGATCTCCAATACCATTTAAGGCAAAGGCTGTGACGCGTTGATATTTTCCATCATGGTGCCAGTACCAATTATCGGCGGGCATAATTTGTTTGAAGCTCATCATGTTCTCCATCACGAAGAATGAAAAATCGCTTAAACGAGCGGTTTTTATTATCAGAAAACTTATTAATCTAGTCTCTATCTTGCGCCTAATGCTTCTAAAATTTCAAGAGACACGAATAAAATTACAGGCAACAAAAAAGCCTAGCATCCGTTGATGACTAGGCTTTTTTTGCAGTTCAAATTGAACTCGAATATGGTGGGCCTAGCACAATCGAATTGTGTAAAAAAACCCTTATTAATCATTATTTACTGCAATAATAAAACATTCGATACCAACAAAAATACCAACAATACGCAGGAGTGCCACTAAACTATTATCTCAACAACAATAATATTTCTATGGTGTTAAAGAAATTAGCGAACCATTTACTCAGTTCAAATTTTACTCTCTTATGGTATCCCATACAATTGTAAAACTTAACTTTTTAAACTATTTTCCAGCATCGCATCAATTACATCATAAATGACACGCTTCTGCTTAGGGCTTAGTTTTTCTAACTTTTCAGGTAAATCTGACAATCCATAGTGTTGTCCTTGAAATTCGACTGTAGGTGGTGTTTGTGCATCGCCATAGCGTAACCACTCCGCACTTGTTTCTAGCCACGCAGCAAGAACTCTTAGTTTGTCTTGATTTGGTATCGCCTGCCCTTGTAGCCAATTGTTCGCAGTCTGCACAGATACGGCAGTACCTTCAAAGCGAGAATTGAATTGTTTAGCTAACCAAGTTGGTTTGTTAACGTCCCAGCCTTTGCTTGCCAATTGCTGGCAAAGACGTTCACTGAATGCAGCCCGTTCATTTGATTTATCCATGATGAAACCATAGCAATAAATAAATCAAGTTTTGATTGATATATACATCAAGTGTACTTAAGATTAAGACGTACAATTTTCGTTCTTAATTTTTGGTATTTAAATATGAATTATATAAAACATGCACTTGCGTTAGGTGTTAGTATCGCTTTAACAGCATGTGGTGGGGGTGGATCATCAAGTTCAACTACAAACACAACGCCAGCAACAACTAGCAGTTCAGGTAGTAGTTCATCAAGTGGCACAAGCGGTACTGGTAGCTCCAGTGGTTCAGGCTCTAGCCCTACACCAGCATCCTATGCTTATACATTAGGTACTGGCGGAATTTTGCAATATGCCATTCAATCAAATGGCTCACTAAGCACATCATCAATGCCGCCTGTTTCTGCTGGTACTAGTACCTCAGCATTCTCAATTGACCCTACTGGTAAATATGCATACGCTGTAGATAACAATCAAGTTGGTGCAGTACATCAATATACGATTGGTTCAAATGGCGTATTAAGCCCAATGTCAACGCCAACCGTCGCAGCAAGTACTTGGTCTTGGAAACAGGTCATTAGCCCGAATGGTAAGTATGTCTATGTCGGTGCAGGTGATACTTCTGGCAATGTATTGGAATATGCAGTCGGTTCAACAGGTGCATTAACGCTGATAGGAACACTTGCTTTATCTGCGACCAATGATAGCCCTGATGCGCTGGCGATTGATCCATCAGGACAGTATTTGTATACAGCAACTACGACAAGTGATACGAATACCAATTTGTCACAATATCGTATTGGAACAAATGGCGTACTTGCTACGACTCCAGTTAAGACTATTGCAATCCCTTCTCGTTACACAAGCAATCTCATCATTGACCCTAAAGGGAAATTTGCTTATTTATCCGCTGCTGATAATGGTGCGGCTACAACATCTCTCGAATATGAATACAGTATTGATTCAAATGGGATGTTGAATCAAGTTGGTACGTTTTCAGCTATGAGTGAAGGAAGCGGCATAGCGATTGATTCCACAGGTCAATATGCCTACTTAACGGATAAAGTTGCCAATACGGTTGCCGCGTATAAAATTGATACCAGTGGCACACTGACGCTAATTTCTAAAACAACGCAAAATAGCCCTGATAGCATTACCGTTGATCCCACAAATAAATTTGTGTATGTAGTGGGGAGCAATGGTATTACTCAATATGCTATAGGCAGTTCTGGCGGCTTAACACTAGTATCCACATCACCAGTATCAGCAAGCAGATTTTTGGTTCTCCATTAACCAATTGTTGGTACTATCTTTATCGTAAAAACATCCACCACAGCCTGATTGGTTGTAGTGGATTTTTTTTGTCTAAGGATTTCATCTCTGCGCCAAGCATGGGTTACACTTTTCCTAATACACAACCCAGAAGCAGCTCTAGGGCAATTAAATGGATAAGTCGGAAGAACCCTTGATGATGGAAGAAAGATATTTAACAAGAAATGAAGCCATCACTTTTTTAAAAATCACTGAATCCAAGTTTAGTAGGCTAGTCGCCGCACAAGAAATCAGACCCTGTTTTTTTCATGAGGGGATGCTTCAAGAAGTGCTTTTTTCTAAGTCAAAAGAAGCTGAACTCGATTTAAAGGGTGAGCCATATGATCCCGATGATCTTTACATTTCAAAAAGATTCGAGTTTGCAGGTTTCATTTCACCCTGCGATATGAACACTCAAATTCGCATATCGAAAAGCAAAGAGAACGCTAGCTTTAAAATTAGAGATTTCAACATCGTCGAATTGAACCAATTCGAGCAAATTTTCGATCATGCATGGCAGGCACTAGACCCCGAGTACCAACTTGCTTGTCATCTTGATGATCCTGTCAGGAAATATCAGGTTACAGGCAATTTCGATATTGAATCATTGAAATTTGAGAGCGGTGACTGTCTTTTTAGCAGGCAATCTCTTAAAGCGTCCGTATCCAAATTAGTTGTGGCATCCTCCACCGAAAGCATTCAAACAGTAGACCATCTACAAAGCATTGATAAACAGATAGACGAAGGAATACAACGACAAGATGCAATTAGGGAGGTGATGATCAGTATATTCAAAACCAACATCAAGATTTCAAATTCTGCGATGTGGAATGAATTGGTAAAAATGGCAAATGAAAAGGCCTATCCCTTTATAGGGGTTACTGAAAAAAACGAATTGATCCATCTAACAGGATCACAAGCAGATGCAAGCTCTGAAACGATAAATCGAAGAGCAATTGAAGGACGGCTGGGAAGATTAAAAAAGCCAACATGTTAAAACACATTAAATCACAACAATAACAATAATTAATTCAATAATTTATATTTAGTCCCAAGAGCTATTTTTAGACATATTCGTATGTCGGTAGCTCGCAACTTGAGGACTGTAATTTATGACTACTAAATCTTTTCTAAGATTGAAACAAATACTGGAAATTTTTCCAGTGTCAAAAAGCCATTGGTATGAGGGCATCCAAAAGGGAATCTATCCACCTCCCATCAAGCCAACCAAAAACATGAGCATGTGGCGCGAAAGCGACATCACGCAATTGATTGAAGATATGGTGAAGAAAGCGGAGGGCGGTATATGACTCCAGATGATGAAAGCGGATACCCCAAACAGGCGGTATCCGTTTCAAGCGATGAGGATGGTTACAGCCAATTCCTACCACAACCTGAAATTATTAAGGAACAGCTTTCAGAAGCAAAGAATACCACGCCACAACCTCAAATGACTCAAGAGAGCCTGAAAGCCGAAATTAAACGGCTTAAGGGTTTGCCAAAGCTTGAGTATGAGCAACAGCGTAATTCAGAAGCAAAACGTTTAGCGATTCGTGTTACCGAGTTAGATAAGTTGGTTAATCAGAGAAATGACACAGGTGATCCACCAGATTCTGGTGGATCACTGTTTAAGAATATCGATCCATACCATGATCCTGTTGAAGGGGTGCTGTTACTGCACTCATTGGTTGAGATAATTGAGCGC
Source organism: Aquirhabdus sp. (assembly GCA_030150135.1). Classification (GTDB taxonomy): domain Bacteria; phylum Pseudomonadota; class Gammaproteobacteria; order Pseudomonadales; family Moraxellaceae; genus Aquirhabdus. The sequence continues at coordinate 35,928 of JASLGO010000062.1, forward strand.
CACATTGTTTGTGAGCGACATGTCACGCAAACAGCAGCTTTATGGATTGTGTTTTCATGGTGTATTAAGGTATTCAAAATTGCGCCAATTGCCTGTATCACAGCACCAGAAAAACGGTGTGGCAAAACGCAATTACTGACACTAATGAGTTATTTTTGTGCAAAGCCATTATCAACCAGTAACATTACAGCACCAGCATTATTTCGTTCCATTGAGAAGTGGAAACCAACATTGTTTATAGATGAAGCTGATGCTTTTTTGAAAAACAATGAGGAAATGCGAGGTGTATTGAATGCAGGATTTGAAGTAAACGGTTGTGTGATTCGAACGGTGGGTGAGGATCACGACCCTACACCATTTAATGTATTTTGTGCTAAGGCTATTTCTGGCATTGGACATTTGCCTGATACCTTAAAAGATCGTTCAATTATGCTTGAGCTTCGACGTAAACGACAAGATGAAACACGTGAGCGTCTGCGACATGCAGATATGCGCGAGTTTGATGATATTAAACGTAAATTAGCACGATGGTCTAAGGACAATATGGAGGCATTACGAATTGCACGACCGACGCTACCAGATACCTTAAATGATCGCGCACAGGATTGCTGGGAGTCACTCCTAGCCATTGCTGATCAAGTTGGCGGTGAGTGGTCTCTAATTGCTCGTAATGCTGCAATTGCAATTTCAGGCACTGATGAACAATCCTCAAGTATTAACGAGGAGTTACTTGCTGATATTAAAGAGGTGTTTGATTCAAAAGGTGCTATGACAATCGCTACGACTGACTTACTATTTGAATTATGCCTTGATGATGAGGCACCTTGGGCAACTTGGCATAAGGGTAAACCTATGACTCCAAGACAGTTATCAATGCGACTAAATGAGTTTGGAATTGCTCCCAAGCAAATTCGGTTCGGCGGTATTACACGGAAAGGTTATGAATTGGTTGGATTCAATGATGTGTTTATTCGTTATTTGGGTCACACACCGCCTAATACCACTAACTGATCCGAAACACCGAAACACGCCTGCAATAACAGTAACTTAGATAAAAATACACCCGAAACGCTAGTGATTAGTGTTTCGGATTATTTTTGTCTGAAAGCTTTGCTGCATATGGATTGTTTCGCTGTTTCTCTGCCTAGTGTATATCTTGCGCCTTCAAGTCCACATACTATAGTGCAGTAGCAAACTCGAAATTCTCAATTTCTTCCAAGACATATTTAATATGGTGACTAGTGCCAATTGCTACCCACTGAGTTGAATTACCAATAAAGTGATCAGTTCCTTGTGCACAATCAGCGATCCGTTGATCACCCCAGCTAAAGCTTGATCCTTCATAATATACTGAGTTTACTAGTCTGCTTGCTAATGAGGGCATCTGAGTATATTTACCACCATCTCTTGAAACAGGATGCCCCCTAACAACAAAATAATTTAGATCAATCGTATAAATTATTTTGCCATTTATATGTTTATTTTTAATTACTTTTTCCACAGAAGGTAGTCTGATACCGTAATCGCCAAACACCAATTTTAAGTCAGGATAAGTTTCACGGAGAGATTGCCAAGCTATCATTTCTTTCCGTAAAACAGAACCATCCGTATCATGCTCAAGTACGGCATAGTTAACTCCTTCTGGGTATGACGCACCACTAATTGAAATGTATTTAAAGTCGTATGCGTTTAGAATTTCGATAGCTATTTTAGCCTTACGAAGCATTTCCTCAATCGTAATCCGATTTAGACTTACATTGCCAAAATCAATCATTATGCTGCACTGAGAATGCGATAATTTTAACGAGTCTATGATTTCATTAATTTGGTCTTCAAAAAACTCAGGTTCAGAAAGATCATAGAATGCATCGCCATCGACACGAATACAAAAATAAGGCGCATTGGGGCATATTAATGACCCCATGGATTGCCGATATAATCCACTTGCTTGATCAAACCAACGATCATAGCCAATTACAGGTACAACTTTTACGCCACCATCATAGAGCAGGTTGTATGCGTATGTTAAAAAATGCTCACCATTTTCCAATATTGCTTCCGATGGTTGCCAATAATAACCATCAACCATCGCAGTGTTACCACTCCATAGTTGCGTAATTTTCGAACACGTAGAAGTGATCTCAGTTAAAAGGTTAGCGTCTTTTTTAATGATATTTTGAATCTCAAAAAAAGGATGGATCACAGGAGTTACATTGTCTTTCAATTGAGACTGTCTGATGGGATCAAGTGCGTCGAATTCGCCTTGCTTAGCTCTTAGAACTGGTACATAAGTTGGAATGTAAGATGACATTTTTTAATCCTCAATCGTTGCTAGCAAGTTCGAGTTGGCTAATAAAATTTTCACTTCATTCTGACCTATCAAATCAGAAAACAAAGTGTAGTTTCCTAAATCGTTACGCAAACGACCTGCAATAATTGCAGGGTGTATTTTTAACTCTTTTGCAAGCTGCTCAATAGATTCTCGGCTAGGAGACATAAAGGCTTCTGTTCGCCTCCATGCACCGCGAGGGATAAATGCCTCCCTTGCGAGGCGATTAGCTTCAGCTTCCCTCCTATCTTCCGATGGAGGTGTATCTAAGTCATCCAAAAATGCTTCTGTATCATTAACATGCTTCCAAATATGTACAACTTCATGTAGAAGGGTAAACCAGAAGTTATCTAATCGATCATATCTTAAACTTAGTCCAATTATGGGTGTACCATCACTATCCTTTAATGCAGCACCATCAAGATGAGTACCTTTCAAATGCGGCTCAATTACAACTGCAATTCCACGTTTTTCTAAATACTCTATAGCTAATAGTGGTCCTTTATCAGACCAACTAAGCTGAGCAAGATCACGCAAGAACTGCCCCGAAAATTGATCTGGTTCAAATTTACCAAGATTAATTTTTCTTTCTCTTGCACTTAATATCACTCGAGCTAACCATGCATAAAGTGCATACATTGTATTCGGTGTCTGCGCGTCACCAGAGAGTTTGCGCTTAAACGAAGCGGCTCCAAATTGGAGACCAGAATTAGCAATGTACCTTTGAATAAAGCTTTCAGTATCCTCATCAGCATCATTAACAGTATTTTTAAACCAACCACGTTTTTTCATTTCTTTAACGGGAAATTTCGACCAGTCAATTTCACTCTTACTAGCAGCCGTGTTCGAGTTAGTTAAACCTATTAGAGTTTCAGCAGATAAACCGAGACCTATTGATAAGGCACGAATCATATCAACCGTTAATGCTCTCTTCCTGTTAAGAACTTCTGAAACACGACTACTTGTACCGAAGTAAGGGGCTAAATCTGCCTGTTTCAAACCTTTTTCATGCATTCTAAATAAAATTGCATCGATAGGGTCTGGTGCTTCTATCGGGTATTTTTTACTTTCGTACTCTTCAATCAGTATTGCAAGCAACTCTAAACGATCACTTTCAGGCGTGCCAACTCTGGGAGCAGCAGCAATTAAAGTTTGCACTTCTTCAAGATAAGCATCATATTGCTCACCTGTTCGAATAACTTTTACGTCCATTGTTTGCATCTTTAACCCTTAACTTCTTTAATAATTGCAATACCTTGCAAAAATGCAACTTGAATACAAATTACCCATTGGGTTGTACTCACTGAGAACTCAAAACAACTATCATCACTAGCACGCACTTTAGGAAACTGTTTGATAACATCACTGGAAAAACGCCAATGTGCATCTTTGATTTCAGCTATCCAGCTAAACAGCCATTTTTCTACGATCTCTCCTCTCATACTGGAGAGTTTATCCAAACCAATTATCTTCATATAAATTTCCCAATTTGGTAAAATGTAACACACCAAAACACATTGAACAAGTTCCCAATATGGTATTTTTAAATTTATGTTTTGGTACTAGGTGTGTTATTAAGGGGTCGTAGTCTTGTACATGATAGGCTCCCCACTTGGTTAGCCCCCCCCTCATATTCACATACTCCGCAATGTTAAAGCTCTCTCCAATCTAAAGCAGGTTCATGAAAAGCAAATTGCTTCGCTTTTAGTAGAGTTACACTCTAAAAAGCTATGAATCAAATTGCATCTGAAACTTGTTATAAAGAACTGCTACTTCAAGTCACACAAATGATAAAACTATTTGTATGCCTCAAAGCAGCTCAGAACTATCAAGCAGCTAATGTTTGATAACAATTGATAGAGCAAATGCCTAACTCACTTCCAACTAGTTTAACAACATCTACCAACATGCTTTGAAGTGCATGATTTTCAGCAACGCATTCGACAGCAATGCTTGAAGGTTTATTCTTCTGAACTTCTAGTAAAGCAGTACCTACTTGATCAATTAAATGATCAGTGAACGATTCAAAGTATTGTTCTTTTTTGATCTCAGGTTCTACATATAAGCCGATTACATCGAGATAAATTACATAGTCAGATTCAAAAACTTCGTGGTCAATGGATAAGCCATAGAAACCTCGAATGTCATTATCGTTATCAATAAAATGAAAGCACTGAGTTGTCTCACGGTCTTGTTTACGACAATTGACATATAAAGAATTGATGAAACTATTATTACTGTATTGTAGTTTGTCATTTTTATGGGCTTGTTTAATGAATAGCATATTGGAATTTTCCTTAAAATAATAAAATCTCTCATTTATATGAGATGTCGTGAATGTTTTCTTGTAGTGTTCAGGAAGCGATACTTTATCGTTTTCCTTACAGATATAGCTGAATCGCATCACGCAATCCTGAAAATCAGGATAACGCTTGATTGCATGAAAATTCAGTTTTTCAGTACCCGTGGTTAGACGTGGGTTCAGTTGCACACTATCCACATGCTTAATCTTTTTTAACTGGTCAAGAATGGTATGGCACATCAGTGCGGTGTGGCTTGGATCGTCAATGACGACCATCAAATGGCAATGTAGCTTTTCTTGCCTCTCTAAGGACAAGGCATAGCGTATTTGCTTGTGATACAAGCGTTTTAAGCGATCCGTAAGAGTAGAAACGTTGAATTGTTCATTAACGTAGAGACAATAATGGATGGCTTTAGGATTCTTAAATGTCAATCGACACTCATTGATTAAACAAACTAGTGTTTTAAGGTTCTGCTCCTTGATGTCATAAACGAATTGTTGTGCATCATTTAACTTTGAATTGATAGGTAACCCGTTCATAGAAGCGGGAGGTATTTATAACTTCGATCATTGTTTTTCCTTTATTTTTATATATTCAGTAGTGGGTAATATCTACTACTTACTATGTAATAGTATAACATTATTAAAAAACAATAACAATAGGAATGCAAAATACATCTGACATTGTTGTATAGATATATCTATACATATAAGTAGTATTTTTAAGCCTCAAGGGCTTGAGGCTGTTGAGAAAGGCAATCTAACTGATGTTGGTAATACGATAAACCGACCCACTTAAACCATTAAATAAAACAGCGATATATCTTGCTAACTATGGCAGTCGTACCGCCTAAATTTGGCATATACGCAGCTTTAAGGGCAATGACATGGCATAAACATCACTTTTGACTAAAATCGTTTATACGCGAAAATAGACATACTTAAAATAAACGGCAATACATCAATTTCTTTCTAGATTATCACTCATAACCAAATAGTTATCACGCCACATATCCGTTAAGAAATAACCAACCGCAGACAGATTTTTAGCATCATGCCCAGCTTCATCGTTTTGTATTGCTGAAAATAGGCTTTGCAGCCACTGCATTTGTTCTTGAGCAAGATTGAGTGTTTCAATGTGAGCAGGAGCAGCAGTAATGTTAGTAGTCATGATTGATCCTTATATTTATTAGATAGTCGCTTTGAGAAAGGGCATAGTATGAGCGCAGCGCAACTCATCAAGGTAATCACTCCACGTCTGCATCATTGCTTTCCTCTGATCTAAGAACTTAGTACGGTTATAAGCCGTACCTAAGGCATCGCCAACACTGTGAGCAAGCTGATGCTCAATAACATCCCTATCCATTCCAAGGCGCTCATGAAGGAGTGTTCGAGCCATAGCCCGAAATCCATGTCCTGTCATCACATTTTTCGTGTCATATCCCATGCGCTGAAGTGCCGCATTTATTGCTGCATCGCTCATTGGTCGTTTTGGATCACGTCCACCGATAAACACATGCTCATATGTACCTGTCAATTGTTGCAGATCTCTTAGAATTGCAATCGCTTGGCTCGACAAGCTGACAATATGATCTTGCTTCGTCTTGGTAATGAAAAAACGCCACTCACAAGTTCCGAAGTCAATTTCCGACCATTTAGCTTTCCTAAGCTCACCAATACGGACGAAAAACAACGGAGCAAGCTGTAGGGCGCACTTGACGACAAACGAGCCGTTAAAGCCGTCTATCGCCCTTAACAGCTCACCAACTGCTTTAGGCTCAATAATCGCCGCAAAATGTTTTTTGGTATTCGGTGTAAGTGCATCTTGGATGGGTATTGATGGATCATGGATGTTTGTTCCTATTGCCATGCCATAACGAAAAATTTGGCTGCATTCACCTAAAGCACGATGTGCTGTATCCACTGACCGAGCTTCTACCCTCTCAATCACTCGCAATAGGTCAGGAGCAAGTACCTCTGAAATGTTCTTACGTCCAATGTATGGAAAAACATCAACCTCCAAACGCCGTTTCACTTTGTTGGCATTACTCACAGACCACGTTGGCTCTTTTTTAGCAAACCACTGCAAAGCAACATACTGAAAACTGTTATGCCCAGCATCATCTTGTTTCTTTAATTTCTTCGCCTCCATCGGATCAACGCCCTGACGGATAAGTTTTTTCTTATCGGCTTGAATTTCACGCGCTTGAGCTAGGGTTACATCTGGATATGAGCCAATCGTATAGCCCTTTTGGCGCCCATTGAAACGATACGCAAGTATCCAAGTCATACGACCATTAGCGTAGCTATGCAGTTGTAATCCACCTGCATCACTATATTTATCGGGAAGCTTTTGATCTTCGGGAGGAGACTTAAGGCTTCGCATTTGTGTCGCATTAAGCGGAGATTTGTATTCTTGACCCGATTGAACCTTTTTTGTACCTGAACTGGTGGCCATAGCCTTATCCTCATTTTTCACATAAACAATGAAATGTTGGTATCGAATTGTGTTGGTAATGGAATACCAACAGCAATACCAGCAAATGATCGTGGATTGCAATAAACAACCTAGGGCTACTATGGACAATAAAAAAGCCCTAAGTCTTGTAAACTAAGGGCTTTCTGGACAACTCTGGACGTGCTGGGATATGTATCTGGTGGAGCCTAGCGGGATCGAACCGCTGACCTCTACAATGCCATTGTAGCGCTCTACCAACTGAGCTAAGGCCCCCATGCAGGCGCACATGTTAGGGATTCATGTCCGCACTGTCAATTGTTTAGGCTGGTTTTTCAGCATCCACTTCAGGATTTTTTGGAACAGTTAATTGAATATCCAACTTTTGCCATTCCGAAGTTTCTTTTTTGCTAACGCCGCCCAGAATTTCAACCGCCTGACGTAAACGCGCATAAGTTAGATCAGCACCGAGAATCGCCATTGACTCCATCACAGGTGTCGAGCTTGAACCACCCGCAATCGCGATAAAGAAAGAAGGCATAAAGTCACGCAGCTTGATTTCCATCTGTTCAGATAAGGTCATTAGTGTGGTTTTAACGGTGTCTTCATTCCATTGCATGAGTTTTTCTAAACGCCACAAGGACAATTGCAGCACTTGGCGCACTTGATCTTGTGTCAGTTTTTTATGCGCGAATGATTCAGCAGTCAGTGCACTACTTGCCTTCGGCGTACCATTAAAGAAAAACCCAGCCCAATCCGCAGCATCCGATAGCATATTGATCCGCGGCTGAATCGCGGCAGTGATTTTTTCCAATTGATCACGATTACCGCGCCATGCAAGGATTTTATCCAGCAGTGCGGATGGAGATAGATCGCGAATCCATAAACCATTCAACCAAGTCAGTTTTTCCACATCAAAAATCGGCCCACCGAGCGATACACGTGCAATATCAAAGTGTTCGATCATTTCAGCAAGGGTAAACTTCTCGCGTTCATCAGGCATTGACCAACCCATACGACCGAGATAATTCACCAACGCTTCAGGCAAGAAACCCATATCTCGGTAATACGTAATGCTGGTCGGATTTTTACGCTTCGACAGTTTAGATTTATCTGGGTTACGCAACAGTGGCAAATGACAGAGGACTGGCATATCCCAATCGAAATATTGATACAGCAATTTGTGCTTTGGCGCAGAAGAAATCCACTCTTCGCCGCGCAATACATGGGTGATTTCCATCAAGTGATCATCAACCACGTTTGCCAAATGATACGTCGGTAAGCCGTCCTGCTTGAGCAAAACCTGCATATCGACTTGTTCCCACGGAATTTCGATCACACCACGCAGCATGTCGTTGATTTGACAAATGCCTTCCGTCGGCACTTTCATACGCACCACATGCGCTTCGCCTGCGGCAATGCGCGTCACAACTTCTTCAGCAGACAAATTGAGACAATGACCGTCATAACGAGGCGTTTCTTTATTCGCCATCTGTGCATTACGCACTTCAGTTAAACGCGCCTCACTACAGAAGCAGTTAAAGGCATGGCCTTTATCCAGCAAAATTTGTGAATGTTGACGATAAATTTCACGGCGTTCGCTTTGACGATAAGGCGCATGTTTGCCACCGACATCAGGACCTTCTGCCCAGTTCAGACCCAACCAACGTAATGAATCGAGAATCATTTTTTCCGATTCTGGCGTTGAGCGTGTTTGATCGGTATCTTCAATCCGC
>JASLGO010000107.1 GCA_030150135.1 Aquirhabdus sp.
ATTGAGGATGCTCGAGTAGCGAATTTAGAATCGGAGGTTAGACTTGTACACACCCGCCATATTAGCCCTAGCAGATGGAACCATTTTCCGTGGTCAATCCATCGGTGCCGACGGCCTCACCTCTGGTGAACTCGTTTTCAACACAGCCATGACTGGCTATCAAGAAATCCTCACCGACCCAAGTTATGCGCAGCAAATTGTGACGCTGACTTATCCTCATATTGGTAACACAGGCGTTAACGCTGAAGACTGTGAATCTGGTCGTATCAGCAAAGTCTGGGCGGCAGGTCTAGTCATCCGTGACTTGCCACTGTTGGCGAGCAACTTCCGCTCAACTCAATCTCTCGACGAATATTTAAAAGCCAACAACATCGTCGCAATCGCAGACATTGATACACGTAAATTAACCCGTATTCTGCGTACCACGGGCGCACAAAACAGTGCGATTCTGACGGGTAAAGATGCTACACCAGAAGCGGCACTTGCTGCGGCGCGTAGTTTCCCGGGCATCGACGGCATGGACTTGGCAAAAGTCTGCTGCGATCCACAAGGTTTTGAATGGACATCAGGTTCATGGCAATTGAACAAAGGCTTCGCACCTTTGACCAATGAACAATTCCACGTTGTTGCATACGATTACGGTGTGAAAACCAACATCCTGCGTATGCTGGTTGATCGTGGTTGCCGCCTGACCGTTGTTCCTGCTGAAACACCAGCAGAAAAAGTACTCGCGATGAATCCAGATGGCGTGTTCCTATCGAACGGCCCTGGCGACCCAGCAGCATGTACTTACGCGATTGAAGCGGTGCGTACCATCGTTGAAACCACAGATTTACCAGTTTTCGGGATCTGTTTAGGTCATCAATTACTCGGTCTGGCAATGGGTGCAAAAACCCTAAAAATGAAATTTGGTCACCACGGCGCGAACCATCCTGTACAAGACATTGATCGCAACATCGTGATGATCACCAGCCAAAACCACGGCTTCGCGGTCGATGAAGCAACACTGCCAGCGACATTACGTGTGACACATCGTTCATTGTTTGATGGCTCGAACCAAGGCATTCATCACACGTCTAAACCAGTATTTAGCTTCCAAGGTCATCCTGAAGCAAGTCCGGGTCCGCATGATTGTGCGCCATTGTTTAATCACTTTATTGACTTGATGCAAGCTCACGCTGCGAACAAGAAAGGAGCTTAAATCATGCCAAAACGTTCCGATATAAAAAGCATTCTGATTATTGGCGCTGGGCCAATCGTGATTGGTCAAGCTTGTGAGTTTGACTACTCAGGCGCGCAAGCGTGTAAAGCACTGCGCGAAGAAGGCTACCGCGTCATTCTGGTCAACTCCAATCCTGCGACCATCATGACCGACCCTGCGATGGCGGACTCGACCTACATCGAACCTATCACATGGCAGACTGTTGCACAAATCATTGAAAAAGAACGTCCAGATGCAGTTCTCCCAACCATGGGTGGTCAAACTGCGCTGAACTGTGCGCTCGCGCTTGATGCCAATGGCATTCTCGAAAAATTCAATGTCGAATTGATTGGCGCAAGCAAAGACGCCATCGAAATGGCAGAAGATCGCAAACTGTTTGACCAAGCGATGCGTCGTATTGGACTCGAATGTCCACGCGCTGCGGTTGCTGGCAACATGGACGAAGCATTCAGCATTCAAGCTGAAATGGGCTTCCCATGTATCATTCGTCCTTCATTCACGATGGGTGGTTCAGGCGGTGGTATTGCGTACAACCGCGAAGAATTCATCGAAATTTGTGAGCGCGGCTTTGACCTCTCCCCGACTAAACAATTGCTCATCGATGAGTCATTGATCGGTTGGAAAGAATACGAAATGGAAGTTGTGCGTGACAAAAACGACAACTGCATTATCGTCTGTTCGATTGAAAACTTCGACCCAATGGGTGTGCATACAGGCGACTCAATCACTGTTGCGCCAGCACAAACATTGACCGATAAAGAATATCAATTGATGCGTAATGCATCGGTTGCAGTCTTACGTGAAATCGGCGTAGAAACTGGCGGTTCAAACGTTCAGTTCGGTATCAGCCCGAAAGATGGCCGTATGGTCGTCATCGAAATGAACCCACGCGTATCACGTTCGTCAGCACTCGCATCAAAAGCGACTGGTTTCCCGATTGCGAAAATCGCAGCGAAATTGGCAGTCGGTTACACCCTTGATGAACTGAAAAACGACATCACTGGTGGCGCAACGCCAGCAAGTTTCGAACCGTCAATCGACTACGTCGTGACCAAAATTCCACGCTTCAACTTCGAAAAATTCCCACAAGCGGATGCTGTACTGACCACGCAAATGAAGTCAGTCGGTGAAGTGATGGCGATTGGTCGCACCTTCCAAGAATCGATGCAGAAAGCATTACGCGGCTTAGAAGTTGGCGTTGACGGTTTCACACCGAAACTACCACTCGGCACTGAAGATGCGCTGGACAAACTCCGCTTAGAGCTTAAAGTTCCCGGCGCAGATCGTATTTGGTACATCGCTGATGCATTCCGTCATGGCATGACTTTAGATCAAGTCCATGAATATACAGCGATTGATAAATGGTTCTTGATCCAAATCGAAGACATTATCAAAACTGAAAATCAAGTTCAGCAACTTGGTTTCGGCGGCTTAACCGCAGAAAACGTACGCCAATTCAAACGTAAAGGTTTGTCAGATCTACGTCTCGCGACTCTGCTCGGCATTTCGCAAAAACAACTGCGTAAACAACGCTGGACTCTTGGCGTTCACCCAGTTTACAAGCGCGTCGATACCTGTGCGGCTGAGTTTGAAACCAGCACCGCATACATGTACTCAACCTATGAAGAAGAGTGCGAAGCGAATCCATCGACCCGTGACAAGATCATGGTACTCGGCGGTGGCCCAAACCGTATTGGTCAAGGCATTGAGTTTGACTATTGCTGCGTTCACGCGGCACTCGCGATGCGCGATGATGGCTACGAAACCATCATGGTCAACTGTAACCCTGAAACCGTTTCAACCGATTATGACACGTCTGATCGTTTGTACTTTGAGCCAGTCACACTTGAAGACGTACTCGAAATTGCACGTCTTGAGAAGCCAAAAGGCGTGATCGTGCAATACGGTGGTCAAACCCCATTGAAACTGGCACGCGCTTTGGAAGAAGCTGGTGTTCCAATCATTGGTACATCACCAGATGCGATTGACCGTGCAGAAGACCGTGAACGTTTCCAACAAATGGTTGTGCGCCTGAACCTGTTGCAACCACCAAACCGTATCGTCAAGAGCGCGGAAGAAGGTTTGCTTGCCGCAGCGCAAGTCGGCTATCCACTGGTTGTTCGTCCTTCATACGTCCTTGGTGGTCGTGCGATGGAAATCGTCTACAACGAAGATGAACTGAAACGCTACTTGCGTGAAGCGGTACAAGCGTCAAACGAAGCACCTGTTCTGCTCGACCGCTTCCTTGATGATGCGATTGAAGTCGATGTAGACTGCGTATCTGACGGCGTCGATGTGGTTATCGGCGGCATCATGCAGCATATCGAACAAGCTGGCGTTCACTCAGGCGACTCAGCGTGTTCATTGCCACCATATTCACTGACACCTGAAATTCAAGATGTCATGCGCGCACAAACTGTCGCGATGGCACGTGAACTCGGCGTGATTGGTTTGATGAACGTTCAGTTCGCGGTAAAAGGCACTGATGTTTATGTACTTGAAGTCAATCCACGTGCATCACGCACCGTACCGTTTGTATCAAAAGCAATCGGCGTGAGCTTAGCAAAAATTGCTTCTCGTTGTATGGCTGGCCAAACATTGAAGAATCAAGGATTCACTGCAGAAGTGATTCCTGATTTCTACTCAGTGAAAGAAGCGGTATTCCCATTCAACAAATTCCCTGGTGTTGATCCAATTCTCGGACCTGAGATGAAATCGACTGGCGAAGTCATGGGTGTCGGTAAAACCTTTGGTGAAGCGTTCTACAAAGCAGTACTCGGTAGTAACGAACGTTTACCAGGTAAACCAGTAGAAGGCGAAGTCAAACGCGCATTCCTGTCAGTGCGTGATAGCGATAAAGCTGCGCTGCCAGAAATTGCACGTAAATTACAAGCACTCGGTTTCACACTTGTTGCAACGGGCGGTAGCTATAAACTACTGACTGAACAAGGAATTGCCTGTGAACGTATCAACAAAGTGACTGAAGGTCGCCCTCACATCGTTGATCGCTTGAAAAATGGGGAAATTCACCTCATTATCAATACAACAGAAGGCAAACAAGCACAGCAAGATTCCTTCTCGATTCGTCGTAGTGCACTACAAGGCAAAGTGTATTACACCACGACAATCAGCGGTGCAGATGCGGTATGTCAGGCAATGGAAATTCCATTACCTCTAGGTGTGTATCGTCTCCAAGACCTTCATACACACACATTAAAAGACTAAAACACGCTTAATCGAGTGTGATTGATGGCGGAATGACTTCCTTATAGAAGCTCTTCCGCCATGTGTATTTTATAAATGGAAATTTGAAAAATGGTTCAACGTTATCCAATGACCCCAGAAGGTCATCTCGCTCTGACTAATGAATTGCAAGAACGTAAAAGTGTCGAACGCCCACGCATCATCGCTGCCATTGCTGAAGCGCGCGCGCACGGCGACTTAAAAGAAAACGCTGAGTACCACGCAGCGAAAGAACAACAAGGTTTCTGCGAAGGTCGTATTCAAGAAATTGAAGCGAAGCTCTCTGCGGCCGAAGTTATTGAAATGGCAAAAATTACACAAGATGGTCGCGTTGTCTTTGGTGTGACTGTTGAAATTGAAAATCTGGATACTGAAGAGCGTAAGCAATATAAAATTGTTGGTGACGACGAAGCAGATTTTAAACTCAATAAAATTTCGCTCAACTCCCCGATCGCACGCGGTTTAATTGGCAAGCGTGAAGGTGACGAAGTCAAAATTGAAACACCTAAAGGTGTCGCCGAATACGAAATCATGAAAGTGCTTTATATCTGATGATGATATAGCTCATTGAGCTTGTCGAAATGTGCGGTGATGCGAAATCCACACTTCGACGAGCTCAGTGAACTGGTCATGCAAATAAAAAAGACCGAATTATCGGTCTTTTTTATGGGTAAAAGCTGTGCCTCTATATCTTAATCCGCACGCACACCTTCAACCTGAATCGCCAAATTTACAGCCATATCAAAGCCATATGCTTTACCATAATCCACTCCAAAATCAGAACGATCAAAGGTCGCATAGGCATCCGCACCACAGGTTTCTTTTTTCAGCATTGGATTGATATAACACTTAAACGTCTTGATCTCGAGTTTCAATGGTTTGGTTACGCCATGCATCGTGAGGTTACCATTCACTGCCACAGGCTTATCACCATCAAATACCAGAGTACCTTTATAATTTGCTGTCGGAAATTTCTCGACATCAAACATTTCGGCTTTCTTGGCATGATCATTCATCGGTTTAAAACCAAAATCAATCGAATCCATTTGCATTGTCACATCAACGCTACCAGTTTTTGCTTCAGCATCATAAACGACCTTACCACTGCTCTTATCAATCTTACCGCGCCATTTCGATGCGCCGCCCATATGATCCGCTTCAAAGCTTGGATAAGTGTGCGTTGGGTCTAGATTGTAAGTGACTGGTTTGGCAAATGCAGTACTCGCAAATAACGCGGCAATACCAACTGCTAATAATTTTTTCATTTCAAAAGCCTCATTCAAATTAATAGTACAACAGGAGTTAAATACATCAGTGAATATCAAAACCTTCACTTTTGCATAGGTTATTTCTTAGCTATTTCTTAATCGGAACTACGATATGGAATTTGATAGCCACATCATCTGCAACAACTGAAGTATCAGCCCAATCACCTGAACCAACACCAAATGCATTTCGCTTAACAGTGAGTACACCATCAAATACTTGACTTGTACCCTCTGTTTTTACCGTCACAGGAAAAGAAACATTTTGCGTCTTTCCTTTCAGACTAAATTGACCTGAGACCACATAACTATTTGCTGCTGCGGCTTTGATCCCCGTTGAGACAAAACTTGATTTTGGAAATTTGGCTGCATTAAACCATTCCGCACCAATCACATTTTGATTGTAATCAGCCATGCCCATATCGTAGCTGCCTACATCAATATCAATCTTGGCTTTTGCTGTCGCAAGCTGAGTTGGATTAAAAACCACATCCCCACTCATTTTTTTGAACTTCCCTGTCACAGGAACGCCCATTTGTTTCCCTGTCGCAGTGACACTACTTTTTGCAATATCAATCGGTGTTGCTTGTGCAGATTGAATAGCAAAACCTGCGATCACACTCATTAACAACACACGATAAGTTCTAGTTTTCATATCAAATACCTCAAGTGAACTTGCAATCAATTAGATCTCTAGTCAGCTATACACATTATTTCTTTAAGAAAGGTAACATCCGCGCCAAGGTCTCATCACGATCAATCACATAATGTTTTAATGCACCAGCAACATGTAATCCGACCAAAGCCGCCATGCCATACACCAAAATCTCATGCAACTCTTTTAATGTATTAGCAAGATCTGGATTTGGAGCAATCAATACAGGTAGCGGAACCAAGCCTAAATACACAACTGGAAAACCTGCCGCCAAACTATAAAAATAACCCGACAGTGGCGCTGCAAAAATCAGGAAATACAACAAATAATGCACAGCC
>JASLGO010000149.1 GCA_030150135.1 Aquirhabdus sp.
ATTGCATGACCGTGTTGTTGTCCGTCGCGTCGAAGAAGAAACCAAAACCGCAGGCGGCATTTTGCTCCCAGGTTCTGCAGCAGAAAAACCATCACAAGGTGAAATCATTGCGGTTGGTAAAGGTCAAATTACTGACAACGGCGTACGCACACTGGATGTTAAAGTTGGCGACAAAGTGTTATTCGGTCAATACGCAGGTTCAACTGTTAAAGTGAACGGCGAAGAACTGTTGATCATGAAAGAATCAGATATTTTTGGTGTTCTTGAAGGTTAAGTCTTGAGGGCAATGCCTTACAACAAACAAAACCCATTTTAATAGATTAAGAAAGGAAAAATTCCATGTCTGCTAAAGAAGTTAAATTCGGCGACTCAGCCCGCGCAAAAATGATTGTTGGTGTAAACATCCTTGCGGATGCAGTCAAAGTTACCCTAGGCCCTAAAGGTCGTAACGTTGTCATCGATAAATCTTACGGCTCACCGCACATCACCAAAGACGGTGTAACTGTTGCAAAAGAAATCACTCTGAAAGACAAATTCGAAAACATGGGCGCACAGCTCGTTCGCGAAGTTGCAAGCAAAACTGCTGATATCGCTGGTGACGGTACAACGACCGCAACCGTACTTGCACAAGCTATCCTGAATGAAGGCATGAAAGCTGTTGCAGCTGGCATGAACCCAATGGATCTGAAACGCGGTATCGACAAAGCTGTTCGCGTCGCTGTTGGCGAAATCAAAAACATCTCTACCCCAGCAAGCGATAGCAAAGCAATTGCACAAGTCGGTTCGATCTCTGCAAACAGCGATACCACCATCGGTGATTTGATTGCTGAAGCGATGAACCGTGTTGGCAAAGAAGGCGTCATCACCGTCGAAGAAGGCTCAGGCTTTGAAGATACATTGGACGTTGTAGAAGGTATGCAATTTGATCGTGGCTACATCAGCCCGTACTTTGCAAACAAACCAGATACGCTGACTGCTGAACTCGACAATCCATTGATTCTCCTTGTTGATAAAAAAATCAGCAACATCCGTGAATTGATCCCGACTCTTGAAGCAGTTGCAAAATCAGGCAAGCCACTTCTCCTCATCGCTGAAGACATCGAAGGCGAAGCATTGGCAACTCTGGTTGTGAACAACATGCGCGGCATCATCAAAGTGTGTGCGGTTAAAGCACCTGGCTTCGGCGACCGTCGTAAAGCAATGCTGCAAGACATCGCGACATTGACTGGCGCAACTGTCATCAGCGAAGAAATCGGCATGAGCTTAGAAACTGCTCAACTCACCGACCTTGGCTCAGCGCGTAAAGTTACTGTTGGCAAAGAAAACACTGTTATCGTTGACGGTGCTGGTCAACACGAAGAAATCGCATCACGCGTACAAACCATTCGTCGTCAAATCGAAGAAGCAACTTCTGATTACGACCGTGAAAAACTGCAAGAACGCGTTGCAAAACTTGCTGGTGGTGTTGCAGTCATCAAAATTGGTGCAGCAACTGAAACCGAAATGAAAGAGAAGAAAGACCGTGTTGATGATGCGTTACATGCAACACGCGCTGCGGTTGAAGAAGGTGTTGTTGCGGGTGGTGGCGTTGCACTCGTTCGTGCAGTTTCTGCGCTTGACGGTCTTAAAGGCATCAACGATGACCAAACAGCAGGTATCAACATTCTACGTCGCGCAATGGAAGCACCACTACGTCAAATCGTCACCAACGCAGGCGAAGAAGCTTCTGTTGTTGTAAATGCAGTTAAGAGCGGCAAAGGTAACTATGGTTACAACGCTGCGACTGGCGAATACGGCGACATGATCGATATGGGTATTCTTGACCCAGCTAAAGTAACCCGTTCAGCGCTTGAACATGCTGCATCTGTTGCAGGTTTGATGCTGACCACTGAAGCGATGATCACTGATGCACCAGAAGACAAAGCTCCAGCAATGCCTGATATGGGCGGCATGGGTGGTGGTATGGGCGGCATGATGTAATTTGCTGCTTGAACCTGTTGTAAAAAAGCCCTCATCATGGCGACATGGTGGGGGCTTTTTATGTTTAAAATAAAGTGCTAGTTTAAGTACTTGTAAATTTAAAACTTATTAAAAGGATATTAGCCGTGGGCGAAAGAACTTATTCAATGATTACATCAGACCCTTTATATAGCCCTACTCCAGAACAACAACAAGCAGCATTGGAATTTTTTAAGATTGTTTCGCCTTTGCCTAACGCACGTGGAAGCTATACTTGCCATACAACAGAAGGCGTGAGACTTGTTGGTCACGACTATGACGCCGTCACATGTCCATCTTGTAATACACATCTTAATTTTTTTGACAAAGAATTAGGTGAACCTAGTGAAGCAGGAAACTGGTGGGATAAGGTTTTTGAATATAAAAAGGATTACCAACCTGTCGTCATTACCATGCCATGTTGCCAAAATCAAATTCATATGATCGATTTAAAATTTGATGCAACGGTTGCAGGCTTTACTAAATTTGAACTTGGTGCATTAGAGCCGAATGGAAGCGAATATTGGGAGAATGAAGAAGAATGTCCATATTATGGTGTGAAATTAAAACCAGAAGTCATAGCAAAATTTGAACAATTACTGGGATCATCTGTTAGCCAATTGTGGCAAAGTTAAAATTAAAGTGTGTAGGCTGCGGGCTTGCCCCAGCTTTTCAATACTTATGCTGACACTCACGCATCGTCTACACTCACCCAATTCCCTTAACAGTATCTTAACCAAATCAATCGACCACAAAATTCCAATTGGTATAGGATAAAGCTCTCCAATTCCAATAATTCAGGACGCATCAACATGGCAACTGTTCTCTTAGGCGGTCACGAAATTCCCTTAATCGGAGATCTCCCAACTCAAGGCTCAACCGCACCTAACTTCACATTAACAACCAAAGATCTCAGCGATGTAACTCTCGCAGCCTATGCTGGAAAACGCAAAGTTTTAAATATTTTCCCAAGCGTAGACACCCCGACATGCGCCGCATCTGTTCGTAAATTTAATGAACAAGGCAGCAAAGTCAGCAACACTGTGGTGTTATGTATTTCTGCGGATTTACCATTTGCCCAAGCACGATTCTGCGGCGCAGAAGGCCTCAATAATGTCGTTAACTTATCGACATTCCGCCATCCTGAATTTATCAGCAACTATGGCCTCACATTCTCAGCAGGTCCTCTTATAGGTCTTGCCGCACGCGCTGTAGTTGTATTGGATGAACAAGACAAAGTATTGCATGCCGAACTTGTCCATAATGTCAGCGACGAGCCAAACTATGCCGCCGCGCTTGATGTCTTATAAGACTTAAACCTTGTCAAACGTGCATTAAAAATCCCTTGTTGACTTAATCAACAAGGGATTTTCTATTCCATCAACTCAGCATTACATATCGTATACTCAAATTATGATTGAGCAGCATTTAGTTTATTGAGCTCATCTTGCGCCATCGTATTTCCTTGTGCAGCAGAAAGACGCAACCATTTAATTGCCTCAACCTCATTTTTTGGAGTGCCTAGACCATTCAAATACATCAAACCCAATTTATATTGTGCAGCGAAATTACCTTGAGCTCCAGCTTTGAGATACCAATTTAAGGCTTCAGGATAATTCTGAGGAGTCCCTTGGCCCTCATAATACATCGTCGCAAGTCCAGTTTGCGCAACAGCATCTCCTTGATTCGCAGCCAAATGGAGCCACTTCAATGCAAGCTTATAATTTTGTGGAACGCCTTGAGCAAAAGCATACATTCGGCCCAACATCGACTGCGCAAGAAGATCGCCCTGATCTGCCGCTTTCTGAAACCAGTTCAATGCCTCATTAAAATTTTGAGTAATACCTTGCCCACTATAATACATCCACCCAAGACTAGATTGCGCTCTTACAAAGCCCTGCTCAGCCGCAAGACGATACCATTTCACCGCCTCATCATCACTCTGGACAATACCCTGACCACGACGATACATCACTGCAATATTATATTGGGCAGGTGCAAAACCTTGATCCGCTGACTTCTGCAACCATTGCATTGCGTAATGATCACTTTGAACAACACCATTACCAGTTGCATACGCTACGCCGAGATTGTATTGTGATTCGGCATCTCCTGCGCCTGCTTTCACCTGAAGTAATGGAGAGTATGCAATCATCGCTAAAGTCGTTGTAGTTGATGCCAACAATGAAGAGAATAGAATTGTGACCAACATCTTCCTAAACATAACAACTCCATTTACAATAAGAACGAAAGCTGGGATTTATAAATAGAATTAACCTTACTCTCTAATCATGTAGATATTTTAGTTATAACGATATTTTTTGTAGCCAAACTTTCATGGGTAATCTGCAAAATTTGAAAACAAAAAGAAGCTAAAAAAATCCCTAGCCAATTAACTAGGGATTCTCTAGGTTCGCTGATTTCACACTACCTATTATTTACCACCAAACAGTGGTCCTGCATTTCCCATACCGCTACCACCAGCAAGATTCTTCATGGCTTTAACCATTTTCATCATGCCTGCTGGGTTAGCAATTTTTTTCATCATTTTTGCCATCTGATCATGTTGCTTCAACAAACGATTCACGTCTTGGATTTCCATCCCACATCCAGCAGCAATACGACGTTTACGGCTTGCATTAATCAAATCAGGATTCTGGCGCTCTTTAATGGTCATCGACTGAATAATCGATTCCATTTTTTTCATTGCAGCTTCTGGTTTGGCATCTTGCACAGCTTGTTGCATACCGCTGCCACTCATTCCTGGCAATTTATCCAAAAATCCAGCCATGCCACCCATAGCTTTCATTTGCTGGAATTGCAACAACATATCTTCGAGATTAAATTTTCCGCCTTTTTGCAGCTTCTTCGCCATCTTCTCGGCTTTTTCTTTGTCGATTTTACGTTCAACTTCTTCGACCAAAGACAGCACGTCACCCATACCGAGAATACGCTGTGCAACACGTTCTGGATGGAAAGGTTCAAGCGCATCGAGCTTTTCACCCATACCAAGGAACTTAATTGGCTTACCTGTAATCGCACGTACAGACAGCGCAGCACCACCACGCGCATCACCATCCGTTTTGGTCAGAATCACGCCTGTTAAAGGCAATGCATCATTGAACGCTTTTGCAGTATTTGCCGCATCTTGACCCGTCATCGAATCCACAACAAACAATGTCTCGGCTGGATTAATTGCTGCGTGAAGTTCTTTGATTTCATCCATCATAGAATCATCAATATGCAGACGACCCGCGGTATCCACAATCAACACATCAGCAAATTGGATTTTTGCTTGTTCGATCGCACGCTGCACAATTGCCAATGGCTTTTCTGAGCTATCCGATGGTACAAACATTGCGCCAACATCTGCCGATACACTACGCAGCTGTTCAATCGCTGCAGGACGATAAACGTCAGCAGACACCGTCATGACTTTCTTTTTCTGGCGATCTTTTAAGAAGCGAGCCAGTTTACCAGCTGTTGTTGTTTTACCCGCACCTTGTAAACCCGCCAGCAAAATCACAACTGGTGGTTTGGCATGTAAGTCGAGACTTTCATTCGCCGCGCCCATCATCTCAGTCAATTGATCAAAAACGATTTTGACAAAGGCCTGACCTGGGGAAAGCTGCGCTAAAACCTCTTGCCCGAGCGCTTCTGCTTTTACTTTTTCAATAAACTCACGAGTGACAGGCAACGCGACGTCTGCTTCAAGGAGAGCCATACGTACTTCACGTAACGTATCTTTGATATTGTCTTCGGTGAGTTGTCCTGAACCTGAAATATTACGAAGGCTCTGGGTTAAGCGGTCGGTTAACGTATCAAACATGTTCTATAAGCCTAAAATAACGAATTTGGTAACTCTACAAAATTAACTTAAGTCTTTAAACCAAGACTTCCCTGTGCCAAATATCTTAATCGGGCTATTTTAACGTATTCATGCTGTATTAGACAGCATCGAATGCACGAGATCAGGAGATTAACGAAACTCATGAAAAGAATACAGAACTCTTGGCTAAAACCAGACAAAATAGCAAATCACAAGACGAGTCATTGTTTATCAATAACGCTTAGCCGCAAACCGATGATCACACCTGCCACAGAATTTTCTACAGACTCTGTAACGATGCACTTTACGCGGTGTTCGAGTAATATAGACAGACGTTCTACACCATTTAGATTAAAAGATGAATCCACGGCATGAATAGCCTTAATATCGCAACCAATATCCCAGCTCACGCAGTCGCACTGACTCAGATGCAGTTTGTCATGCTCATGGTGACACTAACCTTGTATGTCGGCGTGTTTTGGCATTTATTACTTTATATCTGGAAAAAACAAGCGCCCAGATATGCAGTCAGTCTAAGTTTATTAAGTATTGGTGCGGTATTACACGCGTTTCTGCTCTTTCCCAACTTTATAACACCAGCTGGTATCGACTTTAACTTATTCAATATCTTGTCACTGACCAGCTGGCTCATGTTGACCGTGACGCTAATATTTAGTACTTATCGTCCAGTGCTTGCCTTCAATATTTTTGCCATTCCTATTGCAACATTCGGGGTCATTGCGGGTTCATTATGGCATGCACCGTATCTTCCGCTGACCCAAATAGGACATGGTTTAGAATTACATATTGTTTTATCGCTTGCGGCATATTGCGTTTTGTTTATGGCAGCCACTCAAGCCATTTTATTACATGTACAAAATCGAGAATTGAAGCGCAAAAGCTTAAATCGTATTTGGGTTTCGGTATTACCGCCACTGCAAACCATGGAATCCTTATTATTTGATCTGCTCTTGCTTGGCTTTGGCCTGCTCACAGTCGCGCTCCCATTAGGATTATTCTCTGTCAATAATCTCATTGCCCAACATTTAGTCCACAAAACATTTTTTAGTCTACTGTCTTGGCTCATTTTTGGGGTTTTATTATTTGGTCGCTGGCGTATGGGATGGCGAGGGCAACGTGCAATTAAATTCACGTTATGGGGATTTGGTTTTCTCTTAGTTGGATTTATTGGCAGTAAATTTGTGCTTGAGATTTTGCTTGGGATTTCATAGTCATCAAAAACAATGAGAAACATCCATAAAAAAGGAAAGCCGAAGCTTTCCTTTTTTTTATCAATTTTTTCGTGAATCGAAAAAATTACTCACCCAAAATTTTAATCAATTGGGCTTTTACATTCCCAATTTCGTCCAAACCATTCAGTTTGCTATATGTCGGTGCATTTTCACCAGAAGCTGCGCGTTGTTGATAAAAACCAACCAATTGAGCAGTTTCTTTATGATAAGACGCTAAACGTTTTTTAATGGTTTCTTCTTCATCATCTGGACGCTGAACCAAAGGTTCACCAGTCACATCATCCACACCTTCTACTTTAGGTGGGTTATAAACGATGTGATAAACACGACCTGATGCAGGATGTGAGCGACGACCAGACAAACGCTTAATGATTTCTTCGTCAGGAACGTCAATTTCGATCACGTTATCAATCGTGACGCCAGCTGCTTCCATCGCTTCTGCTTGAGGAATCGTACGAGGGAAACCATCAAAAATACAACCATTCGCACAATCAGGCTGGCTAATACGTTCTTTAACCAAATTAATGATCAAATCATCAGATACGAGACCACCCGCATCCATCACGCTTTTTGCCTGAACACCGAGCGCACTACCTTCACGAATCGCAGCGCGTAACATGTCGCCTGTCGAAATCTGTGGGATACCATAGCGCTGATTAATGAGTTGAGCCTGTGTGCCCTTCCCCGCTCCAGGTGGTCCTAGCAAAATAATACGCATAACCTGTCCTCTAAATGACATAAAATAAATAACAAAAAATTAAAGCATAACCAATACAATTTTTTTAGTGGCGATACCATACGCTGCAACGTGTCTAGACTCAAGCCATATTTATGTTGCGACAAGTCATTTTATTGGCTGAAATCATACAAATTAAAAGCGAATCTGATCAATATTAACCACATAGCACTGTCCATGCGCTAAAATCTATTCAGTGTGATCTTGTGCATTTTGCTCAAGTTTTTTACTTGCAGCTTCGGCATCGCGGATCGTCTGATCTAACTGCGCAATAATCGCAGGATTCACAGGCTGACTCAATGTTGCATGTGCCAATCGGACACGTTTTAAACGTTGTAACCAATAAATAGAGTCACGGTAATGCTGATCATGATACGTCGCCATCGACATGAGCAACAGCGCGCCTTCATGATCAGGATTTTGTACCAAAATTCGTGTCACGATGTCCTTCGTGACCGAGTCCATTTTACCTTGTAAACCAAAAAAACGCATCTGCGCATACGCCATCGCGATATCATTATTTTGAGGTTTCAGACGATATGCATGCGCAAGTGCCGCCAAAGCAGGTTCAATCGCATTGGCATCCATATATGCTTCTGACAAATTGACCCAACGCTTTGCATCGAATGGATGTTGATAAGCATTGCTCTGCATCGCTTGCAAAAGCTCAAAGGCATGACCCGAAATAGTAACAGGAGGTTGATTCAGCTGACCTGTCATCAACCCATCTGCAACTTCGGCATACTGATCCTGATTCGCCCAGAAATCTAATAGCGTACGATGCTGAGACTGTTGATGTTGACTCCACAAATAATACGTTGTGAGTGATAAGAGCGGAATGATCAAAAAGATAATTATCGTGACCCATCGAGAAAAGACTAGCGATGGTCGCGACAATTCAACACCATCATTCATCACATCCACACGACCCGCATCCGCAGCAAGCAATTGTCTTTCTAAATCCGTTTTTTGTTCAAAATATTCATCTGCATCTAAAATATGACTACGATGATCCGCTTCTAATTCGACGAGACGATCTTTAAATACAATGACATTCAACTGTGTAAGATTTGCATGTGCTTCAGATTTTATTCTTGAACGAGGCAGCAACGGGAAAACAACAATCACCGACAAAATCAGCGTCAGCCCGACCGCACATAACCAAAATAAAAATTGTGTTGAATTAGTGATCATGACGAACATCCTGATCATTCAGGTTATTTTTTTCCAATAGCTGATTCAGTCGCCAAGACTCTTCAGCACTCAAAGGAGCAACGTTCAGGCTTCTCTGTGAACGAGCACGAATCAACCAAACCAATAATACACATATCAACAATAATGGAGGTGCGAACCAAAGCACCCATGTCGAACGCTTCATAGGTGGTTTATAACTAATAAAATCACCGTATCGTGATGCCATATATTGGCGAATTTGCTCATCAGACTGACCTTGTTGCACGAGAAGATAAGTTCTACGTCTGAGATCTAGTGCAATAGGTGCATCGGAACCCGCAAGATTGGCATTCTGACACTTTGGGCAACGGAACTCCTCAATCAATGCCCGATATCGCATTTCCTGCTGTGGATTTTGAAAAGTTAAATCCGCATCAGATGCTATTGCCAATGAAATATGACTAACGACACTGAGTAAGCAAAAAACGGTGATACGCAACACAGACATCAAGTGCATTGCCCTACTCCGTGCGCATTTAAACGATCTAGACAAGGCTTTAATTGTTCACGCCAAACAGAATCATTCACCTCACCTAAAATATGCAAACGAATACGATGCTCTTGATCCACAACAAAACTTTCTGGTGCACCTGTCACGCCCAAGTCCACGCCAAAATCACCCTGTAAATCTTGCACATTCATTAAATATGGATCGCCATGCTGTGCTAGATATGCCGAAGCATCGCTAGGTTGGTCTTTATAATTAACACCAACAAGCACAACGCCTTGCTTCGCTAATTTGAGTAAATAAGGCTGTTCAGCAGCACACGTTGGACACCAGGAACCCCACACATTGAGAATAAATGGCTCCTTCGGCAGATTTGTCGCTGTTTGCAATTGCCCATCAACTAAACGAGGTAAATGAAATGCTGGCAGCAGTTGATCTGTTGTCGCTTGCGGAACGATCTTGGGATCGACACCCAATCGTGTCCACAACACAATCGACAGTCCAATAAAAATAATGAATGGCACTAACCCGATCAATATACTTTTTTTAAGGCGCATTCGTCTCTCCCATGCCAGAAGCATTGAGATGTGTTTTCTTTGCTAAACGATAACGGCGATCACTCATTGCAAGGCCTCCCCCTAACGCCATGCATAGCGCACCAATCCATAACCAGCGCACAAAAGGTTTGCAATAGACTCGTACAGCCCATGCGCCATTCACATCTTGAGAATCCAAAGGATCTCTCAAAGCAATATACAAATCACGAAACAGATTGCCATCTATCGCGGCCTCTGTCATTGGGCTACCTTGCGCCACATAAATTCGCTTTTCAGGGTATAACATTCCCACTAACTGCCCATGCTTGCGTACACTGAACGTCGCCAGTGTTGCATCATAATTAGCACCTTGAATAACTTGTAACGCATCAAAGTGAAATTGGTAGTCAGCCAGAGTGACAGTTTGACCTTGTTTTAATGCCACATCACGCTCAATACTGAGATGGGTTGTCAAGGTGACTCCCATAATCACAATCAACAAACCGACATGCGCAAACACCATGCCCCAATAGCTGCGAGATAGACGTATCAGCCCTGTGAGAAAATTTGAAGCCGTGACTATCTTTTGAAATAAATCCCACAACAACAACCCAAGCACCCAAATACATAGTGCAGCTGTCAGCCCAGTCATTAAGGCATGTTTACCATGAACCAGCAACCACACACCACCACCCGCTAATATCGCAGTCATCATGACGGATATAGCAGGAAACAAAAGCTGCTGACGTAAACGCTTAGACTGACGCTTCCATGCTGTCACTGGCGCAATCGCCATAAAAACCAATAACAACCACGTCAGTGGTACAAACAAAGAATTAAAGTAAGGCGCACCCACCGAAACACGACCAAGACCAAATGCATCTGCGATCAGTGGATAAAGTGTTCCCAATACCACAACACTCGCCGCGATCACTAAAATTAAATTATTCATCGCAAGGAACGTTTCACGCGACCACAACGCATAGCGACTTTCCACAGTCAGTTTCCAGCCACGTAACGCAAACAGTAAGAAACTCCCACCCACGACAAAAATCAAAATACCCAGTATAAATAAACCTCGCGAAGGGTCTGCGGCAAACGCATGTACTGAAGTCAAAACGCCTGAACGTACTAGAAATGTTCCTAGCAAACTGAGCCCAAATGCCAAGATCGCCAATAACACCGTCCAAGCCTTAAATACGCCACGCTTCTCACTCACTGCAAGGGAGTGAATCAAAGCCGTTGCCACGAGCCAAGGCATCAACGAAGCATTTTCCACTGGATCCCAAAACCACCAGCCGCCCCAGCCAAGTTCGTAGTAAGCCCACCATGAACCCAAAGCAATCCCAATCGTTAAAAAAGACCAAGCCATTAACGCCCACGGACGCGACCAGCGCGCCCAAGCAGAATCCATTCGTCCAGCCCATAATCCTGCAATTGCAAATGAAAATGGAACTACCAGCCCGACATATCCCATATACAGCATAGGCGGATGCACAATCAGCCCAATATCCTGGAGCAATGGATTAAGGTCTGCACCATCGACAGGTAACACTGTTAAATCATGAGTAAATGGACTAGAAGTCAGCACAATGAAAGCCAGCATCGCCACCGAAACCAAGCCCATTATCGACAAGACACGTGCAACCAGATCAATCGGAAGCGCGCGACTCCGCAGAGCAACAACCCCGCCCCAAACCGCTAAAATCGTCACCCATAGCAATAATGAACCTTCATGCCCGCCCCAGACCGCAGACATTTGGTAATACCAAGGCAATAGGCTATTCGAATGCTCCGCCACATAAACAAGGCCAAAATCATTCGTCAAAAACGCAATCATCAAGCAAAAAAAACTTGTGAGCAAAGCAACCATTTGCGCACAAGCCAACGACGACGCGAGCTGCTGATAAATCAATTTACGCAACCATACACCCAGCATTGGAATAATTGCCTGTAATAGTGCAACCACCAATGCGGTTAATAGTGCAAAATTTCCTAACTCACCAGACATTAAGCCACTGCTCCAATATCACAATCCTCATTAAGATTGACAAGCTCATTGCAACGTCTTCACCAAAAACACAACTCAAAGTATGGCACTGTATTGCACTGCAACACATTGTGTATTTTAAGCAATGATTGTTTTTTTGATGCGCTCATAAAAAAGCCCGCAATAATAACTTGCGGGCTTTTTCAACAACATGACATCGCTAACATAACAATTAATGGAAACCAAAAAACAACTGGATCGCACCCGCTAATGCACCTGTGACACCACCCAATACAATCAAAATCCATTCATCTTCATGAAACGCAGGACGTAATAAATTCTGGAATTCTGGAGGAGTCAGTTTTAATAAACGCTCATAGAAAATCTGATAAATTTTGCGACCACGACTTTCATTTAAGGCAGGACTTGCAATCGGTTTCATCGTTGCTTCAATAGATTTATCAATCATATCCGCTTTCAATTTTGCATATTCAGTTGGACCAATACTCATCTGCAAGACTGTGCGTAAGAGTGGAGTTTCCATCACTAGATTGATATGACGTTTTAAAATACGTCGCGTTTTATTTGCACGCGTACCATACATCATTTCACTCATAATACTCTTCACAGTGATCAAATCCTGTGTAACCACTTCAGCAAACACTGACGATACTTCTGGCTGACGGCGCATAAAAGCACCTTGCCATGGTAATGTTCCAATCTTAGGAATGGTTGGCAAAATAAATGGAAAACGCTTGCTAAATCTAAATATCTGCGGGAAGCGAATATTGACGGGTTCAATGGGATTAAAAACCATCCAAATAGCGATCCAGTTGGTCAGGAAGCCCCAAAGTGCCGCCCAAAACACAATCGTCCAATGCCATGGCACAATCAAGAAAATGACCATTTGCGCAAGACCAAATACCAATCCAATTGCCGCGCTAATATGCCAAATAAAATTAATTTCTTTTTGTCCAACTTTAAGAAACATTCTAACCATCAACAAACGATCGTTTTCCATTTTTTTAACGATCATTTCGCGCATATCAACTAAACTTTCAACATTGAAAGTCAGTTCTGTCACGATGTCGAGCATGACGCCTGGCATTTGTTTATGTGCTTGTTGATAAATCCGACGTTTCACAGAATAAGGTAAATTTTCCCAAAGCGTTGGATTGCGCTCAAGCATGACCTCATCAATAAGATACTCAAGCTCCTCCGCAATCTCATCACCAATCATTTGTGCCATTTCAGTGGGATCCATTGCACTAAAGAACTCTTGCAACGACCCTAATTTCGATAACGTCTGATCAACAATGATGCCTGATATTTTTCCTGCTTTGCGCGGTACAATGCCTTGCCAGCCTAGAGGAATAGGCCCTAATCGTATACCCCAAAATTTAATGGGATAAAACATCATATTCAAAGCCATCCACACATGCATCCATGTCACGATCGATGCAACAGGTGCAATCGTCACATAAACCCAAAAGTGCTCGCCATTCAACACATCATGCAAACGTCCAACGAGAATTTGCCAAAAACTATATAACATGGTAAATCCTATTCAATTGGTCAATTAATGTTGCTGTTATAGCGCTTACTTTTATAGTGATAGGATTCAACTTTTCACTGTCCCGCATGTCGATAAATAAAATACTCAAGCACTCCACCCATCACCCCATCAGTCGCACTACTAATAGATACCTAAGCCAAAATCCAATCCAAACATGATTAATGGAGTCACTTTTTGTTGATCGGCTGTTCCAGCAGAATTTTTTTGCGCACCACCAATTGATACGCTGATTGCAGTTAAACTCGCTTTATTTAAGAATAAATAAGACATCTCTAAAGCAGCGCCTAATCTATCTTTACGATCAGTACCAATACTCGTGTTATCTACATAGCCTGCATAAGCACCAAAATAAACACCATCATTATTTTTATCGCTATTATATTGATAAGGCATACGAAAACCGACTTGGCCGACTACTTTATTACCCTGAAAAAACTCACCGACTTTTGCGTATACATGACCAAATCGTGTTGGCGCTTCTACATAGGCATGTAATAAAGAATTGGTATCACCCACACCGACATATACAGAATGCAATCCATCCACTCGAGTATGATTGAAACCAAACCAATCGATTGTAGAATCTAGCCCTGATCCGATTCCAGATCCAATCGAGTTGAAAACTCCACCTGATTTTGGCGCAGATGTCGCATCCGTTGACGACTGCTCACCATCCGCATGAACCAAAGTAGAACCCACTAAACAGCTCAACATAACAAGCATATTCAAGGTAGAAGTTGTGATACGAGATCTATTTTCTTCATGATGCTTCATTGACTTAAACTCTACCTTAGATTCCATGAATGATATCTCCATATTATTGCCATGTAATGAACTAATTAGCCGATGCTGCTTGATTAATATTATTTAGAGGAAAACTTCGGCGTAAACTACCACAGCAGGACCCTTAAAGTCACTGACTCTAACACCAAACATGTTTTATCGTGATTAGCAACTTTAACAGAAATAATTCACGATAAAAGTAAAAAAAATTTACAAAACAACTAATATTATTTTTTTCATGGTTTTATCGCCATTTTGGCATCAAAAATATAAGACAACATGCTGCAAACAATCTAAACCAAACAAAAGCAGCCCGATGAGAGTCAAGTTGCCATCTCGGATTTTAAACAACAAAATATGGAATGCTTAGAACTTCTGCGGAAAGTTGATTGTCAGATTCCACGCGGATCGTTACACTCGCAATCTGTAAGGCTGTAGGCATACAGCTCCGTCACGCCTAGCCACACTATCTTCGTTTTGCGACCTCACATGACGCGTTTTTCTCGAACCAAGAAGCCGACCCCTTTAAAAGATATTGCCCAAGAGCGAAATTTGTTTCGTTCGCGTATCTTTACGGCAGCAATTTTGGTCGCAACTTGCTTCACCATCTTATTAGCGCGCTATATTCATCTACAAATTCAACAATACGATTATTTTTCGACCGAATCGAACAAGAACCGCATCAAACTGCAAGCCATTCCGCCTACACGCGGCTACATTTATGATCGGAATGGCATCTTACTCGCTGACAATCATCCGATTTTCACTGTTATGGTTAACTTAGATGATGTAAGTGACTTAGACAAAACGCTAACTGCACTCACACCTGTCCTTGATCTCAGTTCTGATGAAATTGAACGTTTTACCGCGCGCGCGCGCGTGACAGGCGCACAGCTCAATCCAATCGCCCTGAAGATTGACTTAAACGAATCACAAATTGCTCGTTTTAGTGAACGTAAGCAGGAGTTTCCTGGAGTCGCAATCCAAACCAAAATGACTCGCTTTTATCCATATGGCGAATTATTTGCACATGTGATTGGATATGTCGGCAGAATTAATGACAAAGAACAAGCCACTTTAGATAAGAATATTTACGCGGGTACCGACTTGATCGGCAAGATCGGTATCGAAAAAAGCTATGAAAATCTACTTCATGGCACGCCAGGCTATCAATATATTGAAGCGAATGCTCATGGTGAAGTCATCAGGCAACTTGGAAAGACCGATGCTACACGAGGCGACGACCTCTATTTATCCATTGATTATGGTCTACAAAAAATTGCGCATGATCAGCTTGCGGGACGACGCGGCGCAGTGGTTGCGATGAATCCTAAGACTGGAGAAGTTCTCGCATTTGTCAGCAATCCGTCATTCGATCCAAATCCTTTTATTGCGGGCATTAAATCAGATGCTTATGCCGCCTTGCGTGATGATCCAGATCAGCCGCTCTTTAATCGCGTCTTGCAAGGACTTTATCCGCCTGGTTCTACCGTTAAGCCCATTGAAGGGTTAGGCGGAATTCACTACGGTTTAATTGACTGGACATCCCGCATTTACGATAGTGGATCATTCCACCTACCTGGTGACTCACATTTATTCCGTGATGACGCCAAAGGTGGACATGGTACTGTTGATTTAGACAAAGCCATCACCGTGTCATGTGATACCTTCTTTTATGTTTTAGCCTATCGTATGGGCATTGAGCGTATGCATGAATGGATGACTCAATTCGGATACGGACAAAAAACAGGGATTGATTTACCTGGAGAAAAAGGTGGACTCTATCCATCACCTGAATGGAAACTTCGAGCACGTAAAGCAAAATGGCTCGCAGGAGAAACAATTTCATTGGGTATTGGTCAAGGATATCTACTAGCCTCTCCACTACAGCTTGTGAAATCAGTTGCTATTCTAGCGAATCAAGGTCATATCGTGACACCACATCTACTATTGAGCAGTAAAGGTCAGACTCCCTTTGTACTACCGAATAAATCAGAAGGGATGATTGATTTTCACGGAACGCCTCAAGATTGGGAGAACACGCGCGAAGCAATGGTCAATGTCATCGAACATGGTACTGCACATGGCATTGGTTATGGGCTCACAGGCTATCGAATTGCAGGAAAAACGGGAACTGCTCAGGTCGTTGGTATTGCGCAAGGCAAGAAATACAACAAAGCAGCACTCACCAATCGTCAACTGGATCACGCCCTATTTACGGCTTTTGCACCTGCTGATGATCCAACCATTGCGATTGCAATTATTGTTGAAAATGGTGGCTTTGGTGCTTCTGCTGCGGCTCCCATTGCTCGCTCAATGTTTGACTATTATTTGCATCAAAAAGCCAAAAACCCAATCAAACCAGAACTTCCTCCTATCGATAATGGTCTGATGACTGCTGGGCAACCCATTCCAGAAGTCAAAATAACACCAACCAAACCAACCGCTGCGCCAGTTGTGAGCAGCACAGGCGGAGTGGAGTAATTTTTAGTGAATCAACTGCGTATTATTGGTGGCGAATGGAAACGACGAACGATTCGATTTGAAAGTATCGACGGATTACGCCCGACTCCTGATCGCGTTCGTGAAACATTGTTTAATTGGTTGATGTGGGATGTTGCAGGACGTCGAGTATTGGACGTCTGTGCAGGCAGTGGTGCTCTTGGACTAGAAGCTCTTTCACGAGGCGCAGCACATTGCACACTGATTGAACCACATAAAAAACAAGCACTTCAATTGCAAAAAACACTCAGCGAGCTTAAATCAGACTTAGGAAGAGTGTTGAATTCCACCGCTCAAATGGCTATCAATCGTGTAGAAGGCACATTTGATTTGATGTTCTTAGACCCACCCTACTCTCTGAATTTATGGGCGGAATTAGCCCAACTCTATGATGGTAAACTCGCTGAACATGCCTTAATTTATGTTGAAGCTGATCGTGCTTTTGAAACGCTTGGATTACCCGCACATTGGGAATTAAAAAAACAAACGAAGGCTGGCAGTGTGGTAGCGGGATTGTTTGAGCGGAAGTCCATCTAATTAAGCAGCCAAAGCTTTTGCTTCTGCCCGTCCTGAGCAACTGTTTGAGCCGTTTGAGAAATATTCAAATGCATGATATTTTTGCTATACATTAACTTTTAACAACAACTCCCATTAAGCGAGTTTTGCGATGGACACGGTTTTGCTTCCTTTTTCCAAGAAAAAAGGAAGACCCGCGGTAGGCGGATCCTCCCATTACAAAGCTCAACGAAAAGACACTCAAGGAACGAGGCTTGTTTTTTGATTTTGCCTAGCTTTAAATCAAAACTAATAATACGGAAACCCTTCCGCCATCGTCAGCCCTTCCTTGCGCTCCTCATCCACAATCTGACGCGCCACAAACATAATCAACTGGCGCAACCAACGATGTGCTGGATGATGATGTAATAACGGCCCCCAAGCCATTTTTAACTCAAACTCAGGAATATAAAACGGTGGATCTTTGATGACTAACTTCGGATGATCGGCATTCAATCGCGCAACACGTGTCGGTAACGTCGCAATCAAATCGGCATTGGCTGCGATCAATCCAGGCGTTTGATAATGACGAGTAAAAATACTAATTTTGCGCTTTTGACCAATCCGCTCTAATGCTTGATCAATCCAACCTAAGCCGCCTGATTTTTCAGGATTCACCCCAAAGCCCACGCCCATACCTGTTTTACTGACCCAAATATGCTGCGCTTCTAAGTAATTTTTAAGATTGAACTGTTCCAAACTTGGACTCTTACTATTCAATAAACAGCTAAAGCTATCGCGCCAGACCAACACCTGATGGAAACTCTGTGGGATTTCATTAAAACGATTAATCGCCAAATCAACTTTGCCCTGCTCCATATCACGATAGGACACATCAGATGGTGTCAGAAAATCAAGCACTACATTCGGTGCTTCGGAACGCATGGCTTTGACCAAACGAGGAACGAGTGTCGCCTCAGCATAATCACTCGTCATGATGCGAAATACGCGCGCGCTGGTATACGGACGAAACTCGGTACGCGGCTCTAGAATCTGAGATAAATCCGCAAGCGCCTCGCGAATTAACGGCTGCAATTCTAGTGCGCGTTCGGTCGGCGTCATGCCTTCTGATGAGCGAATAAGTAGTGGATCATTGAACAGTGTCCGCAAGCGACGTAAAATATTGCTCATCGCAGGTTGAGTCACGCCTAACTGCTCAGCAGCGCGTGTGACATTTTTTTCTCTTAATAAAACATCAAGATAGATCAGAAGATTTAAATCCACGCGCTCAAGATTCATGAAATAAATACCGAAGATTAAACTGATAAATTAGCTAAATTATGCCACAAAAAGTAGAATCCCCCAACATGATCTGAATAAGGTTTTCTTTTATTCTTAATTAGATTGGCTTATTATCTGCACCAGTAGACTTCTTACCCCGAACATCTACTAACAATAAGTCAAA
>JASLGO010000038.1 GCA_030150135.1 Aquirhabdus sp.
CAAAACTCTCGCCTCTAGATAAGTTATCATCGATGCGGTTGTTGCCTAAACCAGAAAAAGCACGACCCATCGCACCGATTCCCCATGAGAAGGCGCATCTCTCTAACAATTAGATAAGGATTTCCCCATGAAAACACGTGCCGCGATTGCATGGTCAGCAGGACAGCCACTGACGATTCACGAAGTTGATCTGGCGCCGCCGCGTGCGGGTGAAGTGTTGGTCGAGATCAAAGCCACGGGGATTTGTCATACTGATTATTACACCTTGTCAGGTGCTGATCCTGAAGGTCGTTTTCCTGCGATTTTGGGGCATGAAGGGGCGGGTGTCGTTCTTGAAGTCGGTGCAGGCGTGACCTCGCTAAAAGCTGGCGATCATGTGATTCCGCTCTATACACCTGAATGCCGTCAGTGCAAATTCTGTCTCTCGCAAAAAACTAATCTGTGCCAAGCGATTCGCTCGACTCAAGGTCAGGGTTTGATGCCTGATGGCACGTCACGTTTCTCACTCGATGGTCAGCCGATTTTGCATTATATGGGTACATCGACTTTTGCTAATCATATTGTTGTGCCTGAGATTGCTCTGGCAAAAATCCGTTCCGACGCACCGTTTGATAAGGTGTGTTATATCGGTTGTGGCGTGACGACGGGTGTGGGTGCGGTGTTGTTTACGGCGAAAGTAGAGGCGGGTGCGAATGTGGTTGTGTTTGGTCTGGGCGGTATTGGGCTGAACGTGATTCAAGGCGCGAAGATGGTTGGTGCGAATAAAATCATTGGTGTGGACTTAAATCCTGAGCGCGAGGCGATGGCGCGTAAGTTCGGCATGACGCATTTCATTAATCCGTCCAAAGTTGAAAATGTGGTGGACGCGATTATTCAGCTCACCGATGGTGGAGCGGATTATTCGTTTGAGTGTATTGGTAATGTCGAGGTGATGCGTCAGGCATTGGAATGCTGCCATAAGGGTTGGGGTAAGAGCATTATCATTGGGGTTGCACCTGCTGGGGCTGAGATCAGCACGCGTCCGTTTCAGTTGGTGACGGGTCGTCATTGGTTGGGTTCGGCGTTTGGTGGTGCGCGTGGGCGGACGGATGTGCCGAAAATTGTGGATTGGTATATGGATGGCAAGCTGAATATCGATGATTTGATTACGCACCACTTACGTTTAGATCAGATCAATGAAGGCTTTGAGTTGATGAAACGCGGCGAGTCGATTCGGTCGGTGATTGTGTATTGATGGTCATTTTAATTGATGGTTAGGCGCAACGCGCTTTGGCACATAGCACCTTATTATTAATCAGCCTTGGTAAAAACTCGGTTAATGAATTGAAGCGAAGACCCAGCAATGCTGAATCCTCGCTTAGAATCAATACGACTTAGAAGTTAAACGACAGTTTAGCAAGCTCCGTTCCAGCTGGTTGTTGGAAACTGTACCTTCCAGGTCCGAATGTCGCAGTGCCGAGCTGAACTGTCCAATTGCCATTCGGACAAGCAGTTGCAGCGTCAGGTGCGGTCAAGTTCGCCGTAGTCGTCATGATAGGGATCGTGAGAGACCCGTTCTTGATCTGATCTGATGGAAAGCCAACTGAAGTGGATCCAACGACGGTCGCTGGATGACCATTAACAACTCTGTTGGCTCCTGGATTATAGCAAGTCACTGGAACCGATGCGGCCAGATATACTGTCACTTGTACATCTTGGTTTCCCAGACCCGCAGCGACAGCGCTAGTGCAGGTTGCGGTGGCGCTGGTCGCGCTAGTAACTGCAATAGTGCAGACGGGTGGACCAGGATCATGTTGATAATGCTGCCCCCCAGCAAAAGCTAAAGGATTTGCGATACAGGGTACCAATACCATCAGCATTCTAGTGAGTGACTTGCTTCGAAATTGGATTTTCATGATTCTTATCTCCTTACCACTTTGGAGGCCCGCATTAAGCAGGTCTTTGAATAAATTGTCTTACCTAATTGCGACTTACCTTAGTCATTTTGATATTTGAGGACGATGTCGCAAAAATGCAGATTGTTAATGCAGATAGTTGTTTATTAGTAGTGACTTATAATGTTTTGTATGCTGATTTATAAAGTCATATTAGATGGTGGGATGTGTGAAAAATTGATTATTTAATAACCATTAATTTGTTACTAAGTCGGTATGTAGTCAAGGTGTTTTAGATAGGTGGTTGATGTGTTACAAGGCCTTTTTTAGTGAG
The DNA here is from genome assembly GCA_030150135.1 of Aquirhabdus sp. GTDB lineage: Bacteria > Pseudomonadota > Gammaproteobacteria > Pseudomonadales > Moraxellaceae > Aquirhabdus. The sequence continues at coordinate 2,209 of JASLGO010000038.1, forward strand.
TATAGAATTAACCTTTGATTTATAAATACCTAGAAAATACGAGCGTTGGTCATGAATTTTTAATGACAGGGTTGAATTAAATCGTTGTTGGCATATCCAAAAAAATCAATTTTTTTATATGATCGTAATGTCTAAGGATTGACCATGTGCCCACCAAGGTGAACACATAGTTCTAGATGAGAAAATGGTCATTTACTTGACAGATTCCCGCCACTGGATGTTGCCCAATCCGATTTGAACAGCTTTCTCAACTTCAATAATTGGCACCATTTTGAATTCAAAGAATGGCTGCCAAGCACCATTAACTTCCAGTGCAGCGGCAGCGGAGTCTGTTTCGACCAACGCTAAACCGCCGCTTCCATCAGCATAGGAATAATGAGCTTTGAACACAACAGCTGCTGGTGGCTTCCAATGAGTGAAAAGAGTGAGATCCATAGAGTTAAGTAGTTTTGATTTAAGCAAGTTTCGACTCAAGAATCCCAGTCAATATTTCTTCAAGCTGTTTAACACACCCAGTCGATGCTGGCGTCATAGGCAATCGCACACTACTTTCAATCAACCCCATAATATTCAACGCAGCTTTCACTGGTGCAGGATTCGGTTCGGAAAAGAGAAGCTGAATTAGCGGTTGTAGTGCAGCATTGATCTGCCTTGCTTCATCCAAACGACCTTGCTGGACATGCTGATGCATGAGCCGATACAAGTCAGGGCGAATATGCGCTGCTGCCGAAATCGCACCTTGCCCGCCGAGACATGAGCAGACAAAAATCATATTGTCCTCACCGCTGAGGATATTAAGAGAGGTTTCATTAATCTGTTGACTGAGCTGCATCACGTTACCATTGCCACTTTCTTTGACACCGATAAATTGTGAATTACGATTCAAGGCTTGCAGCGTTGGCAGTTCAATATTGACACCCGTTCGGTAGGGAATGTTGTAGATGATAAACGGCAAAGTTGTCGCTGCGGCGGCAGCTTCAAAATGACGTTGGATACCGAGTTGTGATGGTCGGACATATGCAGGCGGACTCATAAGAAAACCTGAAACCCCTTGATGCGTGCTATAACGCTGCACATCATCAACAACTTGCATGGTATCGCTACCACTAATCCCCATCATGATTGGACATTGCCCCTCAGCAGCTTCAACAACGGCATCCAGCAATTGCAAATGCTCAGCGTCGCTTAAAGTCGCGGATTCGCCAGTCGTTGCGCCAACAATTAAACCGTCAATGCCTTGATCTATCAGATGGCGAGTGAGTTTTTGTGCGGCGGGCAAGTCAAGCTGTTGCGTGACTCCCTGAAAAGGCGCGACAAGGGGGATCCAAATGCCAGTGGCATCGCTTTGGGTCAAAGGTCTCATTGAAGACTCCAGTTGTTTTAAAAAAGTTAAAACATCACCTGCACGCTACACCGTTCAAGTGCGCCGTGAGATGTGAAACTGGAGAAGTTGATGTGATACTTGATGCCTCCGCCAGATTCTCATCTGACGGCAAGCAGCTTCCCGTTAGATGAGAATCTGCTTCTTAGACTTGGTTTGATTACAGGTCGAATGCGACGCAGTACTGCCTATCAGCGCAGTAAAAATGCGCGATTCAACAGAAACGTATGGTGCATGGGACATAGTAATCAATGAATGCAAAAGTGATGAGCTTGCAGTATAGCGAGCGTTTGTTTTGCATACAATCTCATTTATCCCCATTGTTTGCCGAGCTGCTCAAGTCCAGAATTCTGTAAGTCCTCTGGGCTCATCAGAATACGGAATTTACAACTCGCCTGAAAATTAAGGAAAAAAGGTTCTGCAAAAAATGGAACATCGGAAGATTTATTGACATTGACTACAAATAAAGCGCCACGCTTTCCGTCTTGTTCCGTGAAATAGCTGGCTTCAGGTTTGATGGTTTCCAGAATCTTGCCAATCATTTCTCCGACCTTTCCGCTTCGGACGAGAGTATTGAAGGGTTCAAGTGGGAAGTCGACGGTTAATAACATTTTCATGATGAGACTCCTTTTTATAGTTTTTGAGTGATTTAAGCGATCCAGATGTGCACAGATCTTATTGTGTAGATTAGGAAATATAAGATCCTTTTTGATTATAATGAGCGTCTATTTTGTTTAATTTATAGTCAGATAATCTGTCACTAAGCGTATAGTCCGTCAAGGTGTTTTTGACCAGTGGTGAGCGTTCTCAATCACCTCTAGCTGTAAACATATACCAATATTTTTGTTTCCTGAGAATAAGATGCAAATACTCAATTCTTCTCGCTGTTTCAACGGCGAACAACGTTTTTATCAGCATGATTCTGCTGTGATTGGTTTGCCGATGAAATTTGGCGTGTATTTGCCGCCGCAAGCACTGGCTGGCGATGCGTGTCCTGCATTGTTTTATCTCGCAGGTTTAACCTGTACTGAAGAAACCTTGCCGATCAAGGCTCATGCACAAGCGATTGCTGCGGAGTTGGGTGTGATTTTGATTTCTCCTGATACCAGTCCTCGCGGCGAGAGTGTGGCGAAAGCCGATTATTGGGATTTGGGGCAAGGGGCGGGGTTTTATTTGGATGCGACGCAAGCGCCATGGGCGCCACATTATCGGATGGAGTCTTATCTGTGTGATGAGCTCTATCCATTGATTAAGAATAATTTTAATGTTAATAAAATCAGTGTAATGGGTCATTCTATGGGTGGTCATGGTGCGTTGACCTTGGCATGGCGTCATCCTGATTTATTTGCCTCTGTATCCGCAATTGCACCGATTGCCGCGCCGATGGATTGTCCTTGGGGTGTAAAAGCCTTTACCAATTACTTGGGCGAAGATCAAAGCACATGGGTAGAGCATGATGCGAGTCGTTTGATCGAAGCGAAAGGCAAACTCTTTGACAATATCTTCGTTGATCAAGGTTTAGAGGATCAATTCTTGAATCAACTGCATCCTGATCGATTTGAGGCGGCATGTGCCAGTGCAGGTCAACCGCTCACTTTACGTCATCATGCAGGATATAATCATGGATATTATTTTATTCAAAGTGTGATTGCCGATCATGTGCGTTATCATATGCAGGCGCTGCGCAAAGTCTGATTGCGGATTTGCGCGTGACCATCGAATTTGCCATTAATGACTAGAGTTTGTTATGACTAAACCCTATTGGATTGCCCCGTCGATTTTATCCGCTGATTTCGCTCGCTTGGGCGAAGACGTTGAAAAAGTACTGAATGCTGGCGCGGATGTGGTGCATTTTGATGTGATGGATAATCACTATGTGCCGAATTTGACGTTTGGTTCGATGATTTGTACCGCACTACGGAGCTATGGCATCACTGCGCCGATCGATGTGCATCTGATGGTTGAGCCAGTCGATCGCATGATTGAGTATTTTTTGGAAGCGGGTGCGAGCATTATCACGTTTCATCCAGAAGCGACGCCGCATATTGATCGCTCATTGCAGTTGATCAAGTCGGGCGGTGCGAAAGCGGGTTTGGTGTTTAATCCTGCGACACCGCTGCATTATCTCGATTATGTGATGGATAAAGTCGATCAAGTGCTGTTGATGAGCGTGAATCCTGGTTTTGGCGGTCAAAGTTTTATTCCAAGTACGCTGGACAAACTGCGCGTCGCGAAACAGATGATCGAGAAGAGTGGTCGTGATATTCGCTTGGAAGTCGATGGTGGCGTGAATGTGAAAAATATTCGTGCGATTGCGGAAGCGGGTGCGGATATGTTTGTTGCGGGTTCTGCGATTTTTAATCAGCCTGATTATAAGACGGTCATTGATGCGATGCGTGCGGAGTTGGCGTTGGTGCAGAAAGTCTAAAATTAAAAACTTTGGTTACTTGGGTGTCTTTTCGTTGAGCTTTTTAATGGGAGGATTCGCCTACCGCGGGTCTTCCTTTTTTCTTGGAAAAAGGAAGCAAAACCGCGTCCTTCGCAAAACTCGCGTGCAGGGAGTGGTTCTTAAAAATAAGGTTTATCTAAAAGATCATGCTTTTTAATAATTCTTGTTTGGCTCAAACAGTTGCTCAGGACAACTAAAGAGCAAAAAAATCAGTCTTGATTTTTCTCAATCATATATTCATCTTTATAAACAAACTTGGGAATTTCCCAGTGATATTTGATGGCGAGTAATCGGAAGAGGAAGCCGCCAAACAACGTAATAATCATGCTTTGTTCATCAACTAGATTCAGCTGTAAGCAGCCGAGATAAAGTGCGGCACTGGCTAAGGCAACGCTGGCATAGAGTTCTTTTTGAAAAATCAATGGAATGTCATTACACAAGATATCGCGCAAAATCCCACCAAAGACCCCTGTAATCACGCCAAATACGGCGCTGATGAGTAGGCTTGGTTGAATCAGTCCTTCGTGCTGCATTTGAATCGCAACCTGACAACCAATAATGGTAAATGCAACCAAGCCCAGCGCATCCAGCACCAAGAATATGGATTTTAAGTGCTTCATCAGTGGCGCAATTACCACCGTTAATAATGCTGCAAAGCCTGTGAGTGCAAGGTATTCAGGATGTTTGACCCAAGTTAGAGGATAGTGTCCGAGCAATACATCGCGGGCTGAACCGCCACCGAGTGCTGTCACGCACGCAATCAATACCACACCAAATAAATCCATACTGCGTCGCCCAGCGGAGAGCGCGCCAGTCATGGCTTCAGCGGTGATCGCGATGATGTAAATAATAGTCAGCATGTAGAGTGATGATCTGGATCAGTTTTGGTGCAGGCATTTTAACCGAGTCGATCCATGAAATGGAGGTTTCGTGCTGACTCGACAATTCACATCCTCTATGAAATCCAAGTTGAGCAGCATTTTTTGAATTTAGCACCATTGCCACACGGACAAGGATCATTGCGTCCGAGGTTAAGCGGTGCGGTAGGATCAAGAAAATACCAACGATCTTTTATTTTTACGAAACCTGATTTTTCGAGATGTTGATGCTCGCCTTGTGCGTCTTTCCATTTGGCGACAAAGGTCACTGTCGCGTGAATTTTGTCGGAAAGTTCTTCGAAGTTTTGTACGTCTAAGCCAAGCCATGTGCTTTGAGTTGACCAAGTGCGAATGCCGTTTTGGTCTAATAAATTTTGCTGTGCAGGAAGTGTAGTTGCGACGAGGTAATCAATTAAACCTAGCACATAAGCACTGTAACGCGAACGCATCAGTTTTTCTGCGGTCGGCGCAAGTTCGCCTGCATGATATTTGCCGCAACATTGAACAAGTAGATTTTTGGGATTGCAGGGACAAATTTGCATAAACGATTCAGCTTTTCACAAAGTTAATAAATACAGGAATAATTGATCCAACGAGCAATAGCGCCATGCTGATATTAAAGATTTTCTGGTGCTTTGGGCTTTGTAGAAAACGCTTTAAATTTGCACCAAAGAATAACCACGTTGCTGCGCTCGGAAATGCAGTGATTAAGAATATCAATGCAATGATACCAATTTGCTGAAAAATATTAGTGCTCAGTGTGGTGTACGTTGCAATGGCGCCAGTTGCCATGATCCATGCTTTTGGATTAACCCATTGAAAAAGTGCAGCTTGCCAAAAGTTTAATGGTTTGGCATTGCTGCTATTGATTTCATGTGGTTTGGTCGCAGCAATCATCCAAGCTAAATAAAGTAGATATAAAATCCCCAAAACTTGAATGACAGTATGAATCACTGGGAAATATTCAAAAATACTTCCCAATCCCACGCCAATCAATAACACCATCACGGGAAAGCCTAGGCAAATGCCAAAGAGATGAGGGAGGCTTTTTCGGACCCCATAATTTAAGCCAGAACTCATGAGCATGACGTTATTTGGACCAGGCGTGATTGCTGCCGAAAAGGCAAACAGCACGAGTGCAAGGTACAGTTCGAGCGTATGCGATGTCATGAGCTGTATTTATCCTAAAAAAATGCGGATTTTTAATGTAATTATGCTAGCATGGAAAAATTGACAATAAGTATTGTCTAATTAATGAAAGAGGATATCTGCGATGCTCAAAACCCAGCGTGTTTATGTTGTCCATGAATTTAATGCTCCTGTTGCGAAAGTATTTGCGACATTGAGTGAACATGAAAATTTAAGCCAGATTTTTGCTCCAGCCAAAGTGACTCGTCTAAAGGATGGTCAAGGTGCGCGTAATGGGGTGGGTTCTGCACGTAAACTCTCTATTCCATTGACGCCATCATTTGTTGAAACCAATCAGGTTTATGTTGAAAACGAAAGAATTGAATATGCGATTACCAGTGGTATTGCGCCGATTAAAGAGCATCACGGGGTCATGAAATTTATTGATTTGGGTAACCGTACTCGTTTGGAATATACGATTGAATTTAAAGGTCGTGTGCCGTTTATTGGTCCAATCGTTAAGTTCGCCTTGCAAGATGGTGTCAGTCGCGGTCTGAAAAAGTTGAAGTTCTAAGTACGCGAATATACAAATAGATGAGTCAACGAGAAAGGACACATGATGTGTCCTTTTTTGACAGCGCCGTGGTTATTGATTTTTGGTTGAGATATCTGGACGATTTAAGCCAGCCAGCTAGAACCTTCCGCATCTCGATCAATCGCTAAGATATTTTTAGGCAGTTTCACCTCCAAATCTTGACCATGCAAGGTGTAGGAAGCAACCACAAAATCATCTTCTATTCGGGTGATCGTCAATTTAATAGAGTCGCGAATGACGACTTTTTCGCCGATATAGGTTTCTGGATTTTCAATATCTTCTAGGCTCATGATCATTCCTTATTTTTTTTTGAGAAGTGTTCTTGATGTCTTCTTAGGCTGAGTTTCGCATATTATTTATACGCATGCATGATTAATTTGTTCAACTAATAGCATGGCTGGAGGTTTCAGCAGAAGCAGTCTAGGTCAATGAAGTTCATCTCAAGATTGAAGTAATTTTAGTATAATGTGCACTCAGGATTAGCGAGATGGAGATCGATATGATGACTGAGAGCATCGTAGGACGCGATGAGGTGCTCACGCGGGGTCACAAGAAAAAGGCTCGGACTCGGCAGCAGTTATTGGATGCGGCATTGCGCATTTATGCTAGAAAAGGTGCAGGCGATCTTGCATTAAATGAGTTGGCGACAGAGTGTGGTGTCTCAAACGGTACGGTATACAATTATTTCCGTACCCGAGAGGAGGTACTTGAGGCTGTAGGTATTGCCTTGGCTGAGCAATTTTCAGTGCAGATATTGGCGATCAGTGTTGGGATTACTCGCGGGGTCGAGCGTTTATCATTTGCTGTGCGGATGTTTATTCGTCGTGCATTGGCAAATCGCGAGTGGGCAAATGCGATCATCAGTGTGATTCACTATGATGAAGGGATGCGGACTGCGCAAGGCACTTTTATTCGCAATGATTTACAGCTTGGTTTTGATCAGGGTGACTTTCATTTTGCCGATATGGATATGGCGATGGCATTAGTGGCTTCGGCAACGATTGGGGCGATAACTTCAATCGTCGAAGGTCGTATTTCGTCTGAACATCATGATTCCATGATTGCTGAAATGATTTTGTTGGCGTTGGGTGTTCCTACGGAAAACGCGAAACGTATTGCGTATTTGCCAATGTTACAGACGATTGAGTTTCAATCGTGATCATCGCTGTGTGTCACTTGATTGGTGCTGTTTGATGAGTGTCGTTCGATTGGTGTTGTATGTTAGAGTTAAGGTATTGTAAGTAGAGATAAAATATGGAATCACTGAGCTATAACGTTCCAGGATTATTGTTCCCTGCGATTTCATTGTTGATGTTGGCATACACGAATCGATTTCTCGGGTTGGCGAGTGTGGCACGACATCTGTTGGAAGTGCACGGAGATATGCCTGATAAATCCGTGAAATATCAGATTCAGAATTTACGCCAGCGGATTCAATTAATTCGCTATGCACAGGTCGTTGGTGTGTTGAGTCTGGTGATGTGTACAGTGAGTTTATTTTTACTGTTTGTCGGGAATCAGTTTTTAGCGCAGTTGGCTTTTGGTTGCGCATTGCTGTTGATGGTGGCATCGCTGATGGTCTCTTTGCGTGAGATTCATATGTCAGCTCGTGCGCTTGATCTGGCGCTGGAGAAGATTGCACGAATTCAGGAATAGTGAACGCCCAAAAAAATAATGAAAGTACAAAAAAAGAGACATGATGCAGATGCATATGTCTCTTTTTTATTGACTTGTTAGCGTCAGAAGTTAAGTCAGTTTTTATTTTCCTTAAACATTCTTATGATTTGACCAACTCAATTGTTGAGCCAGCACGTTTCGGATCAATGAGGATTTTGGCGTGTTGTTCTGGATCACGTAATGCAGTAAAGGCATTAGTCACACCATCCAAGCCAACAACACCCGTGATGAGTGGTGAGCAGTTCACTTTTCCTTCTGCAATCATGTGCAAGGTATCGCGGAATTCAAGCGGCGTGTAGCCCAGTACAAATTGGATTTCGAGTTCTTTGTTGATTGCAAGGGCAGGTTCAATTTTGTCACTTTGCATACACACGCCAACTCCGACAATGCGTGAAAATAGTGGCGCACCTTCGATCAGTTGTTGCAATACTCCCGGAACGCCAACACATTCAAAGATCACAGGACGTTTCGGCATTGCCCCTAATTTGTCTGCGACGCGCCATGCATGCCACCACGGTAGTGGAACTGCCTGCATTTTTTCAAAAAGCCCCATTCCCATATTAATCGCATCAGAGACATTGCCGAGTAGGCCAAACTCTTTCCAGTTTTTAAATGGAGATTCTTGTTTTGGATCAACCACGATGTCTGCGCCGCATAGTTCCGCCAATCTACGACGATTCGGTGAGAAGTCGCTGGCAACTACAGTTTTGACTCCCGCAGCTTTGAGCATGAGAATCACGCCGAGCCCAACAGGACCGCAACCAATGACAATTGCAGGTTCACTGTTTTTGATACGGCTACGGCGTACAGCATGTAGCGCAACCGCCATGGGTTCGGTCATCGCAGCGCTGTCTGCATCCAGTCCATTTGGCACTTCAAACATTAAGCTGGATTGAACGAGGATTTGCTCGGCATAACCTCCAGCTGCGTTTGGTGAAAGACCGACAGATTGATAGCCGAGTTTGTCGACATTCAGCAGTGGCATGGCGCAAACGAGCGTATCTTGTTTAAATTTACGGCGTGTTTTTGGGCCGTAATCGAGTACTTTGCCACAAAATTCATGCCCCATCACGAACTCGTCGCTGGCTTTGGCGAGACCATTAAAACCAACTCGCGCGGCAAGGTCATGCATATGATCGCAGTGGTGCTGCATGTGTAGGTCAGAACCACAGATCCCGCAGCGAACGACCTCGAGTAGAACGTGTCCTTTGGTCGGTTTTAGTGGCGCGTGGTCTGCCACCCGAAGTTCAGCATTTTGACAAACTACAGATTTCATATGATGTCTTTCCTTTAGATTTTTCTGATTTTATGGCGCGTGAAGGTATCTGAGATTTGATTTGGTACGATTATCACTCAGATTATGCCATTGTTCTGTGGGTGATGTGAGCTAACTTTGCTACTTTGCAGAGGTAGTATTTCTTAGGAAATGCGATGACGCAGTATCCTTTTTATTATCCTATTCAACGATATGTGTCTCAGCGAATTGTTTCCAAAGCTCATGTCCAACACGATTTAAGTGAATGACATCATTAAAAAAAGTTTCTTGCAGAGCTGTATCCACAAAAGGTTCTGGTAATAACGGGTCGGTCATCATCATCGGGATGGCTTCGCGTCCGATCAGCAGTGATTCTCGCGCCGCGACATCCAGTTCCAGCATATCGACTTGTGCGAGCCATACTTGAATGCGTTTGCTCATTTTCTGGTATTTTTGTTCTAGAGCTTTCTTATCCCAGATGCGTGTAATTGCTTTCTGATGATCTTGATCAATGGTTTGGATAATAAAAACTGGCGCACGTTTGTCCAATCCAGTTGCAACAAGGCGCTTACGAGTACTTTCTAGATCTTCTGCGAGATTGTCAGGTCGGATAAATAAATCAGGTTGAAACTCTCTAAAACCATTCAAATGCAATGTTCGTTCGCGTTTGGTTAGGGCTCCACGATCAGAACGCCCAAGAAGCCCTGTATGGACAGCCAGATAATGACCTGTCCAAGGGCGAACTTGTCGAGGACTGTTTGATCGGTGGGCAATCGGTTCTGAAATTTCTTTTGCCTTTGATGTGAGGCTGTATTCACCGCGTTTAACGGATTTGATCAGCTGATCACTGGAGAGGCGTGTCAGGGCAACACGGATATTATTTTCATTGATGTCAAAGAGAGCCCCAGCTTGTAGAAACTGACGGATGGTGACGGTGGCGTGAGGATCAGCAAAGAGCAGATCCATAACCAGTGTACGGGCATTATTCTTGACAACCATTAACGACCAGAGATATTAAAAATATAAGATGGTTGAATGGTATACCGAAGGATTCGTGATTACATTATTTTTTACATTTTCTTTTCAATGTGATGCGATCATCCGAAGATGTATCTGGCTTAGGTCGTGTCTACATGATCCCGTATTCGTACTTTTGCTACGTTGTTTAAATACTCGTCGTGAAATAATAGCTTTGGCTTTGTTCGTCGACTATTTCTTGAGATCTAAAAATAGGTATGATTGGCGTCATTAATTTTTGAGTTAAACCCCCATGAATGTTTTGATCGTCCATGCTCACCCTGAGCCACAATCTTTCACAACCTCACTCAAGTCTCTTGCTGTCGAACAACTCACAGCGGCAGGGCATACCGTCGTGGTTTCTGATTTGTATGAGATGAACTGGAATCCAGTCGCATCTGCTGATGATTTTGCACAGCGTAAGAATCCAGATTATCTGGTGTATGCACTAGAGCAGCGTAACGGTTATGAAACAAGCAGCCTTGCTGCGGACATTGCAGGTGAAATTGAAAAGATCAAAGCTGCTGATCTGATTATTTTTAACTTTCCAATCTTTTGGTTCTCTGTTCCAGCAATCCTCAAAGGCTGGATTGATCGCGTATTGGTATCAGGCCTGTGTTATGGCGGTCTGCGTTTCTATGATCGCGGTGGTCTCAAAGGCAAGAAAACCATGTTGACCTTCACTTTAGGTGGTCGTGAACATATGTTTGGCGCAGATGCAATTCATGGTGAGCTGGAGACAATGCTAAGACCCATCTTGCGTGGGACGCTGGCTTATGTCGGGCTTGAGGTTCTACCGAACTTTGCAGCGTATCATGTGCCTTATATTGCCCCAGAAGCCCGTCAAGAGATTCTAGAGCAATATAAAGAACGTCTTGCTCATCTCAATCAATTAACCCCGCTAACTTTTCCATCCATGGATCAGTTTGATGCCAAACTTTATCCTCTCAAAGGATAAGTTGATTTTGAAGTTCTGTTATTTACGCTAACAGAACTTCAAACCACCATAACAGTTTGGAACGGTATTCTGACTGGAGAGTTGGACGCCGTTGAGTGTGAGCGCGATCGGGGTGAGCGACACGGTTCCAATTTGTGCCCCTAAAGTTTTTCCTGACAAGATTCCAGCAATATCATTGGTATTTGGTGGATTATTCGCAAGATAATTATTAAATTGTTGGGCAAATTGCGGAAATACACAACTGGTTGTATTGGTTGGATCAGCACATAAATTAATTGGACCACTAGGAATAAGATTACCCACATAGATCGGGTTGTTGATAGACATCCACCAACCCTTTTGTGCAATATCGGCACTTGGTGAGCCTGGCCAGAGGATATTTTGAGATTGTAAACTGAGAGCAAGTGGAGCGTTAATCGCTAACGAATGCATGAAACCTAATGGTTGAATAAAGTTTACGTTGGCAGAAACATTTTGAATCATTCCATATAAATGTGTTGGGAAGTTATTTCCACGCCCGAAGTTGGGCAACAGTAAACATCCAATACCAGAACATGATGATGTAGTTGCAACAACTGGCCCACCTTGTGTTCCTACCGAGCCGTTATTGGGATAAGTCCCTAAAGAGCCAGAGGCACTATAGTTTGAGTTGTATGTCGGTGTGCCATTTCCATTACAGGCACCATTGGCAAAAGCACCACAGTCGTTGTCATCAGGGCTATATCCGATGATGATATTAGGCAGACTTGCAGAGGGATTGACGGATAGTGCTGTGACGCGGTTACCATTCATGGTTGGTGCAGGTACTGAAAAGTTAATTCCTGAAAATCCTGGAATCGTAATTGAGCCTGACGTCAGAGTAAACGCAACAGTTGCAGCTACACCGCCTAATGCGGTCAGATTGCCATGGATGGTGTAATTTGCTGGAGTGCTACCAGGATTGTACGCTGGAAAAACTGCAGGTGCGGTAGTAATTGTTCCTGTCATGGTGTTGGCTGCGGATGTCGATTGAACATGGGCGTAACCCGAAAAACTATTGATCCCATTGGCAGAAGTTGTATTGCTGCCTGTCTGCAATAATCCGAGTGCATTTTCTGCACCAAACAGAACGCCTACGATTTGGCGAGTGGATAATGACGTTGGATTCTGGATGGCAAGTCGGAGAAATGGATTGGTCAGTACGGCATCACAATTGGCAACACTTGCTCCACCCGAAGGACAACTTCCTACACCTGGATTCCCGCTGAGACTGACATTGTTCATATCAATATCACAGCCTGCTCCATTTATACCGCCACATCCGAGTTGAAGGTGTTGAATGTTGGTGTTGAGTTCTAATTGACCATTCAATCCTACTGTAAAAAAGCCGTAGTCTGATGGTGTGCTACCTGTTCCACTGCCTGATGGTGAAATATAGTTGGTAAAAAAAGCAGCCTGACCTGCGGTATGTTCTAAATCGCTATCGGACATAGGTTGTAGTTCTGCAACGGCTGTGTGACTGAAAAATAGTGAGGATATGAGTAAAGTTAAACCGCCAAAAAAATAAATAGCCCATTTTTTTTAATCAATACAGTTTTCATTCTTGACAACCCCTTATGAGAGGGATAAATCTCCCTAGTTGTTTTTATATTTTTCATGAGTGGATGAAAAATATTAGGGTTCAAAATTTAATTGAATGATAAAAAATCGTATTGACCTTAGATGTTTTGATTTGACTCATGGTCTTATTGAAAATCAATGATTTGATTTGCGGGTGAGATTAACGGGTAACTTGTGAGGCGATAAGTCAAACAGTAGAGCCCATCTTTTGTATTATCATGAAGATATGGCCAAGTCATGAGATCGCGATAAAACAATGAAAAATAATGCTTCCCTGAGTGGAGCTTTAGCAGGCTTATTACTCACTTTTTTAAATGCCAAAAATTTGGCTGTCCCTGAATGTCGGGAGCGACTATCCAAGTGGAAGTTGGATGGACGTGTTGCGATGGATGAATGGGTGACGTGTCTTTTTTTGATCCGACAAGAATATCCCAGTCCGACATTAGGTTTGGAAATCGGTCAGTTCTTTCAACCTGAACATGCTGGGCTATTGGGATATCTTTGTCTGTCTTGTCATACGGTTGGAGATATTGCTGATCGGTTTGAGCGCTTCTTTCCATTGATGTGGCGTGGTTTTACGTTGACGATTGAAAATAATCCGTCGTACTACCGTGCATCATGGGAACTTTCGGAACCCTTTGATGAGGAGTTGCTGTCAAGTCCTCTCTTTATGGAAATTCGGCGGCTTGCCTGTGAAACGGGAACAGCAGGAATATTGAGCCTTATTCATCGGTTATGTGGTGAGGATGTCAATCCGTCTGCGGTGACAATCATCGGCAATGTGCCTGCGAATATTGCGGTTTACGAGGATTTTTTTGGCTGTCCTGTCCAATTTAGTAAAACTACAATTTCTTTTACTGCGCCTAAGCATTTATTTTCAAGACCTATTTTTATGGATAGGGCAGATTTGCTCAGAATGTTTGAGCATCAAGCGGAGAATGAATTACAGGGTGTTGTTCGAGGTGACAATTTTCTTATTCATTTTGACAAGGCGATGTCTCGAGGATTACATACAGGGCTACCCACAGTCGCTTATATTGCCCAAGAGTTAGATATGTCTCGTGCAACCTTGCAGAGAAAACTAAAAGATCGCGATATGACGTTTCAATTTGCACTGGATCAGGCTCGTATTGAAAAAGCCAAGCTTTATTTGGATGATCCTCGAATCTCATTGGCTGAAATTTCATTGCTTCTGGCATTTTCTGAACAGAGTGCATTTACACGGTTTTTTAAGAGAGAAATGAAAATGACTCCGATGCAGTACCGTAGAGAAGTGTGTGGTTGATTTTTGGTGAAAGCATAGAAATTTTAACTATCTGAATGCATTTCGATTTGCTTTTCTATGATGGAAATGAGTTGGTTGACTGCATTTTCAATGTCCATTGTCCATTCAAATGAGCAGTTAAGCCGTAGATGATTATGATGCGAATCGTGGATATTAAATAATTGGCTTGGTGCAATGCCAATATCCAAGTGAATTAAGTGTTCATAAATCTGCATACTATTGACTTGAGTTGGTAAGGTGATCCATAAGAAATAACCACTCCAGTAATGATGAATCTCACAAGCTGTAGGCAAGTGATTGTTGAGATATTCAAAGAATATTTTCTTATTTTTTTCAAGATTTCGCCGAAGAGTGCGTAAATGTTTTTCGTAATGATGATTGGAAATAAATTCAACCAAAGCGTTTTGCATTAATGAGTTGGCTGAAATTGTACTCATGAGCTGTAAATGTTGAATATATTTTGAAAATTTCCCTGCATATACCCAGCCTATGCGAAAACTGGGGCCGAGCGTTTTAGAAAAAGAAGAGCAGTGCAGTACTAAATTCTGTTGGTCATAGTATTTCATCGAGAGTGGTTTTGCCCCGCGATAAAATAACTCTTCGTAGACATCGTCTTCGATCAGATAAATTTGATGGTCATGCAACAGTTTAGCGATTTGATATTTAATTTTTTCACTGACTGTAAAACCAATGGGGTTCTGGCAATTCAGCATAAACCAGCAGACTTTGATGGGATAGGTCTTAATCGCTTGCTCAAAAGCCTCCAGATCAAAACCTTCTTGTGGGTGCTCAGGAATCGTGACAACTTTTAAGCCTAGCCGTTCTGCAACCTGCCATGCCCCGTAAAAAATAGTCTGTTGTAAACAGATATAGTCCCCAGGTTGAGTGATTGCCTGTAAAGAGAGATTCAGAGCATCCAGACAACCCGAAGTAATGACGATATCGTCGGGTTGTGTGGGAATCCCCTGCATACTGTAACGTTGGGCGATGAGTTTACGTAGTTCAATGTTGCCCGGCGGTAGATTATTGTTTTGACCATAGTTGTGTTTATTACGCGTGAGTTGCCCCATGATTTGAATCAATTTAGGTGGATTCAGTAATAAATGATTGGGAAAGGCGGATCCTAACGGCACAATATGATTGGGTTGAATCGACTTAAGATAATTAAAGACCAAAGAGTTAATTTCAATTTTTGCGTTGAGCGCTATGACTGGCTGTGCGATGGCAGGTGATGTTTTAGCAGAAAATTCAGCGACCACTTCAGTGACAAAGAAGCCAGATTTTTCAACAGAATAAACCAGCCCTTGAGATTCTAGCTCCTGATAAGCGTTGAGGACAGTCATCAGACTTAATCCTGAACGTTGTACTTGATCGCGTAAAGAGGGGAGTTTTTCGTGTGCTTTTAAACTGCCATCTTCAATGAGGCGTTTAATGTTATGTGCAAGCCGTTCAGATTTGTACATCGGCATGTGTCCACTTCAAGAGATAAAAAGGCATCTACTTCCTCTTTTGCATCATTCAAACGCACTGATAAGCGTTACTTATTCAGTGCGTTGATCTGTAACCGATTTAGTACGCAAAATAAAGTAATACCCGAAACAAACCTGAGATCACTGCCAAGCCCAGAAACCCAACTAACCATAGCACAATAAACCATTGTACTGGAGTAAGTGTGATATTCAGTTTCTTCATGTCTTATTCCTCAATGATAACCGTCATCACCAACACGT
Source organism: Aquirhabdus sp. (assembly GCA_030150135.1). Taxonomy (GTDB): domain Bacteria; phylum Pseudomonadota; class Gammaproteobacteria; order Pseudomonadales; family Moraxellaceae; genus Aquirhabdus. Next base: position 18,161 of record JASLGO010000038.1, read on the forward strand.
ACTTTGTCTCGAAATACCCAGTACGACATGATGGTGTAGATGATAATGATCGGAATTAAAATGAGCGCACCAACCAATGCAAACATTTGACTGGAGCGAGGTGAGGCCGCATCCCAGATCGTGACCGAAGGTGGAATGATATATGGGTATAAGCTAATGACGAATCCAGTGAATGCCAGAAAAACCAGTGCTAAGGTATAGACAAAAGGTTTGTGGTCTTGCTGCTTTTTACAAGCAGAAAAAATCAATGTCACAAACACCAATACGAGAATCGGCACAGGTGAGAAATAAAATAGGTTCGGCAGGGAGAACCACCGCGCCGCAATTTCTGGATGGGTCAGGGGTGTATAGATGCTCACCGCACCAAAAGTGATGAGCAGTACCCAAATGAGTTTTGGCATCAATTGGTACATTTTCTGACGTAAATCATGATCGGTTTTTAAGATCAACCAGCCACAACCTAATGCTGCATACATGGCCAGTACACCAAAACCTGTGAAGATCGAGAATGGAGTCAGCCAATCCAGTGCATGCCCTGAAAATACGCCATGAGTCGTTTGGATGCCCTGAATATAAGCACCCAGAATCATCCCTTGGAAGAAGCTGGCAGATATCGATCCCCAGATAAAAGCTTGATCCCATAAAGGTTTAGTACGGTTGGCTTTAAACCGAAACTCAAATGCTACTCCTCTAAAAATTAACGCAATCACCATGAATATCATTGGCAAATAGAGCGCGGAAAGCACGGTGGAATAGACGAGAGGAAATGTTGCATAGAGTCCTGCACCGCCGAGTACCATCCACGTTTCGTTACCATCCCAGACCGGCGCGACGGTATTCATCATGACATCCCGTTCCTCACTGTTCTGGATAAACGGAAACAGAATCCCAATTCCAAGATCAAAGCCATCCATGATGACGTAAATCAATACGCCCAATCCAATGATGCCCACCCAAACTAAAGAGAGATCAATCATGACGTTTCTCCTGTGCATTTGTATCCGAGTCTATGCTTTCATCCACTGCACTTAATGGGCGCATCGGAGTTTTGAAATGGCCGAGCCCAGCAGTTTCAGGATTTTGTGAATAGATAAACTCAGGGCCTTTTATTAATAATTTCAGGATGTAGTAAATGCCAGTACCAAATACAATCGTGTACACCACCACAAAAATGATCAACGTTAATCCAACTTGATCGGCTGATACGGTGTGCGATAAACCATCTTGAGTACGCATGACACCATAAACGATCCAAGGCTGACGTCCGACCTCAGTCGTCACCCAACCCGCCAATAACGCGATATATCCTGTTGGGCCCATCACCAGCGCAAATTTGTGATACCAAGATGACGTGAATAATTGATTTCGTTTTCTTAACCATAACGCGACCATGGACAAGATGACCATCAACATGCCCATGCCGACCATGACTCTGAAACTCCAGAATATAATGAGCGCATTTGGACGGCTTTCTGGGGCGAAGTCTTTTAACCCTGTGACCTTGCCAGACAGCGTGTGTGTGAGAATCATGCTACCTAAATTTGGAATACCTACCTCGAATAGATTACGTTCATTTTTCATGTCTGGAATTGCAAATAATAGTAAAGGCATGCCCTGATCATGATTGGTTTCCCAATGTCCTTCGATTGCAGCTAGTTTTGCGGGTTGGTACTTCAGCGTATTTAAGCCGTGATGATCACCAATAAAAACTTGGGCAACGGACGTGATCAAAACCATCCACAATCCCAAAGAGAATGATTTCTTGACCAGCTCGTTTTGGCGGCCTCTCATTAAATGCCACGCTGATGCGCCGACGACCAATAACGCTGAAGCGAGGAAACTGGCCATTGCCATATGGGCAAAGCGATAAGGAAAAGATGGATTGAAGACGATGGCCCACCAATCTTTAGGCACAATGATCCCATTTTCTATGGCGAATCCTTGTGGTGTCTGCATCCAACTGTTGGACGATAGAATCCAAAACATGGAAATACAGGTGCCAATCGCGACCATTAACGTTGCAAAGAAATGGGCTCTCGGACTGACGCGTCCCCAACCAAATAGCATAATCCCGAGGAAACCCGCCTCAAGGAAGAACGCACTCAAGACTTCATAGGTCAGTAAAGGTCCAGTAATGCTACCCGCGACATGAGAGAATTCACTCCAGTTCGTGCCAAATTGGTAACTCATGACCACACCAGATACCACGCCCATACTGAACGCGACTGCAAAGATTTTGATCCAGTATTTGAATAAATCTTTATAAATCGGATTTTGTGTCTTAAGCCAGCGCCACTCTAGCGTTGCTAAAAAACAAGCTAGACCAATTGATGTGGCAGGAAAAATAATATGAAAGGATATCGTGAACGCAAACTGGATCCTCGCAAGCTCTAAAGCTGTTAGACCAATGTTCATCAATTATCTCCTGTAAGAGTCGTTTATTTAATCGGCGAAATTGAACTTAAAACGGATTTTCTTACATTGATCACGCAATTTACAGATATAGGACATTTAATAAAAACTATAACAGATAAAGGTTGATGAGTAGTTTTGTGGTGATTAAAGAGAATAATTTGAATGATTGAAGTGATGCTTTAGTAAAATACTTTTATTTTCATTGCTTTATTTTGTTTTGGATTCATAGGTTCTGTTATGGTTTTTGTCTGCGACTCTGTAGCTTTTAATCTCGTGATGTTGAAGACAAAATCATCATCATTGATGAATGACTGTAAATGAGTACAACATGTTTGAATCAGAGCAATTAAATGTGATTCCTCATCTATTGGTGGGGCATGAATGGTCTAAAGCTGTCCAGAAAAAGTTGAATCTAGACTTCATGAACCTTGAAGCGACTTTATTAAGGGGTAAAGTACTCAGAGAGTTTTCTAAAACAAAAATAACCTATATGGCACAATCACATATCCATGCAAAAACGAGTCATTTGGCTTACTTGTTTGCGCCATTTATTTTTTCAATACTCAATAAAACAATCTTGTTTACAACGCCTGCCACTGCAACAGTATTAAATATACTGAATAAATACTATCTAGCTGAGCAAGTTCCACAGCGTTTAGTCGAGGGTGCTTTGGGTGCATTGAAAATGCATATTGAGTTATCTGATCCAATTGAAGATGGCAAAGATTTTTTTTATGCAAATTTAATCAAGGCGCTTTGCCGTACAGATATTTCTACGCTGTACTTGATGACTGAATATGAGGTTGATCGGGATAAGTTAAACGTATTGTCAGAGTTTTTGAAAGTAGAAATTTTTGTCAATTCGACTTTGGAATGGCAGCCCATTATAGATAGTCAAATGGTTGATATGCGTCAGTTACTATGTAAAAGTAAAGATGAAGTACATACCCATTTATGTACCTTATTTTCGCAAAAAAATGCTGAATTACTTACACAGTCAGACAGTTTCTTTAGCGTTCTGCAAACTACCAATTTGATTGAAGATATGTTCTATGCGGAACATATTTACGAGAAGCTATCAGTCTATGCGGAATATATTCAAACCCATATTCAAAATGCTCAGTCAACTCAAAAGATATTGTTAAGTTAAATGCAGAGTTTCATAAACTACATGTCTGGTGATGCAGGCTAATAACAGTTTATGATTCGCTTTATTTTTGTTTTGCCGAGCTAATCTATGCCGCATCCATCTATCCCTTGGCACGCCAATCTCTCTGCAACAACCGAAGGCCCTCGTATTGCCCTCATCCATGGTTTGCTCGCGGGTAAGCATATGGAGCGGCATTTGCTGACTTTTCTGCGTGCGGCAGGGTATGCCGATACATCGTTGTATAGCAATCATTTGAGTCCTGCCCAGATCGCTGATGATTTGGCTGTTGCGGCAAAGGCTGGGAGGCCGATTGTGTTGATCGGCTATAGTCAGGGTGGGAGTCAGGTGTTGAAAGTCGCGAAGTTGCTGGCGAAGCGCGGTATAGAGATCGATCTAGTGATATCTCTGGCGGCAGGTGGACTGGGGCGATTTTATTTCCCGCAATGGGGCTTCAATATGCGCCGCATTCCAGCGGGGATTAAGCGCTATCTCAATTATTACGCGGCGAAAGATGTGCTCGGCACTGATTTGCTGCCGTTCCTAAATTTGGCGCGCGCTGAGTCGAAGGATACTGATCTTGAGAATATCGGCTACCCGTTATCCGCTGGAGTCGATCACTTTAAGATCGTGACGTGTTATCCAGCTTCGCGGGTGTTGCCAGAGGTGAAGGCGTTGTTTTTGGATCGGTTGTTGGAAGAGCTTGGAGAGCTTTAAGCGATTACTATGAATTAAAGAAACATAGCTCATTGAGCTTGTCGAAATGTGCGGTGATACGAAAACCACACTTCGACTAGCTCAGTGTTCTTGTTTGTATGTTGAACTAACCCAACAAATTCTCCAATTGTCTCTCAGCCACCAAAGGCTTCCATATCTCCACCAGCTCAGGCTTTGTCGTCAACAGTTGCTTAAATTGCTCAGCAAAGAGTTGCTGTGCCGCTTCAGGCATTAACATCAATACATCAAAAGCAGGTCGCCACAATTGATGATGCGCAACCGCTGCGATCATACGTTGCTGGAAATCATCACTTTGCTTAATCACTAAGTTCGTCAGTTGCTGGCGTTGCGCAAGCGACATGTATTCAATTAAAGGCAGCAATGTTGCCCATAATGAAAAAAGATCGGTATTTACCAGTACGCTGGTCAACGGAGTGACTTGGGATAGCAGGGGAGTATTAATCAGCTTGAATTGTGTCGCAGGGGACATACAGGCAAATAATGGCAACGCGTCTTGCCACAGATCCAACCGCTGCACGGTGCAAACCAGATCATCCAACACGGCACTACCCAGTTCGGCTTGTTCGGCAGCAATATCTCCTAACTCGCGCTTTAAGTCATCTTCCAGATGGATCATCAGTGCCAGCGCTTCTGGCCATAGCTCTTCGTGCGTTTGCAGATAGCCAATCAGCTTGTGTAGCCGCTCGGTCGGCAATAAACGAATAATGTCACTCAGCTGATGTTTGTTTTCGATAAAGAATCCAATATGCAGCAGTGCTTCTTCGGTCGAGACATCTTGCAGGACGATTTTTAACTGTGCAGGCAGCATATAGCCGACAAAACCGCCCATGATGATGTAGTGCTTCTGCGCGAGTAATTCGGTCGCGACTGCACGTAGTTTGGCGATCGGCATGTTTTGGATAATGTCTTTTACCCGACGTGGATCGAGTTCGAGTGTGACCTTTGCCAAGAAAGGAATGGTCATTTTGTCCGCCAATTCAACCGCACGCTGATAGGGCATTTCGCTGGCAATACGGGCGCACAGCATTGCACCAAAAATCTTTTCGCCGATCGTGGCGGTGACACCAGCAGGCAGTAATTTACTGGCGGAGGCTAATTTTTGGAACAGTTTTCGACCGTCGTTAAACAGTTTGTCTGTGGTCAGGGCGCGTACTTTGATGAGTGTGGGTAGGGGTAGGTTTTCTAGATAGTTTAATTCGGTGCTGGGTACGCCGAGCAGTTGGCTGAGTTTGACTAATTCTGCGCTGGTATCTAATTTGCTCATGGTTTGGTCTTAGCCTCGGACGATTTTTTTGACGGTGCCACGGAGAATGGCTGGAACATAGTTCAGGCCGTTTTCGATGGCGTCGTTGAGGGTTTGGCGTTGTTTTTGTTGGGCTGCGGTGATTAAGCCATCAAGTTTTGCAAGCTCTGCTTCACTGAGCGTAGATAGGTCTGCGAGTTCTGTGGCGGGGACTTTTAGGGTGTTGGCCAGTTGTTCTAGTGCTTGATTGGGCATGAGGAAGTCTCTGCTTGGCTATTTAGTGGGGTAATTATTCTGCTCGATCATATCTGGTCTGGTTGATGGATGTATTGACTGATTAAAGCAACTTTTTTGACGATAGGGATAATTTTATAAAAAAAGTATACATGAGAGGTATTAGTCCATTAAAAACGCCTACCTTCTTTCATCAAGAATGACACCACTTTGTGAGATAAAGCGATTCGTAGCATGAAGAATGCACTATAAGATAACGGTCATATTCAGGTTTTGGCGGTTTCGGTGGGCTTAGTGGTGAGAGAGTTATGATGTAAATTTGAGACCGCTGTGTTAACCACATCTGGACTGACTCCGAACCCGATCAGCGTTGTTGCAAAGATATTTGCAAAAGAAGTTAAAGGGTTGGTCTCTCTAGACAGGTAACCTGCTAGCTCTAACATCATATGGCCATGGATAATGGTCCATAACTGTCTCGTGACTTGCCTCGGATGACAGTCAGTCAGATTTTGACTTTCAATTGCACGACGACTGAATTGGTGTAAAAAACGTAACGTCTCAATGCCTTGATCTAACTCGGTGCCTGTACGTTCGTAACCACCCACGCTACGAGTGGCAAACATGACCGCATTCAAATGCGGATGTATCAGTACGAAGTCACGTGCAGCGCAAGCAGCTCCCCATAGATCGGCAATGGCATTCAAGGTCTGAGGTTGTCGATTCAGGTACTGTAAAAGCAATCGAAAACCATAATCGACAATAGATGCCACTAGATTGGCCATGGAGCCAAACTCGGTATAGATCGTCATGCTCGATAAGCCCATTTTGGCCGTAACTTTTCTGGCAGTCACGGCCTCAGGACCATATTCTTCGAGTAATTCAATCGCAGCCAAAGTCATCTGGTGACGGCGTTCATTTTGTTTTACGGCATTTTCCAAGCAACCGAACTCCAGCGAAAAAATTTACAGCGTGAGTAAAGCATGATATAACAGTGTTATCTTAAATAACACTGTTATATGTGACTGGATGCAAAGATGGCAGGTCGCCCTTTGTAAAATATAAAGGACTTTAACCATGAACTTCACTGCTGAACATGAAGCCTTACGTCGTACTGCACGTCAGTTCGTTGAATCTGAAATTAATCCTTATATTTTAGAATGGGATCACGCAGGACAATTTCCGATTCACGATGTATTTAAAAAAATGGGTAACCTCGGTTTACTGGGTATTTGCAAACCTGAGGAAAATGGCGGTTTAGGATTAGATCTATCTTACAACCTTGTTGTTGCTGAGGAATTCGGACGTGCGATTGCAGGAGGCGTTGCAATGGCCATGGGTGTACAAACCGATATGGCTACACCCGCACTCGCCCGATTTGGCAGCAAAGAATTACGAGATATGTTCCTTAGTCCTGCGATAGCCGGTGACTATGTGGGTGCGATTGCCGTGTCAGAACCACACGCTGGTTCTGATGTTGCTGCGATTAAAACGACTGCCCGCAAAGATGGCGGCGACTATGTCATCAATGGCAGCAAAATGTGGATTACCAATGGTGGTCAGGCAGACTTTTTCTGTCTATTAGCCAACACCTCAGACGATAAGCCACATCTCAATAAATCGCTCATAGTTGTGCCATCCAAGACGAAAGGCATCAGTTTCTCTGAACCATTACATAAGCTTGGTATGCATGCGACTAACACAGCACAAGTATTTTTCGATGATGTACGTGTACCGCAAAGCTACTTGATTGGCAAAGAAGGTGCTGGCTTTGCCATGCAAATGATGCAATTTCAGGAAGAACGCTTATGGGTTTGTGCGAATGCCTTAGGTTCTCTTGATATATGTCTGGAACAGACGATTCAATATACTCGTGAACGGACTACCTTCGGTCAACCTGTCATCAATAATCAATATGTTCATTTTCGCTTTGCTGAACTGGCCACTGAAATTGAAGCCTTACGTGCATTGACCTATCAGGCTGCTGAGTTGCACATTGCAGGGAAAGATGTGACTATGTTGGCGTCCATGGCAAAACTGAAGGCTGGGCGTTTGCTGCGAGAAGTAACCGATAGCTGTTTACAGTATTGGGGTGGCAATGGCTTTATGTGGGATAACCTTGCATCACAACTTTTCCGAGATTCTCGTGTTGCTTCCATCGCAGGTGGTACTGATGAAATCATGCTAGGAATTATCGCCAAAACGATGAATATGCTGCCCAATCAAGCCCGATGATAGTTGAAAAGACATATCTTAGATTTAGTGGCAGCTCCGTGACGTAGTCAGTAGGTTCGCATGGTGAACTATGTGTCGCGTGATGGAAGCCTTACCAGCTCAAAGCTCCACGCTTGCTGCTAGTTCAATAGAGGGTTAATTCTTCTGTTCAATCATATCTGGTCTGGTTAATGGATGTATTGACTGATTAAAGCAACTTTTTTGACGATAGGAATAACTTGATTAAAAAGTATACGTAGAACGGGTTTTAACTTGATAAACCTAATCCATATAATCCTGATTACAGGATGCGCATTGATAATGCTCATCTTGAGTCCTAACAGCATTTTTCAGCTCAAATACTTTTTTAACTAATAATAAATCATTCGAATTTAGACACTTGTCGGCATAAAGTCGAAATTTCTGTTCTCGAATAAAATACACGACCCGTCCTCGCGGATAGGCATCATAGGCTCTATCTTTAAAAGCCTGTTCAATGGCGTTGTTTGGAATCAGTTTTTCCCAAAAATCATAGTGGCCGCCATACTCTATAAAATTTCCATATTTCTCGCCATTTTGTAACGGTACAGCGTCAAACAGTACTTCGTTATTGACGACAAAGAAAATCCCAACTTTTGATGCCATATATGTCTCGAATTAAATATACATTTCAATCAAAATAGAAAGTTCTGTGCGACACGTTATGTCGTATCAATCCTGCATAATTTCAAATGAATAACGTAACAAATTTACTGTGTCTGATGATATTTATATTCATGGTGGTTGCATGTGAGAACCATAGAAAAAAGGATGTCTAGGGGCATTTGATTGTACTAAATTCGACGCTGTGCGCCACTTCTTAAGAGAATAAAGATGGGAATAAATGAACAATTATCAAGTTTGTATGCGGTGCATTGGGATAGGCTGCATTCCGAACTTAGTCTACTTGACAGAGAGCTCTACACAAATCCGTTTTTGATTAAAGTTGATGAGCAAAAACTTGCTGCTGCTAAATTTAAGGTTATGATTTTTGGTCAAGAGACCTATGGATGGTTTGATCGTGAAGTTGGCATTTTACTTTCAATCTCAAGATTGATGGACGGATATTGTGGATTCTTCTTGGATGAGAGTTACTTAAAGGGCTATTTAGGGAGTTCTTTCTTTAATGGATTTAAATTCTTCAAAAATAATATTTTAAAGTACAAAGGTTTAGAAGAATCAGAGGTAGTCTTTATTTATAACAATATTTCTAAAATAGGCAAAGGGTATTTAGTCGATGCTAAAACTGGTGGAAAAATTCCACAAAAAGGTGTTAGCGATAAAGTTAGAAAAATCGAACGCGATTTTTTTCCTGTAGTTGCGCGAGAAATCGACATTATTAAACCAGACTTAATTATTTTTATGACTGGTCCTAATCGGGATGGTGACATTAAATTTCATTTGCCTGATATTGTTGATCCATTACTTGCTACCGATACGGATAGTCCAAGTCGCGCATTGGCTATTGTTAAAGCGGAGAGACATACTTTTAAGGCAATCAGGGTTTATCATCCTAGCTTTTTTAAAGGGTTCAATAACAAGCTCAAGAATAATGCAATGGTAACTATCATTAAACTTCTGGACTAATGGTTGGGTTTATCTTATTAAATATTCGATGATACTCAGGGAGGAGTTGGAAGTAATAGGTTGATGTTCTTGTGATTAGTTTGTACTTAATAATGTAGTAAAATTTCAAAAATATTAATTGGAGATAAATATGGCTATTGGAAGTGTTGTTCAAAATGGAGCGTTTATAAATGTTTATGATGAAAAAGGACATCAAATAGCGACTATACAAGGTGGGCCACTAACAGGAGCAAAAAACGATGGGTTAGTGGGGTATACATCTAGCACCGTTAATGTTCGTATAGGGAGTTTCATAAAGACTTATGACGAGAAAGGGCATGAGTTATCTTCAATATTTGCTGGATAATCTGTTAAGATAAAATAAAGCCCCATATTCATATAGATAGGGGCTTTGTCGTTGAAATTTATGTATCAGCCAAGTTAACGTTGCCGTCAGACGACACATAAGTTGTCATTAGTCGTATCTATAAATCAAATACTTATAGCATCCTGCGACACATAATGACAACAACTCGCGACACAAATGTTGTCATTATCTCAGTTTTGCGACACATAAGCTGTCATTTTCCAAAAAACAGCTTTTATAAGCTACTGTGTTGGTATCATAGATAATATGAAAGGCTCAATTTATCTATAACGATAATCAAGAAAACTCAAAATAGGTAGTCGATAAGAAAGCCATAAAAAACTACTTCATCTTGTTAATTAAAAATCTCTTTTTGTGTATTTCTAATAAGTTTTTGAATCCAAATTCATCCGTGCTGCGTATATCTCTAGGCAACAGAGATTTGAGCACATCAATTCATGTTGCCTAAAAGCCAAATTCTATTTGTTCCACTTTTTAAGTTTAAAGGATGAATGTGATGAACAAGTTATCTATTGCCCTAGCTCTGACTGCAACTATGGTTATTGCGAGTGTTGCTTACGCTGAAAACACTGTCATGGTTGGCGGCCAAAGCATGTATCCAAGTAAAAATATCGTGGAGAATGCAGTCAATTCTGCTGATCACACCACCTTGGTTGCTGCTGTAAAAGCAGCAGGCTTGGTGGATACACTGGAAAGTAAAGGACCATTTACTGTATTTGCGCCGACTAATGAAGCATTTGGCAAACTTCCAGCAGGTACTGTCGACACGTTACTCAAACCTGAAAACAAAGAAACATTAGTTAAAATACTGACTTATCATGTTGTACCTGGTAAATATGACTTCGTGACGTTGTCTAAACTTATTGCTAAGGATCATGGCAAAGCCATGTTGAAAACTGCAAGTGGCGGCACACTCACATTTAACATGAACGGACCACATAACATCGTAGTTTGGGATGAAAAGGGTGGTTCAGCTAACATCACCACTTACGATGTATATCAATCAAATGGCGTAATCGATGTCATCGATACCGTGTTAATGCCGAAATAATCAGATTATAGAATTTCACTAAATTAAGGCTTCTGTGCTGAAGCCTTAATTAGCTATAAGAACATTACCAATCACATGGTGTGAATACGATTAAAAATACAAAAAGAAGGGTGTGATGAATAATTTCTGGATCAAATCACGACTGTTAAGCTGGCAGGCATTTCTCCCTTTTTGTTGCGCATTTCAAGTTCATGCAGGTGCTTTGCCTCTCGATACAACTCCGCCAGTCGCCACATTGCCCATCATTTCGGTAGTCGCCCATTACAACATTGGCGTGGGCAACTCTGATGCTGCATCACAAGGTGTGGTCAAAGGAAGCTTACTAGCAGATATCCCCATACTTAGACCTGGTGAGGTGCTTGAGAATGTACCTGGTATGGTTGTGACGCAACATTCGGGCGATGGCAAAGCCAATCAATATTTTTTGCGAGGATATAACTTGGATCACGGTACAGACTTTGCCACCAGCATTGATGGTGTTCCTGTCAACATGCCAACCAACGCGCACGGGCAAGGTTATGCCGATTTGAACTTCCTTATTCCTGAATTAGTTCAACGAATTGATTATCGCAAAGGCCCTTACTTCGCCGAAGATGGAGACTTTGCTTCTGCAGGTTCCGCTGATATTAAATATCGAGATACTTTAGATAAAGGCATTGCGGATTTGACGCTAGGAGGTTTTGAATATCGTAGAGCTCTGTTGGTTGACTCATTCCAATTAACTGGCAACCAAAGTGGCCCTCGATTACTCACTGCGTTAGAAGTCTTAGAGAATAATGGCCCGTGGACTTCTCCAGAAAAGATGCGCAAGGTCAATGGTTTTATGCGGTTAAGTGATGGAAATATAAAAGAAGGCTGGTCAATTGACGGAATGCTTTATGGTGCACATTGGAACTCAACGGATCAAGTGCCATTAGCGCTCATTGAATCTGGTCAACTAGGGCGCTATTCGGCATTAGATCCGAGTGATGGCGGTGATACCAGTCGTATAATTCTCTCGGGTGAATGGCATGTTCATGATGATGATGGCTATACCAAGGTTTCAGGTTATTCCCAGCATTATCAGTTACAACTGTGGTCAGACTTTACCTTTCATGAGCTCAGACCTGCTACTGGTGATCAGTTTGAGCAATATGAAAGCCGCAACTTACTCGGTGGACAGCTTGTTCACGGTTGGATCCACGACTTATTTGGCCATGACTCGATCACTGAAGTGGGACTGCAAGTCCGTCACGATAATATCGACGTAGGGTCACTGAATACTGAAGATCGAGTCCCATTTCAAACAGTGAGTGACAATGCCGTAAACGAAACAGAAATAGGTACTTATATTCAAAATACAACGACATGGAGTAACTGGTTTAAGACTTTACTCGGTGTTCGTGAAGATGCAATCTTATTAAATATGGAAGCAAGGGTTAATCCAGAGAATAGTGGCAATACATCAGGTACTAAGTTGTCGCCAAAAATGTCACTCATTTTTAGCCCATGGCAAAAAACTGAAATTTTTATCAATTATGGTAAAGGTTTCCACAGTAATGACGCACGTGGCGTGATTGATAAAATTGATCCAATAACTGATACACCAGCCGATGCTGTGCCTGCGCTAGTTGGCAGTGTTGGGAAAGAGGTCGGACTTCGCACTGAGTTCATCTCTGGATTACAAAGCTCATTAGCGCTTTGGAGTTTAGATAGTGACTCTGAACTAATCTATAACGCAGATTCGGATATTGGCAGTACCTCAGCAAATGGCGCGAGCAGACGTTATGGCGTTGAATGGAACAACCATATGGTGGTCAATCCTTGGCTGTTGCTAGATGCCGATCTGGCTTGGACTCATGCACGCTATGCTGACGCCAATGCAAATGGTGAAACGGGAAATTACATCCCCAATGCCGTTGGCAAAGTCGGCTTGTTCAGAGCAACCTTACATAAACTGGGTCCTTGGTCTGCAAGCATAGAAACCCGCTATATTGGTAGCTATCCGTTGACCCAAGATAATACGCTTAAGGCATCTTCAGCCATTGTGACAAATCTACGTGTCGGACGTCAGTTGACGCCCAATTGCAGACTCTCAGTTGATGCGCTCAATATTTTCAACCGCCAATATTATGATATTGCCTATGAACAGGACTATCAGGTATCCGCTAGCAGTACTGTTGTACCAAATGGAATCACTGTACACCCAGGCGAGCCACGTCAGTTTAGATTAACACTTCACTATGCCTTTTAGTCTGAATATAAATTCATTATGGATATATTCGATATTCATTGTTTAGGGATAAGTCGGATGCTCAAAATTTCATTGGCATAAAATTTTGAGCTAACTCACCCTTCTTAAACGATCTTCCCAGTATATAAAACTGGACCTGTCGGTTGACCTGTAGGCGAACCGTTTTTTGGCTCCAGACTAATCGCTAAAGTCACATCTTTGTTTATCAAATCAGCAGTGACTTGAGAGATCGTGGCTTGACCATTCTTTAGGTGAATCACACCCAGAGAACGTGGAGCTGTTTTATCGTGAATACTCCACAACTCTAAATCATGATCTGAAGGGACTGCCTGTGTATTTAATGCACTTAAGATTAAGGAATGACCTTGCTGACGGACAATCCATGCTGGGCTATTTTTATCTGTGCTTAGCACCGCAACATCATGGATAACTTGCGCTTGTTCCATCCCTACATGCGGACTAACAGTGCTAAGTTCAGGACGTATCCAGAGAAACACTGCCAGAGCCGCTGCTATTCCAGTACTCACCCATGCGAAAGGTTTCCAATATTGATCATTCGATGCAGGTTTTTGGTGAGTGAATTCCTGATCACTTGAACTCGTAATTATTTTTTTTGTCGGCTTAACGCCATCTAAACGTACTTCTATTTTTTGCCAAACGTCTTCAGGTACGGGCTGAGGGTCAAGTAAATGAGTCAACGGATTGAGACGACGTTCCCAAGCATGAGTTAGTGTACGTAATTCAGTTTCCTCTTGCAGACGTGACTGGAATCGCAGACGAGCGGAGGCTGATAGGGTACCTAGCACATATTGAGCTGCGATCAAATTCAAGGGTGGATCTCCACCATCTTCAGCTTTCATGTCATTGAGCGTCGTATTCATATAGCCCCCATGCATTTTTTCAAGAAATCTAGTCCCCGTCTGATCCAAGTTTTGGCAGAGCCCAAAGGCACTACAAGATGCGTGGCAATCTCTTGGTGTGTCATTCCATCAAAAAACGCCAGCGAAACACATTGTCTCTGTTGATGATCTAAACCATCCAGACACACCGACAATAACTCATGATGATCTTGTGCTAGAACATGGCTCAAAGGATCATCTTTTTCAGACGTCAGAGCCTCTTCTTCGAGTAATGGTAATGTTTCTTGCGGCATACGGCGAATGCGATCTATACAACGATTACGTGTAATCGTAGACATCCATGTACGAACTGATCCACGTTCAATGTCGTATTGATCAGCGGCATGCCACAATGTCAGAAAGACCTCTTGCAGTACTTCCTCCGCAGCATCTCTTTTTCGTAATAAACGTAGCGCCACTGCAAACAATTGTGGAGACGTTTGATCATAAAGTTGACGAAAAGCATTACGGTCGCCTTGACCTATTTTAAGTAGTAGCGCGCGTTCATCCAAAGCTGATGCAAACATTATCCTGGTATCCAATTTAGATCGAGAATCCGCTGGGTCATCCACAATAACGCCAATACGCACGCTACCATTGAACCGCCTTTAAACATGACTTGACGATAGAACACCATTGATCTTAATGCCAGAGCTAAAGGGAAAAATATTAAGATACATGTAATTTGTCCGAGTTCTATCCCAAAATTGAATGAAAACAATGCCATTAATCTCGCAGCCGTATGTAACGGCAAATCGGAAAGAGCGCTGGCAAAACCAAATCCATGAATTAAACCAAAACAGAATGCGATACGAATCTGTTTTGCACCCAATATGGATGGAAATATATTATTGAGTGCAGCCACTGCAATCGATAGTGCAATTGCCGACTCAACCCACTTTGAGGGTAGAGAAATAATATTTAAAGCAGCGACCGTTAGCGTTATTGAGTGTGCCAAAGTGAATGCAGTTGCAATATAAAGCGTATGACGAACCGCAGTTGATGTGGATTTTACGGGAATCCATTGATTATCTACTCGGTTGTAAACCGCAGGCAACAATAGACAGAGTAAAAAGAGTAAATGATCATAACCTGTCAAAATGTGATGAATGCCTTCTTTGACATATGTCATAAACGTATCTGCGAGGTCACTGCTCTTATTACCTAGTTCTGTTACGCTCGGTGCAATCAGCCATGTTCGACTTGGTGCTTCAGGTTTATCTACATTCTCTGAACTGATAATCAAGCGATGTCCACTATCGATATGACTCAACATTCGATAATCCAGTGATGTTGCTTTTGAGCTGCCACAATTAATCGATAAATACGCCACGATATAAGACAACCCAGCGACTTGATCAATCGCAAGAGGTTCACGTTGGCTATCCAACGCGCATGAAGTAGCACCTGATTTCCATTGTAAATTTTGTGCTAATAGCGCTGTAATTGCTGAATTCTGTGCTTTGATCGCGCCCCATGTAATCTGACTTTTTTCATTGACTGTAATTGGAGCAAGAAGAGCTAAATCTCGAATTGCGAGTCGATATTCAGCTGTCACAATTGGACTATGATCATGAGTTTCAATGGCTAGATAAGCCGTACTGAACTGATGCGCTTGTGCGCGGTTAAATGCAGATAAAGTGATTACCCAAAATAAAATGGTAAGTGCAAATATGAGTGCGACTTTAGTACGATTCTGTCCTGTAATGTTCTTCATAATTATCCTGCCTGAATCGATTGTGCCAGTACTTGTTTTAAGCGCGGGTATTCAAAACCAGTTTGTTTAATCCAATCTTGAATGATTTTCATATCCGCGACACTATGTGCACGTATTGCAGCATTGGTATAAATCACGACATCAGCTGTTTCTCGCTGTTTTTGCCAATTACTTTTTGCCAATTGAAGTGCTATTTCTGGTGGATTTAACATCATGGCATACATTGCTTCTTCACGTTGATGTGCAGTTTCACCACGTTGCTGCCAAACTTTGATACGCTCACCTAACAGTTGAAAATCAGCTTGAGAATTTGGACTTTTTAATTGAACTTCACTGATGACTAAGCGTAAAAGCAGCGCATCATTATCCTTATGTGATTCGAGGAGATGCTGCGTTTCAGCCCAATTTCGATGATCCAATAACCAGTCAGCGCGTGCAGTAAGAGACGGTGCCGTCGTCATGTCCAATTGTTCAAACACCTTTTTTGCTAACACGTAATCATTCAACCGTAAGGCGATATCCGTCAGAATGAGATTCATCCAGCGTAATTGCCCCGCATCTAATCCGTTATTGATTTGCGTCAATTGAGATAAAACATCTCGACTATTGGCGATCTTGCCCGTCATATCATCAACTTGACCTAAGCAGGCAAATCGTAAAATCATTAGACCCATGTCGCGAATGTTATTGCACTCTTTGCGAGCATCATCAAAGTGACCTTGAACCAAATTGATGGATGACAACATCAACACGCTATCAGGCTGATTCGGCACTTTTTTTAAAATATCTTGCAACACTGCTCTGGATTCATCGAAATGATGATTCGCCTGCAAAATGGTTGCCCGATACATCATGATTTGTGGAGTATTATCTTTGAGATAGGGTTCAAGCAAAGATTCAGCTTGACCTAATGCACGCGGATCACCTTGCGAATATGATCTAGCAAGCAAAGCACTAATTTGTGGTGCAACAACGCTAAATGGTAATTTACCTGAAGATTGAATAATTTGACAGCTTTGATACGTTGGGCTGCCCGCAGGTAATGTATCAATCACTTCGGTATCAGTCGCTGGGCGATACGGCGTTGCATGAGCAATACTTAATGCCCCAAGTGCAATGCTAAAGATAGCACTTTTAAGAACATCTCGTCTTATCCTGCGTTTTGTTTGTCTCATCGGCCTTACTCCAAATCCGATTTATTGTTTTTCGAAATGACACACCGAATGCATGGACTCGGTGTGTCATGGCATCTTTCGCTAAAAAGTCACTTTTTGTGGTTCGGTATTTTCTGGTGAAGTCGCCACAATCTGAGTCAGGTCAAGCGGCATAGTCTCTTCAGACATTGCCGCTGGTGTATCGGTTTGCTGACGTACAATCGTAATAAATGGATCATCCGTAGATGGCGTTGGAATACCATTAAATGCACTACTGTCATTGCTACCGCCACCGCCACAACCCGCTAGTAAGAGTGTACCTGCCAGTACTAAACCTGTTGGAACAACCAAAGCTAAACGCATGATATTTCTCCTTAATCATGTAGAATTACGCTTATGGTGAACCTGGGATAGGCGTATTGAGATAAGGGAAGGTGGTGCCGAACTGTGAAGAAGTTTGTAGCGCACCATCGGTGAAGTGAATCGTGCCTGACGGCGCATCACTGGCTTTACAACCGACTGCTGTATTCACGCCTGCAATCGTACAAACCTTACCCATGACCACGCGTAAAGCGATGTCCACAACATCATCGCCAGGACGACGACCATTTGGGAATCCTGCGTTATCTCCATTAATTACGCCTAAACGGTCTTGCTGTGATTGAGCCACGGCAGGAATGGAGGTGTTCAAACGTAGCTCTTCAGAGGCAACCACACCTGCTGGTTGATTCAGGGTTGGAATACCTGTCAGAAATGCAGCAACCAAATCGGTACGTGGAAAATTGGTTGGTGCTTTGACGCCCGCACTACTAAATAAGATTTGCAGCAGTGTCGGTAACGTTGGATTGGTTACATAGGTGGCAAACTGACTATCGTCTTTTGGTTGGCTTGCATTGAACTTATCTTTGTCTTTTAGACCAATGACCAGCTCATTGACCAGTGGCATGCCTAGACGAGAAACCTGTGTCCATGCACCACCTTCTTTTGTTGCAGAAACAATATCGCTGTTTGGCGTTGGATTACGCAGTAAACCTTGGCGTAAGCTTGCAGTCGTCCAGCCACCAATAATCGGTTGACCTGCATTTACTAGACAACCCACAGGAACTTCAAGAGCAATCGTGGTCACGTTTTTATTAGCCAGTGAGTTCGTCGCAGCACTTTCTGCGTTCGCAGCAAACTCGGTTGCGGGGGCTGCAATGTTTACAAGGTCAAAGGTCTGACCTAGATTCACAGCAAATGAATCTTGACGCTGTCCAACGAAGACTTTTCCAGTACCACAAC
The DNA here is from genome assembly GCA_030150135.1 of Aquirhabdus sp. Lineage (GTDB taxonomy): Bacteria > Pseudomonadota > Gammaproteobacteria > Pseudomonadales > Moraxellaceae > Aquirhabdus. The sequence goes on from JASLGO010000038.1 coordinate 36,477, forward strand.
CAGGAATTGTGATTGGTGAAATAAAGCTATTTGCATATGCCGCATAGTTCGGAATAGATTTATTCCCAACATTATCAAATGGTTTATTGAACGTACCTAATAAAGTTCGTGCTCCAGTCCGACGATTTCCTTTGACCATCGTGACAGTGTACGACTCAGCCGTATTTTGTGCTGAACTCGCATCATTGGTAATTGCCCCAATATTAGACAATGGCACAGACACCATTTGACCATTCACAGGAACTTTTAAATCTTTCAAAGACTGAGTGAAATGGAACTGAAAGGTGATGTGTTCTTTTGCATCGCCGACATTATCGATTTCTATTTCATAGAGTGCATTCGGATCTAACGCAAAATAGTTAGGTCCACCATAAGCATCTTGAAGCGGAAAATAGTTAGCAATCATGGTGACATAGCCTGAGCGCCCTGCCTCATAGCTATTAAACATATAAAAGTCAGTGCCATCGACTTTTGGCGTTTTAGTAATACTTGGCGCTTCTCGATGACTGGATGCTACTGCTGTAAAACTGCCTGTCGCCATCAATAAAGCTACGGCGAGGCACGTAAGCTGACGTTTCATTTTTTATATCCTTAATAAAATAAGTTGGTTGTTTTCTATTCAATATTGCAAATTTGTGGCATGTGACGTGTGTGACTTGGTGATCACATTAGTAATTACGTAGAAGATGTGTATTTGGATTCAAAAAAAAGAAAATAAATTTTTATATTAGAAAAAGATTATTTTTATAATCTGATTGATACTAACGAACGCGTCAGTGTGAATAGTGACCCCTGTTGAAAAATAAGAACACCATTTTGAATGGATATATGAATTTATAAGCAGATTAAAATGAAGATAGATATGGCGAGTTTGATTTTTTTTAATGTTAAGGATTGATACTGAAGATTACTTTTCTTTTAGACAATAAAAAGCCCACAAAATGCATTCGTAATTAGCGTATCGCTAGTCTACGAAACACCGTGTGGGCGTTGTTGAGCTAACTCTAACGCTGTTCTCATTTAAATTCAAGTGAATCTGGCCTCGAGTCCCTGAGTTCTTATTTGGCGAGTTTTGCATAGCCCAATTTCTTCAGTTTGGATACATCATCCCGTTTAAAAAGCCGTATTTGTTCTGGGCTACCCAAATAGTCAGGTTTAATAATGCCTTGTTTTTGCAGATTACTGATATGAGAGTGATGCATGCCCAAGAAAGCACTCGCTTCGGCTCCAGTCATATATGTTTTCCTGAGTTCAATCACCGCATTAAGTTTTGATGTTTTAACCATTTTCCAATAAATCAGATCATAAATTTCTAGAAAGCCTGTTTTACACCAATATTCTGATAACCAACTTTTTGAGCAATTAAGAAGTTTGACCGCATTCGCAAGGCTAGTGAATTCATCGTTATGAATTTTTCTCAGAAGCTCTACAACAGATTCTCTTAGAATCATAATTTGCGAGGCATCAGTTTTATCCTGTGCAAGGATGCCTTGTCGAACGAGATATGCGACTTTAAGTGGACTAAGTTCAAGAATTTTTGTCACATCGTATAATGACAAAACTTCATGGTGTGCTAAGAGAAATGTAGCATCCTTAGTTCTGCGTCCAGTAAGAGTGGGGTATTCCTTAATAGAGGTTAAGTCTCTGCTCGTTAGTGATACTGTGGACTCTCTTGTAAAGATGTTAAGACGCCTTCCATCGATATGTGGGCCACTAATAGGGTAAATTCCGATGCTACAGAGTTTTTCTGTAATATTGGTCGCGTTAACATGTAGTTTTTTAGCAAGTGCTGATGCAAGAATATATTTTTGATTGAACTCTACAAGCGCTTGGTAAGTTGTGACTTTAGTGCGGAAACCATGAAGTACTATGCTGTCAATTTTGAGTAAGTTTGTTTGAGACAGCTTATTGGCGTTGTCATAGTTGATATTAAGGAAATCAGCGATTTCCATTAAATTACAATAATGCTGCCCATATTTATTAACGTTCTGGGTCGGAGAGGATAAGAGCAGTGACGTTTTGTTATGTCTTAAATTAATTAGTAGTAACTCTACCTCTTGGCTCGTATGTTGTTGATTAGAGTTTAAGTGCAGAAAAACGCCCTTCTTATGCCAGTCAGCAAAAGTTTGATGGGTGATTCCTAGAATAAGTCGAATATCTTTATGCGAAAGTTTAATGGGATAGTGTTGAGGTGATAATTCCAATGGATCTGGACAATTTTCCTCAATGGATTTTATATATGAGTCAAATAATGGAGTGTGACGAAGAAAAGGGATAAGCTGAATTCTTGGATGGATGAAGTGTGTGCGTGAGTTAATCCACCTACAGATTATGCTTTGAGAAGCTTCAGAATCAATAAAATATTGTCGAGTTAACTGAAGCTGATACTCTATGGGTATGTCACCTCCATCTAGCTTTGCAAATTGTTCAATCGCAAACCAATATGACGTTAGCTCCAGAAAAAGCTCTCGTGATGCCGTTTCAAGCATTAATTTAAGCCAAAGAATGCTTTCTATAGATCCGCAATGAGTTGTTGGTGCTGTATCTAGTGATACTGAGCAATTCGAGCAGATTGAAAGCTCTCCTGAATCCAGTCTTTTATATTCCCCACATATATGGCATTTATCAATTAAATAAACCGAATGTTTTGTACATGCGTAAAGAGGCGCGAATTGCCAGATTTTTCTGAAATACGGTTTTTCTGATAGACATAACGGGCAAAAAGGTTGTTCTCGCTGTTTCAACATGGTTGTAGGGACTTCAACATTGTTCCACTCCAAAGGTGAGGTATATGTTGGCCCAGATTTTCTCAGCGCCATGCTTCCATAAGTCTCATCTAAATTAAAGATTTGAAGAATCCTCTGAAATCTAGGCTGTACGCTGTTCTTGCAGTAAGGGGCTGCTTGAACGAGATCTCTGTGATATACGGATAAGCCGCTTTCTAAAGATGAAAATTTATTTAAATTGATGAGCCGACAAAGAAAACTAGCAGCCGATTCATCAGGATATGGAATTGGCTGAATTAATAATGGAATTGATGGCAACATTAAACATTACCTCTTAGATATGTAGCCAGTTGAGTCA
>JASLGO010000052.1 GCA_030150135.1 Aquirhabdus sp.
GATGTGACACTGGAAGTGGGCAATGGTTTGTGGCATGCATGGCCATTATTTGCACCGTTTATTCCTGAGTCGAGAAAGTCGATTCGTTATTTGGGGAAATGGGTGAGAGCCGCTGCTTAATTTAGGTGATCTAAATTAAGGGGGTGAGATTCTCGACTATCACGATTTATTGGATATCTTCGGCACTAATTTGTTTGATCGCTATGCGTTGTAATTCCGAAAAAAGATTTTGGGTTTTTTCCTGAATCATATCCGCAAGAGTATATTGGTCGAGACATTGATAAAAAGCCTGTAGTGCATCGTCTAGTACAGCTTTTAATCCACATGCAAATCGAAGAGCACAGGGCGGTTCGGCACAATTGACTACTTGCGTTGTACCTTCCAAGACGCGTACCACTTGCCCTAGATTGTAGTGCTCAGGAGATTTTGCGAGTGCCAGTCCGCCACCTTTGCCTCGTGTTGTCACGAGCCATTGGTGGCTGGCCATAAAATGTACGACTTTGACCAAGTGATTTCGAGAAACATTTAAACTTGCAGCGATCTCACTAATAGTAATCGCCTGATCACTATGCGTAATTCGCTGTGGCTGAGCGGTGTACATCAGGACACGAAGTCCTAAATCGGTAAAATGAGTAAGTTGCATAGAAGGCGAATGACTCCATCAAACTAAATCATGTTGTGACAGAGTCAAAGCATACCATTAAAGTGCAAAACCGCCAGTACCAAATACTTCAGCGTAGATATGATCCGCAGCTACACCAAGTGCCATTAATGCTTTCTTTTGCTCGCGCATAAACTCTAACGGCCCACACAAATAATAATCTGCATCAGGTAGCAAAACTTGATCTTTGATCAGCGCCAAATCAATTCGTCCTGCATAGTCATAGTCTTTGCCCTGAACATCACTAGCATTCGGGTTTTCATAAAAAACAACCGACTGAACATTGTCATGCTGTTTGGTTACAGTATGGACATGACCTTTCATGGCGTGGACTTTGCCATGACGACAACCATGAACAAAACGGATTTGACGTGGATCATTAGATGCAATCAGCTGATTCAGCATGGCAATCATCGGTGTAAAACCAACGCCACCACTGATCAGGACGACTGGACGCTGATGTTCGGTATGTAAGAAAAACTCGCCCATTGGCGGTGCAACATCAAGGATATCATTGACATGAATATCATGATGCAATCGTGTTGAAACAGCACCAGCAGGTTTAGTTTCTTGTGCTTCTTCGCGTTTAACTGAAATACGGAAGCATTCGCCATTTGGCACATCCGACAGACTGTATTGGCGAGGTTGCATCAAACCAAAGGTTGGTGCGTATACGCGTACGGAAATATATTGACCTACCTTGTAATGAGGTGTCGCACCACCGTCGAGTGGGTACAAGTAGAACGACGTGATTTCTTCGCTCTCAACATGCTTGGATTTGACACGGAAACTACGCCAGCCACTCCAACCGCCTTTTTCTTGGGTTGCTTGTGCATACAGTTTACGTTCGCCTTCAATCAGGATGTCTGCAAGCTGTCCATAAGCTTCTGCCCATGCATTAATCAGTTCATCCGTCGCCGCGTCACCAAGCACCTCTTTGATTGAGGAGAGTAGGTGGTGACCCACGATTGGGTAATGTTCTGCACGAATACCCAGACTTGCGTGTTTGTTACAGATGACATCAATGACGGGTGCCAGTACAGATGGATCATCAATATTTTCCGCATAACCTAAGACTGCCAGAGCAAGGGCAGTTTGCTGGTGTCCACCTTGCTGATGACCTTGGTTGAAGATCTGTTTGAGTTCTGGATTGTATTTGAACATGCGTGCATAGAAGTGGCTGGTGAGCGCAACACCGCTTTCTCTAAGTACTGGAACTGTGGCTTTAACGAGGTTACGCACCGATTCGGACAACATGACAACGACTCCTTAGTGGATGGAAAGCGGTTTTGAGAATAAGAATCAAAGGTATAGCGCAGATGATTAAAAGGCCAATGAACCGTTGGTTGAGCTTATTTTCAGTAAATCTATAAGATGTATTTAAAATACACCTTATAAAATAGCACGTCAATCTAAAGTCAGAATAATTGCTTCAAATCATTATTTTGACTATATTTGAAATATGGAAATATAAGTGAATAGTCGATATGAATATCAAGCCAGCACTGGCTGCGTTATCTGCGCTTGCCCATGAATCAAGATTGATGATTTTTCGCATCTTGATACAAGCTGGTGAAACAGGACTGCCCGCAGGAAAAATCAGCGAAATGCTTGAAATTGCACCCTCATCGTTGTCATTTCATCTGAAAGAGTTAGCACATGCTGATTTGGTGACAGCAACACAGCAGGGGCGTTTTGTTATTTATGCAGCGAATTACTCGACGATGAATCATCTGCTGGCTTATCTGACTGAAAGCTGTTGCGGAGGTGTGCCTTGTCAGACCACTGTTCAAGCCACAACATCCATTTGTCATTCTTCAAACGAAGTTGAGTGTTTATCATGAGCCATCATCAACATACAGATATTCCCAAACTTACCAATGTCCTCGTTCTATGTACTGGAAATTCAGCTCGGAGCATCATGAGTGAAGCGTTGATCAATGTACTTGGAAAGGGGCGCTTTTACGCTTACAGCGCAGGTAGCCAGCCGACAGGTTATGTCAATCCTTTTGCGGCTGAACAAGCACAATCGATCGGCTATCCGATGGAGCAAGTGCGTAGTAAAAGCTGGGATGAATTTTCACAACCTGAATCGCCAAAAATGGATATTGTGATTACAGTTTGTGATAGCGCCGCAGGTGAAACTTGTCCATTGTGGCGTGGTACTCCAATCAAAATCCATTGGGGATTTGAAGATCCTTCGCATGTGCATGGCACCGACGAAGATAAACGTCGAGCTTTTGCGCACACCTTTGGTTTGATTCGTCAGAAGATTCAGAAGTTGGTGGATTTGCCGATTGAGACCATGAGCCAAACAGAGCTAGTTGAAGCTTTAAATCGTATTGGCGAGCGTGACGCGTAATGCACCATATTTCATTAACACGTCGTTTAGTTGCAGAGTTACTGGGTACGGCATTTCTACTCGCTGTAGTTGTTGGCTCTGGCATCATGGGGGACCAGCTCTCAGGTGGTAACGTTGGCTTGGCTTTACTCGCTAATTCATTGGCAACAGGTGCAGGACTGTTTGCGCTAATCTTGGTTTTTGCGCCGATTTCTGGTGCGCATTTCAACCCCGTAGTCAGCTTGTATGCAGCGATGGATCAGCACATCAGTTGGCGGGAAGCGGGATTGTATATGGGCGTTCAAATTGTTGGAGCGGTACTTGGAGTTCTCGCTGCTCATTTGATGTTTGCAGTGCCTTTGGTTGAGACTTCCCAGCATGTCCGTGCTGGCGGGGCGCAGTGGTGGAGTGAGTTTGTGGCAACCTTCGGATTGCTTGCGGTGATTATTTCTACATCGCGTAGCAGTCATCAGACGACGCCTGCTGCTGTAGCCGCATATATTACTGCCGCATATTGGTTTACTGCTTCGACTTCATTTGCCAACCCTGCGGTCACTTTAGCGCGGACATTGACGGCTACTTTTGCAGGGATACGTCCATGTGATTCATTGGGATTTATTGTGATGCAAATCTTTGGTGCGGTTGCTGCGGTTGTGGTTTTTCGTTGGCTATTAAAACCCCTAAATGCTGCAATTAAAACCGTGCAGAACTCTATATCTTGATTACTTCTAAGCTATTGACATCATAAATATATAGGAATAGTTTAAGCTGGTTGTTGCTGCATATATCGCGGATTAATCTTTATTATTCATAGGAATGGATACACATGAAAAAGCTCATCGTTGTTTCGACTGCAATTGCTTTTGCTTTGACTGCTGGTGCGGCCAGTGCATGTCCAAAAGGTACACACTTGGAAGGTGGTACAGGTCCAAAACATAAAGGTGGCAAATGCGTCGCAGCTGCACCAGCGGCAGCTCCTGCGCCTATGGCTATGAAAATGGATGCAAATAAGCCGATGGCAATGAAAATGGACTCTAAAGCACCAGCCATGAAAATGGATGCGAAAAAACCAATGGCCATGAAAATGGCTGCAAAAAGCTAATTAGTATTTAACTTAGCTAGCGCAAAAAAACCGCATAATTTGCGGTTTTTTTGTTTTTTAGGTCTTGTTTTGCCTTATAAGCTACAAGAACACTGAGCTCGTCGAAGTGTGGTTTTCCTATCATCGCACATTTCGACAAGCTCAATGAGCTATGTCATTTTGGATTTTAATTTGTTGTGGACATCTCAGGCACAGGCAAGCCTTTTGCTGCATAGAACTCAGTGACAAACTGTTCTAGTTGACCTTGTTCAATTGCACCACGTAAGCCTTTCATCAGCGTTTGGTAATATGCCAAGTTATGGATTGTACCCAGCATTGCACCCAACATTTCACCTGTTTTATCCAAATGATACAGATATGAGCGAGTAAAGTTCTTGCAGGTATAACAATCACAGTGTGCATCGAGTGGGCGCATATCGTGACGATATTGGCTGTTGCGAATACGGACGATCCCTTCGTGAATAAAATAATGTCCATTACGCGCATTGCGTGTCGGCATCACACAGTCAAACATATCTACGCCACGACGTACTGCTTCGACGATATCTTCTGGTTTTCCAACACCCATCAGGTAGCGCGGTTTGTCCGCAGGCAGGCGACGCGGTAAATAATCGAGAATCTTGATCATTTCTTCTTTCGGTTCACCCACAGATAAACCACCAATCGCGTAACCATCGAAACCGATATCGGTGAGTCCAGTCAATGATTCTTCACGTAGATCTGGATACATACCACCTTGTACGATACCGAATAGGGCATTCGAATTGCCTTCATGGGCGACTTTACAGCGTTTCGCCCAGCGCAAAGAGAGCTGTAATGATGCACGCGCTTCACTGTAAGTCGCAGGGTAAGGCGTACATTCATCGAAAATCATGACGATGTCAGAGTTCAAGGTTTTCTGAATTTCCATTGATTTTTCAGGTGATAAGAATACTTTTGAACCATCAATCGGTGAGCGGAAAGTCACGCCTTCTTCTTTGATTTTTGCCCCCAGACTAAAGACCTGAAAACCGCCTGAGTCAGTCAGAATCGGTTTGTCCCATTTCATAAACTTGTGCAAACCGCCGTGCGCTTGAATCACTTCAAGACCTGGACGCAGATACAAGTGAAAGGTATTGCCCAAAATAATATGCGCGCCGATCTCTTCAATATCACGCGGCAGCATGCCTTTGACCGTGCCGTAAGTGCCAACAGGCATGAATGCTGGCGTTTCGACGACGCCATGTGCCAAAGTCACACGTCCACGACGTGCCAGTCCATCTTGAGCCAGCTTTTCAAAAATACCGCTGTCTAATGAACTGTTGGGGGTGTTGGCTTCAGCAGTCATGAGTTTCTTTCCATCATTAAATTAAATTGATAACAATCGTTTAGG
>JASLGO010000078.1 GCA_030150135.1 Aquirhabdus sp.
TTATGGAATAGGGGTAATATCGCCAAAATTGGAATGACCGCAATATCTTGAAAGAGCAAGATTGCAAAAGCATCTCGCCCATGAGCACTGGCAAGTTGATGTTTTTCGCTGAGAAGTTGAAGTACAAATGCAGTTGAGGAAAGCGCAAAACCAAAACCAATGATGAAACTGGTACTGAGCTGACTTTGTAGTGTGATACCAAAAAGCGTTGATGATGTCAGGCTAGCCATTTGCCAAACGGCAAACATGAGAATGGTTCCTGTAACAACAACTTGTAAACCACCCATGACAAAGATTGGTCGGCGAAGTGCCCAAAGCCGTGACGGTTGAAGTTCAAGACCGATGATGAAGAGCAGCATCACAACACCATACTCGGCAAAGTGCATGACGGCTTCAGTATTCCCTGCGACATTAAATCCGCTGGGGCCGAGAACAACGCCTGTTAACAAATAACCCAAAACAGTTGCGAGGCCAAAGCGTCGACCTAGTGGTACGAGTAAAATTGCTGCACCCAGAAAAATGGTTATTTGAACCAACAGTGACATGAGTCAAATGCTCCAGTAGAGATTTTTATCTTTGAGATCTTACCAATCGTATATGAATCAAAGTGTACCGTATTCAATTTTGCTAAAATTATTTTAAAAATAATGCATCTACTTCAATAAACCGATAAAGTCATTACAAGGTAAAATTGATACAAACTCACATGATCTGGATAAGTAGAGCTTAGTGATTATATGAAGTCATCAAGGATGTTTGAACCACCAGAAAACCGTCATTCTAGCCTATTGCTATGTGTGGTGTTGATCATCATTATGCTGAGTGGCGTCATGTATCTCGCTTATAAAGTGAATGAAAAGCATGCGTTAGATCTTTCATCTAAAAGTGAAAAGCAGCAAGCTTCTACAGTTCCTCATCAAATTGAAAACACTTCGAAGCATATATTGAAGCTGCTACAGGCAGAGCCGTTAGTTGGGAATTTGATTTATAAAACCAAAATTATTCTGCCAGATGTGACATCCACATCGCAGGAATCATTACCTAATCGGGATGCTTTGTGGCAACAAGGACAAAAACAACTGACGCTTGTTCAAGCTACTGTGTCAGTCGCTGTTGATCTTAGTGAGCTTACACCACAGAGTATGGCTGGAAAAAATACAGATCCAATTGTCCTGCCTCCTGCACGTATTACGATGAAGCAGATTGATAGCTTGACGACTTATGATACAAAAACGGGACTACCTTCAATGGTTCAACTCGGTTTATCGATGACGAGCGCACAAGAACAAGATGTTGAATTGCAGATAGAACATGATTTATGTGCATCAGGTGTTTTGCAAACCTCTACAGAAGATGCACGTCAACGCGTTGTCGCACTGCTGACATCTGAGCATATCTCAAGAGTTGTCACGACGACTGATCCCGTGTTATGTCGTAAGAGTACGAGTTAATTCAAGGTCGTAAACAAATCGGTTATTTCTTCAACGCTTTGCGATAGACCATTCCCGTGACGCTTGCAATGACACTGCGCGGTGTAACGCGAGTTAACAGGAGTTGTGCTTGATTCATGACGCCTGGCACATGGAAGTTACGGCGATGTTGCAGGGAGTAAATGGCTGATTCGGCACATTCTTCAGGTGTTTGTAGCGCTCCAGTATTCTGAAAATATTTCAAGTCACTATTTTGCGTCATTTCGGTATCTATGCCGCCTGGTGCAAACAGCGTCAGACTGATGGGCTTCTTCAGGAGCTCTTGCTGGAGGCTGAGGAAGAAATTGGTCACGAATGCCTTGCTGCCTGCATAGGCAGATTGATAAGGAACAGGAACGAGGCTGACCATACTGCTGACCGCCATAATTCCGCCTGATTGGTTTTGCGCAATCAAATAGGGGATGAATAGATTGGTGAGTTGGACGACGCTGCTGACATTGGTGGCGAGTAGGGTTTTAAAGTTTGTCCATGATAGTTCGAGATGTTCGCCAAAGAATGTAATTCCTGCATTCAGAATCACTGCGTAGATTGGTTGTTGTGCAGTTGAGTCAGTGAAAACACGTTCCACATCGCTTTCGATGGATAAGTCTGCTGCGATGACTTGGCATTGCACGCTATATTGTTGTTCAAGCTCGATCTTAATGTTTTCTAAGACTTCGGCACGGCGTGCAACGAGAACGAGATTGGCTTGATGATCGCGTGCAAGCATTCGCGCCATGACAAGTCCGATTCCTGATGATGCGCCTGTGACGACAACCCATTTATTCTTAAAATTCATTGTTTGCATGGTTAGACTTATTCCGAATTCAGATTGTTTTATGTTTTATAAACGATAACAAGATTTTGCGCCAGAGTGTCGATTCAATATTAACTTAACTCCATTGGATCAATATCCAATGATGCACGTACACCGCGACGTTCAGGGGTATGCCACAGCGCAGGCCACCACGCGTCCATTAATTGGTGTAGCAAACGTCGATCACGCGTCTGGATGAAGACGTGACCTCGAAAGACCCCCGCGCGTTTTTCCATGGGTGCGGGAATGGGTCCCCAAATTTCTAATGTATTTTTTGCAATGCCACGCTCTTCCATCTGTTCTTTAAAAGCAGCGATTGCGGCATTTAAAAAGGCTTCTGTTTTAGCCGTACTGGCAGATTCTGCA
>JASLGO010000143.1 GCA_030150135.1 Aquirhabdus sp.
CGAAAAACCTGCAAATAATCGGCATCTTGTGGAATTGTCACAGGCGTTGGTAGACGCGGTTTTCGAGCGGGACGTGATGTCATTCGTTTAGATCGTGTAAGAAGTTTTATTAATGCGTCAGTGTGTGAATTTTATCAGTGCAATGCCACAGTGAATATGTTAAAAGTGTGATGAGATTCGCATAAATAATTCAAGGAATGGATTTTATTGGCGAATATCATCATAAATGGCACTAAAACGAATCGAATAGGGTTGGTCGTGAGGTGCCATTATAGGATTGGTCTTCCGTGATTAAATTTTAATCAGTATGATTGGTTAAGGCAATGTGTTTGATTGTTGATTGATCTTCAGAATGTTTATGTCACTGGAAAGCGTTATTGAGGTCTATATGGATGTAGCAGCAATAGTAAAAAAACATTTATATGTCATAAATTTACCAGAAAATGATAAGGCTATTATTGTCAATGTGACGGTGTCGTTACTGTATTTTAGTTTTTTTTGTATCGCGCTTTATTCAGAGCATTCACCTGCCGCGCTTCAGATGTCGAATATTTATTATTTACATCTCACTCAAATTTTATCTATTGCGAGCATTTTAGGCTTAAATGTTCTACTGATTTTTATTCTTTATACGCGGAAGCATAATCCAGAATCGACGCTCCCTAGCAACATTCAACTGTATTTGATTTTTCAGCCGTTGACGATCTTTGCGGTTTTCAATGGGATTACTCAGTTGATCACAGGGCTGCTGCTTGGCATTTTGCCATTATTGGGGTTGATTTTATTTAACCGCAAGCATGTGTTCTATGTGACGTGCATTATGTGGTTTGAAATCATTGGTGTGGCGGTTGCAGTGAGTACGGGATTGTTGCCGAATGCCCCATTGTTTTCTGCGCAAGTCAAACCTGAACAAGTCCCATTGGCCTTTGTGTTGGTACAGATTTTGATGAGTGGACCGATTGCAGCGGTGATTTATATCATGGGTCATGCGCTGATGCAGGGGATTGTGTTACGAGAAAACAAGATTCTGGAATTATCTCGGCGTGATGGTTTAACAGGCTTGTGGAATCGACGTTATCTCAATGAAGTCTTAGAACATGAGATTGCCCTGACTCATCGTAATTTGTATTGCTTGTCAGTATTAATTCTGGATTTAGATTTTTTTAAAAAAATTAATGATACTTACGGGCATCAAGCGGGGGATAGCGTATTACTTGCCACGACAGAAGTGTTGCTGAAATGTGCCAGAACAACGGATTATGTGGGGCGGTTTGGGGGTGAGGAGTTTATAATCATTTTACCGAATTGTGATGCCAGAATGTCTGTTGAGGTGGCGGAACGTTATCGAAAGTCCCTTGAGGCAGAAAAAATAATTGCAGGCGATCAAGTCATTAAAATCACGGGTAGTTTTGGTGTCACGACGATGTTACCGACCAATACTTGCCAATATAACATGCAAGTGTGTCTGGATGACTTAATCAGTACTGCGGATAAAGCCTTGTATGATGCAAAAGAGAGTGGTCGCAATTGTGTCAGATACCGACCACTGAATGAGAACGTGCAAATTGCGATGTAAGGTTTTTGATCAAAACAGAATTTTCGGATTTACTTCTGATCAATGACAACCAGAACTTTTTGGAGGCGTCGTACGCTTCCATTGTACAGGTTGTTCCGCAGCCTTATTGGGATTTGACGGACAAGAACCACAGGTGTTACAGCCACTGCCGCATCCACCGCCTGTATTGATCGCAGGCTCTAGCCATTGCGCTAATTTTTTCCAGCCATGTGAGTTAAAACTAGCGGCCAATTGATATAGTCGGTTGCGGACAAAATTAGGTGCAATGCGTCGCAACATAAACAACAAGCTCCAGCCCAGCAAGCCTGCCATCACCAGAACTTGAAGTATATCGCCAATCATGGCGTGTCCACTGCTGACAACATTCATAGCCGTATTCATAGAAGAGCCTCCGCCACATGATACGTAATCAATGAAGCACAATAGGCGAGCGTAAACAAATACACCGCCATGATGCCGACATATTTCCAAGAGCCTGTTTCACGGCGAACGGTTGCCATCGTTGCAAAGCACTGCGGTGCAAAAATGTACCAAGCAAGCAAGGATAATGCAGTGGGTACAGACCATTGTGCTGAAATTAAGCTACTCAGTTGATGAGTCACTGCATCTTCGTTACCTGAGAGTGCGTAAACTGTTCCCAATGCTGCAACTACAACTTCTCGTGCCGCCAGTCCCGGAATCATTGCAATGCAAATTTCCCAAGTAAAGCCAATTGGTGCAAAGATAGGTGCAATGACATGACCTAATTGCCCTGCAAAACTATAGTCAATCGGCGGTAATGTTGCCCCAGCGGGTGGCTGTGGAAAATACGCCAAGAACCACAAAATTACGATCAATGCGAGAATGATGCCGCCAACACGTTTGATGAAAATCGAAGCGCGTTCGTACAAACCAATGCCCACGCTGCGCCAGCTCGGCATGCGATAACTTGGCAATTCCATGAGCAAGGCGTGTTCGCTTTGGTCGGTACGGAATTTTTTCATGACAGTCGCGACGATTAGTGCGCTGAGAATTCCGCCAAAATACAGCCCAAACAAGACTAAACCTTGTAAATTAAAGAATCCCCATACGGTTTTTACAGGAACGAATGCACTGATTAATAAGGCATAAACAGGCAACCGTGCCGAACAGGTCATGAGTGGCGCAACCATAATCGTGGTCAATCGATCGCGAGGGTCGCTGATGCTGCGTGTCGCCATAATGCCGGGAATTGCGCAGGCAAAACTGGATAGCAAAGGAATGAACGCACGACCCGTCAGTCCTGCACCAAACATCAAACGGTCGAGTAAGAATGCGGCACGTGGTAAATACCCAGATTCTTCTAACACCAAGATAAAGAAGAACAAAATTAAAATCTGCGGCAGGAAGGTCAGTACAGTACCCAGACCTGCAAAGATCCCGTCTTTGAGTAAACTCTTGAGCATTCCGTCGGGGAAAAATGCAGTTGTCCAGTCGCCGACAGCGGTGACCGCATGACCAATTCCATCCATGAATGGTGCAGCCCAAGTGAACACCGCTTGGAAAATAAAGAACATTAATACGCCAAGAATGGCGAGACCAAACACAGGATGTAATAAGACACTATCCAATGCGTCATCACGCTGATCGGTTGAGCGAGGCATGATGACCGTATCGGCAAGGATGGCACGAACTTCGGCATGGACATCATTCGGCGAAACTGATGCGTGGGAGACCAGAGTTGGTAATTCGGGAATTTGACCTTCGAGTTGCTGCACCAGTTCATTGATGCCATGACGTTTTACAGCAATCGTTTCGACGATCGGAACACCAAGTTCTGCTGAAAGCTTTGCCACATCGATCTGAATGCCGCGACGTTTTGCATCATCCATCATATTCAGTGCGATGATCATCGGGCGACCAAGACGACGAATTTCCAGAGCAAAGCGCAAGTGTAGGCGTAGATTGGTGGCGTCCATGACGCAAACAAGCAAATCGGGCAGAACTTCGCCTTCAAGCTCACCTAGACAGACCGCACGCGTAACCGCTTCGTCGGGACTGGTTGCATCTAAACTATATGCGCCGGGCAAATCCAGCACGCGCACATGACGACCCGAAGGCAGTGTCATCACGCCTTCTTTGCGTTCCACGGTCACGCCTGCGTAGTTGGCGACTTTTTGGCGTGCGCCAGTCAGTTGATTAAACAGTGATGTTTTGCCGCAATTTGGGTTGCCCACGAGCGCGATGTGTTCTGCCATCCGATGATTTGATTGATCGGTATTCGTGATATCAGTCATCACAATCGTATTCATGCAGATACATCCTCAACAAGCACACGTTTTGCTTCGCTACGTCTTAGAGCAAATCGAGTGAAGCCAACTTGAACCAAGATGGGATCACCACCAAAAGGCGCAACCGTAATCAGTCTTACACGTTCACCGGGAACAAAACCAAGTTCTTTTAAACGGTGCGTAATCATATCAACTCCACCTGCGGATTGCTGTTCAACAGAATCAGTCACTTGTGAATCTTCAACCGCAATGATTGTTGCAGATGCATTTTTTGATAGATCAGAAAGGCGCACGGTTATAGAGAACCTAGGGATAAATGAGAATTATTCCTAGTTTCAACCTTTCAGGGATTTCTGTCAAACGCTATTTTAGTGAAAGGT
Organism: Aquirhabdus sp.; assembly: GCA_030150135.1. Taxonomy (GTDB): domain Bacteria; phylum Pseudomonadota; class Gammaproteobacteria; order Pseudomonadales; family Moraxellaceae; genus Aquirhabdus. The sequence goes on from JASLGO010000143.1 coordinate 4,206, forward strand.
TTGATTTATGGACTGATGGTTGATCAATGTGGCTAGTCTTGTTCAGGTTCAGGCATGATTTCGCCGCCTTCCATGATCCAGCTTGCAGGAACATCGATAAGTACGACTTCTGCGGCTCTTTTTTTGGCATCTAGATTAGAAAGTGCCGAGGTAATCTTTTGACGTATTTGGGCTTTGATTGCATCCGAACGTCCACTACGAATTGAACCTAAAACATGAAATGCGGTTTTTCTTGGTAGCGGAATGCCTTGCGCAAATACCACTTGGACATAATTTGCAGGTGCGCCCGTAAGTAGGCAATGTGCCTCAGTGATTAAGTTGACGATACTGAGTTTTTTG
>JASLGO010000102.1 GCA_030150135.1 Aquirhabdus sp.
TTCATGGCATGTGGGGTTCAGGAGAGATTTGGACAGGCTATAAAACCTATTTTGAACAACTTGGCTATCAGGTGATTACGCCGACTTTGCGCTGGCATGATGCAAAATATCTGAATGCGCCACCTAAAGAATTAGGCACGACCAGTTTGTTAGATTATGCGTCTGATTTAGAACAACTCATTGGTACATTAAAAGAGAAGCCAATTTTGATTGGTCACTCGATGGGTGCTTTGTTAGTTCAGATTTTGGCGAGTCGTGGGCTTGCTCAATCTGCTGTTTTGCTAACACCCGCACCACCAGCAGGTATTTTTGCATTTCGTATATCATCCACGCGGACATTTCTTTCAGTACCGACGGTGCCATTCTTTTGGCGTAATCCGATGAAGCCGACATTTGGCGAGGCGAAATACGGTATTTTCAATATGCTCATGCCAGAGCAACAAGTCGAAGAATACGCTAAGTATGTCTTTGAATCGGGTCAGATTGCATTTGAAACAGCGTTTAGCCAGTTTGATCGTAAGAAAGCTTCTACGGTCGATGAGACGCGTGTGACTTGTCCGATGTTGGTTGTTGCGGCTGCGCATGACAGGATTGTACCTGTGTCAGTTGCCAAGCAAGTTTATAAAAAATATAAGAAACATACGGACGTGACATTTAAAGTCTTTAAGAGATTTGGTCATGCCATCCAGCAGCAAAAGGGCTGGGAAGAAATTCCAGCGTATGTGGGTGAGTGGATGAGGAAGCACTAAGATTTTTATATTAAAGATAGTGGGCAATTTGCCCATTCGATAGCCAGATAGCTACAAAAAAATCTTCTGGCCATGATGCATAACGGGGCACAATTTATGCAAACCTTGCATTTTGAAACAGCTATGGATTTTCGATATTGGCTTGAGATAAACCATTTGAATTCAGAAGGTGTATGGCTGCACATTTTCAAAAAAGATTCGCATGAAAAGTCCGTGACTTATGCTGAAGCGCTTGATCAGGCACTTTGCTACGGCTGGATTGATGGTCAGAAAAAAAGCTTTGATCAATTATCTTGGCTGCAAAAATTTACCCCCAGACGCCCCAAAAGCGGGTGGTCTAAAATAAACACTCAGCATGTAGAACGCCTTATTAAAGCAGGAGAGATGACTCCTGCTGGGATGGCAGCGGTTGAAGCAGCAAAAGCCGACGGACGATGGGAGGTTGCCTATGCTTCATCTAAAAATGCTATGCCGCCAGAAGATTTTCTGAAGGAGCTGAGTAAAAATGAAAAAGCAGAGGCATTTTTTTATACATTAAATAAAGCAAATGTTTATGCAATTGTTTATCGTCTTGAAACGGCAAAGAAGTCTGAGACCAGAGAAAAACGGATGAAGATGATTCTTGCCATGATGGAACAAGGCAAAACATTTCATCCTTAATCCTACGTTAATTCTTTCACCAACTTCCTTGCACCAGAATTGTTATCTCGCTACAAAAGCTCTATCCCAAATCGCCGAACAATAAGCGCAAACCCCACGAAATAAACGTAATAACGATACCTAAAAATAGTTATCCAAAACCGAGAGCGATGAAAGAAATAGAGGTAAAGTTGGGTACATAAGTATCGAGTTTTATTCAAAACCAGATGTATAAGAAAAACAAAAGCCAGTTATATAAATAACTGGCTTCTAATGCATTACAGACTATCTCATTTCATGAATTAACGTGCGCGGTAGGTAATGCGACCTTTAGTGAGATCATACGGTGTCATTTCGACTTTGACCGAGTCACCAGTCAGAATGCGGATATAGTGCTTACGCATTTTGCCAGAGATATGTGCGATCACTTCATGATCGTTCTCAAGACGGACACGAAACATAGTGTTTGGTAGGGTCTCTGTGACAACGCCTTCAAACTCGATCAGCTCTTCTTTGTTGGACATATTTGCTCTACATAGTATGACATTCCGATTGCCCTCATTTTAATGAGAACGCGCGAATATCAGATGAATTCGGGAAGGACGATATTTTAGCCGTTTGCTTATCTATACGCAACAAAGCAAACACTTTTCTTTGCGCATCATCACTTGATTGTTATATGAAAAGACTGTTGTTGAATATCTACTCATGATTTGAAAGGCTTTATATCATATAAAAATATGTGCAGACTTTAGGCGTAAGGTATACACAGATCGCTAATGTACTGATTGCTAGCATTTCGTTGAGCGGATAAAGTGATATGATATGTGCGAGTCAAATAGATTCAATTTAGAAAAACTACATAATGTCTTAAAGTTGTTGATGTACTGAGGATAATGTTATGCAGAGAATTCAGACGGATGCCGCCATTCTATTTAAGATGGTTTATGAAGGAATGCGCCGTGCAGGATATCCCGTCGAAGAGATTCTTGCAAAAGCAGGTGTTGCACTCAGTCGTGTAGATGATAAAGCCCGTACGCCAAACCATATGCAAGTGGCTTTTTGGAAAGCTGCAGAGTCCGTGACTAATGATCCAGATCTCGGAATGCACTTAGCTGAGCACATGCCGTTGTATCGTGGGCAAGTTGTTGAATATTTATTTTTGAGTAGTGCATCGTTTGGTGCAGGTTTACGCCGAGCGTTGGCATACCAACGTTTAGTGAGTGATGTGCTTGATGCTTCTATTCATGTCATTGATGATCAGGTTTGTCTTTCTAATACCACAGCTTTTTATAAAGATACGTTGTCCTTGAGGCATTTTACAGAGTGTTTTGCAGTTGGTTTGTTGCGATTTTTCCGCTTTGTGACTGAGGGAAATTTTCATTTTACACGAATCGATTTTGCGTTTGCGGAGGGGGCTTCGCCAGAGGAGTACCAGCGCGTTTTTGGTTGTCCTGTTCATTTGGGACAAGCGGAGTCTCGTGTCTACTTTGATCTGAAAATTATGGATCAGCCTTTGTGGCAATCGGAACCTGAGTTATTGCGTTTGCATGAACAATTGGCTTTAGAAAAGTTGCAGGAGTTGGTGCGCTCTGATCTAGTCAGTGATGTGAGGCGTGCGATTGGTGAAACATTAGAAAGTGGGGAAGTCTCACTAGAAACAATTGCTGAACGATTAAATATTTCGTCACGTCGCTTGCGTACGCAGTTAAGTGAAGCTGATACTAGTTTTCAACAAGTCCTATCAGATTATCGGATGAGACTCGCAAAACGTTTGTTATCCAAAACCGATGAGAGTGTTGAACGGATTGTCTATCTCACAGGGTTTTCTGAACCAAGTACATTCTATCGTGCATTTCGACGTTGGACTGATGAAACGCCCGTTGAATATCGTAAGCGTAAGCAAAACAATCAATTAGCTTCATAGTATTCAGATTGAGTTTTATTCATCAATATTTAGCCAGACAGGCCCGAGTGGTAAATTTGGTAACTGAAATTGGTCTGGATAATAGGCATTAATAAAATAAAGCCCGTCAGGTGGCGCGGTGACACCTGCTTCTTTACGATCTTGTACTGCAAGTAAATGATCAATCCATTCAACTGGACGTAATCCTTCTCCAATTTCCAGTAGCGCGCCAACGATATTACGGACCATGTGGTGTAAAAAACCATTGGCTTGAATATCGAGTACGATCAATTGCCCATGCTTAGTTAATGTTAAATGGCTGACATGGCGGACTGGTTGGTTGGATTGGCAAGCAACTGCACGAAAGCTTGTGAAGTTATGCGTCCCAATCAGTTTTTTTGCTGCCTGTTGCATTTTTGCTAAATCAAGCAGTGCATAATGATGTGTAACTTGACCATTCAGTAATGCTGGACGATAAGGGTGATTGTAGATCACGTAGCGATAGCGTCTCGCAATTGCCTTAAACCGAGCATGGAAATCATCTCCCATCGGTTGTAGCCAGCGAACTGCAATGTCATGTGGTAATGCGGTGTTTGTCCCTCGAATCCAACCACGAATAGATCGTTCAGCATCTGTTTCGAAATGTGCAATCATGTTGCAGGCATGAACGCCAGCATCTGTTCTACCCGCTGCGTGAAGAGTGATAGGATGATTTGCGACTTTAGATAGAGCTGTTTCAACGGTTTCTTGAACGCTGAGAACGCCTGCTTGCTGAGTTTGCCAACCACGATATCGGCTACCACAAAACTCTAAACCTAAAGCAAGACGCGGCATAACGTTTTTATTCCTGAGTGGTGAGTTGACTAAATATCTCGTGCTCATCATTGAGCGAAGAGGCAGAGGCGAGGTATTCAAGCCATTGGCGGCGGCGCTCTGAAACAGATTGGGTAGTGATCTGTTGCCAAGCCAAACGTGCAAAGATCGTAGATACAGGCAGTGAACCACCTGATAATACACCACATGCGGCAAGCCAATTGCCTGCAGCATACCGAGGTTCGACCCCACCAAAAGGGACTTGTGTACTTAAGATAACCATGACGCCGCGTTGGTCGGCTGCAAGGAGGGCTCGATGAATACGTAAATCATCAAGCAAGTTTCCTAGGCCATAAGCCAATAAAATAACTGCACTTGCATCAGACATTAACGTGTGTTCGAGTTGCGAAACTAGAATATCTAATGGTAATGGTGAGACATAGTATATCTGTATATTAATTTGAGAGAATGCTTCTCTGAAATGTTGTTGATCTTTTAATAGCACATCAATTGGATGGCTTTTCTGGAGAATATTTGGAGTAGGCGATAGCTTTGTTGATTGACCCGCAAACGCAGCGTGGTGATGAGTGTGTATTTTTTGGACGCCGTCAGCAATCCAATCTCTATGATTAAATGCGACACGAACCCATCCATATTGGCTTGTATCACTGGTTAGAGCATGAAGTGATGATTTAATATTATCTAGAGCATCACTGTTCGGATTGAGCGAGAACTGATCCTTATCTAATAAGGGAAGTTGACTTCCTGTGACGACAACTTTTAACGATGTTGTCTGTAATGCGGCTGCAAGAAATGCTGCGGTAAAAGATAAGGTGTCTGTGCCATGCAGAATAATCCAATGTTGAATATGTGCATAAAGAGGATTTAATAGAAGCTCTAATAATTCTCGCCAATCGTCAGGCACTAATGCACTACTATCTTTAATTCCGCCTGAAAAATAATGCCATTCAATCTGAGAGGACTGGCTGTTTGTAGTTGCTATCGGGTTACTTTCTAGAATCTTGGCTAAGTGAGGTAGAAATACATCAGCTGGTAACGGTTTAAGTGGACGTCCTGCACAACCAATAGTACCACCCAAATAGAGTATGCCTAAGTGAGTTGGGGAGTTTTGATTAAACATTAGTTTATTCTCTAACATTTTGATTTAATTAGTTATATTAAAAAAATGGCGACTTAAGTCGCCATTTTCTTTTCAACACATCTTTATGATGCTAGTTTAGCAATGAGTTCTCGTGCTTCAGTTTGTTGAGCCTCTCCACCTTGTGCAACAACCTCATTGAGAAGTTCACGTGCACTATCAATTTCGCCCAAGCTAATATAGCTGCGAGCGAGATCTAGGCGTGTTTGGAATGTGTCAACTGATTGTAAGAATGGGAACTCTTCTTCTAGTGAAGACAGATCATCGCCTTTGATGATTTCACCGAGAGTTAGTTCAGCAGCTGGTGAGCGGACTTCGGATGAGCTTTTTTCTGACTTAATGACATCTTGCTTATCTTCATCGATTGCAAAGGAATCATCAAAATTAAAGTCGAGATCAACCAATGATGTTGCCTCGAGTTTAGTCTCCGCTTTAACTTCAGGTTCAACGGCTGGAGATTCTACTTTTAACTCAACAGGAGCTGCTTCAGTAACTTTAGTTTTAGGAACTTCTGCTTCATTGAGGTCAAATGCCGAAAAGTCAAACTCATCCAGATCTGATTTTGATGATACTTCTTTAGCGCTTTCTTTTTCGGCAGAAATTGTTGGTGTTAGATCAATTTCATCTAATGAGAAATCATGTTCAACTGATGTAGTTGTTGCTGGCTCTAGGGCAATACTCGCCGTTGTAGATTCAAGATCAGTTGGCTGTGTTTTTGCAGATGGAAAATCTAGGCTCTCTACAGTATGATCATGTGCAAGAGTTGTTGTTTCTGGCTTAGATTCTGGTTCAACAGCTTTAGTTGGAGCAAATTCAATAACATCGTTTTCTACAATAGCAGATTGTGCAAGTTCTTCAGCCGCTACTGGGCGTTCAAGCTGACGGTGTAATTCTTCTGCTTGAATGTGTGCAAATGGGTCGTCTAGTTTTTGCACCTGTTCAAATTGCGCATCAAATGCTTCGTGATCACCTTGTTTAAGGTAAATTTCAAGCAGTTCCAGCATGAGGTCACTGCGAGTAGGATCTTTTTGTAGACCCTTGTTGAGTATGCCGACAGCTTGAGGGAAACGTTGTTGAGCTAGTAACTGTTTTGCTTCTTCAAGAGCATCAATTTCAACTGGCTTTACTGGTTGAATTTCTTTTACTGCTTCTACTTGAGGAGTTTCTGCGACTGGTGCAGGTGTGGGCTCGGTTTTTACAGTTGGAGCTTGTGGAGCAACTGGTGTTACTTCAGCTTTTGGTTGAGGTTTAACTTCAGGTATAGGGGCTTTAGCTACTGGAGCTGGTGCTTTGTCGTCTATCTTTTTGTCTTTAGGCTGTTCAGTCCACTTTTTTGGTAAAAGTGTGATGCCGATCAGTATGGCAAGAACAATGAGCAACCAGACCCAGCTTGGAATGCCTGTTGATGAACCGTCTGCGGCATAAACAGATTGAGATGCGAGCCCAATCAAGACGGACGCGCTCAATAATTTAATATGCTTAACGGCTAAAGGTTTTTTTTCATTCATGATTTTGCGTCCTATTTGCGTTTTGGGGTGCTGTGTCCTTACGATTTTTGAGTCGTTGCATGAGTTCAGCGAGTTTAGCATTTTGTAATGCAAGTTTTTGGTCATTTGCTTTGATTTTAGCTTCAAGTTCGCTGACTTCTTGGCTTAATGTCATGTTTTGTTGACGAGCGGTCGTGATTTTGAGATTAATTTCACTCAGTTCTCGTTGTTTTGCATCGCTTTGTCCCTCTAAGGCACTGCCTTGAGCACTACCATCTTGGGTGGGTGCAACTAACGTCATTTTTGCATCAGGGAGGTGACCTCGACGAATATAAGGCGTTTTTGCTTCGTTGGCTTGTTGATTTGACGAGCGAATAGTCGGAGTTTTGTTATTTTCAACGTCATCATTCTCGACTTTAATCGGCTGCAAATCGGGTTTTACAGACTGAGAAATATCTTGCTGATTCGGTAAAACGATCGTGGCGCCGCTTCGGATATGATTTGGATTGCCATGAATAAATGCGGATCGATTGTTCTGTTGAATTGAATGCATGATCACTGTCACAGGAATGTTCATGTCTTTTTGCATACGAGATGCAATCGCCCAGAGTGAATCATGGCGCTGTACTGTATATGATTTTTTATCAGCTTGCGGTGTTTGATCAGATTGAGCTGGTTGATCTGGTACTGGGGCTGATGTGACTGGAGGTGTCTCCACCACTGGGTTGATTGGTGCTACTGGAGCAGAAGGCATGGTTGGAGCAGGAGTAGCTTGAACGGGTGCTTCCTGCACTGGAGTCTCTTGCACTGGAGCAGGGGTCGGTGCTGCAACTGGTGTAGGAGCTGGCGGTGCTGGCGCGATCACTGGGGCTACAGAGGTAGCTGTCGGTGTTGGGGCAACTTGGGTCTTGTCAACCGTTGGCGCTGACATTGGTGGGGGAGCGCTAGTTTTTGGTATCAATGGTGTGTTGACTGCTGCTAGCGCAGAAGGCGAATTTTTTGTTTTTGGTGGTGCATCATCCATTGGTGGTGTGTCAGTACTTGGGATGAGTTGTACTGTTCTCGAAGTTACAGATGATGTTACTTTGACAACATTTGGGTTGCTGCTTGTTGTAGGTTGGGGGACTGTAGTAGGTGCAGTCGGCGTGGGCGAGGTCTCTGCCAGTTGAATTTGTTTTATCGGTAGATTCAGGCTTTCTGTTTGAATACGTGTGAGTGGAGGGTCAACGAGAGCCGTCACTTGTTGTAGGCGAACATTACGACCAAAGCCAATATGAACCACAAATTCGATATAGGGATCATTCAGTGGGTGATCACTGGTAATGGAAATGACCCCGCGTTCTGGTGACATGATCGTCGTGGTGAAATGTAAATCGTTTGCAAGGTTTCTTTTATTAATGCCGAGCTGAATAAACTCACTATCGCTTGCTAGTGATGCACGGATTGTTGATGGATCAATGCCAGCGATATCTGTGATCACTATTTGAGCGCGGAAAGGTTCACCCATTGCAGATTTAACTTGGATTGGCTGTACCGATAGAGCTAGCGCATGCTCAGCAACAAAAAAATTACCTAACAGTAATGCAGATAAAAAAACATTTTTTCTAAATCTTTTTGTGCTCTGTAAGCGAGCGTCGTGGGAGTCCACTTGAGTCATTGATTTATTGTTCAATCTCGTGCCTTCCACTGACACAGCGTCTTTCGGTAATGCCATACCAACAATCCTGTTGCACTTTATTAAATATTGAATTCAGAAACGCCGTTTCCAGCGATTCTGAAGTATTCCTTGAGACCCACCTCGAGGTTGAAGTGTGCCATCGTATCACATGTTTAGCGACTTAAATGTTCGATCTTTACTCTGATTAGCCGCGGTGTTCGAGCAATAAACGAAGCATGCGACGCAGTGGTTCTGCTGCACCCCAAAGCAATTGGTCACCTACGGTAAATGCGCTGAGGTATTCATTCCCCATATTCAATTTACGCAATCTACCGACAGGAATCGACAATGTACCAGTCACCGCGACTGGTGTGAGGTCATTCATGCTGGCTTCGCGAGTGTTCTCAATGACTTTGACCCATTGATTTGATTCACGAATGATCGATTCAATTTCGTTCATCGGGACGTCTTTTTTCAATTTGATCGTGAGTGCTTGTGAGTGACAGCGCATTGCACCAATGCGTACGCACAAGCCGTCGATTGGAGTAATGTTTGCACCAGTTTGACCTAGGATTTTGTTGGTTTCAGCCTGACCTTTCCATTCTTCTTTGGATTGACCGTTATCGAGTTGCTTGTCGATATAAGGAATCAACGAGCCTGCTAATGGCACACCAAAGTTTTCCTTAGGAAAGCCCGCACCACGTTGCAATTCGGCAACTTGACGATCGATGTCGAGAATTGCACTGGCTGGATTGTCGAGTAAGGGTTTTACGCCATCACGTAAATATCCCATGCCGCTAATCAATTCACGCATATTCTTTGCGCCTGCGCCTGATGCAGCCTGATAGGTCATCGCACTGACCCATTCAACGAGACCTTGCTTATAAAGCCCACCGACAGCAAGCAGCATCAGAGATACTGTGCAGTTACCGCCGATAAAGTTTTTAACGCCTTTGCTGAGTGCATCTTGGATGACGTTTAAATTCACAGGGTCAAGCACGATGACAGCATCATCTTCCATACGCAAAGTGCTTGCAGCATCAATCCAGTAACCGTTCCAGCCATTTTGGCGAAGTTTAGGGAAAATTTCGTTGGTGTAGTCACCACCTTGACAGGTCAAGATGACATCCATGTGTTGGAGTGATGTCAGGTCGTGAGCGTTAATCAAATCAGGTGCAATCTTGCCGCCAAAGTTTGGAGAGGTTTGACCTGCATTACTGGTAGAAAAATAAAATGGCTCAATATGCGCAAAGTCGTTTTCTTCGACCATACGTTGCATTAACACTGAACCTACCATTCCACGCCAGCCCACCAAACCCACTTTCATCATCTTCTCCAATTATTCGAAACAGCGACTGAATATCTTGCACACAATAACTTAGAGTGTAGCACCGCGCCCGTCGAATCGCCAAAGAGTCCTTAATCAAATGTGTGAGAAATTATGCTGTTTATGATGGCGATTCCAAAAAAATATTGATATTTCCTGAGATTAACTCTTTTTGAACTGTTAATTGGCTCTGTATTTAAAAATAAAGCACTCTATTTGTATTAATGGCGTGCAAGTCATTGCTCGTAGTTTCATCGAATTGTCATAAAAATTCATGGATCAGTCATCTGGCATTGCTATTTTTTGAGCATGAAAAAAGATGAGTTATTGACGTATGGCGTATTTACACCGCATCGCGGTTCAGGTTCAAAAATAATCATAATACGGGGAGTAAACAATGATTGTCATTGAGTTTATTTCTGGAATTGTGGTGTTTTCGACACTCTGGGGATTGCTGCCACGCAACGAGTGGTGGGTACGTTGTTTTGACTTTCCTCGCTTGCAATTTCTAACTGCTGGTGGATTTGCTTGGTTAGGTTTGATCTATACTTTTTATCTCAATCGAGCAGTAGGCGATTTAACTCTTTTATTATTACTAAGTGGTTGTTTGCTCTACCAAGCATGGATGATTCTGCCTTATACGCTGTTTTGGTCAAAGCAGGTCATGCAAGCGCAACATCCAGATCCTCACAGTACAGTTTCCTTACTTGTTTCCAACGTTCTGACGCCTAATCAGAATTATCAGGCGCTCATTAATCATGTTCACAAATATCAGCCTGATTTATTAATTACGTTAGAAACTGATTTACGTTGGGAAAAAGCCTTGTCTGTGATTGAAAAAGATTACCCTTTTGTCGTGCGCGTGCCGCTGGACAACATGTATGGCATTCATCTGTATAGTCGTCTGCCGTTGGTCAATCCAGAAGTTAAATATCTATTCAGCCCAGAAATTCCTTCGATTCATACGCAAGTGAGATTGCGATCTGGCGAATTATTGCGTTTATATTGTTTACATCCTAAGCCGCCAACACCTAATGAGGCGTGGGATTCTACGCTTCGTGACGCTGAACTCCTTGTGGTTGGAGATCATGTTGCTCGCCAACAAGAAAGTTGCATCGTTGCAGGTGATTTAAATGATGTGGCTTGGTCTCGGACGACGCGTCTATTTCAGCGTATTAGCGGGCTGATTGATCCGCGTGTAGGCCGTCAGTTTATGAATACTTTTCATGTGAATTATTTACTATTGCGCTGGTCTCTGGATCATGTATTTCATAGTACGGACTTTTCGTTAGTTGATATGAAATTGCTTGAGTCAATTGGGTCGGATCATTTTCCTGTGTATACCGTCTTACATCATGATGAAAAAATGAAAGTCGTGCAGAAAGCACCGATTGCAAGTCCTGATGATGAGGTATTGGCTTTGGCAAAGATTAGTGCGGGTAGTGTTCAAGCTAAATCAGAAGCTCCAAATCATCAATGTGATGTGCTGATTTTTGAACGTTTGTGAGTTTTTAATTTGTTTATGAGTGTTGTTGGTAAATTTAATCGCAGGGTCTGTTTCAACGATGTATATGCTGTAATTTGAAAACACATATTGTCAGACAATTAAAATGATAACTGGTACACAAAATAATTCATTTGTAATTAAATTCAGCACTTATAGTGATTTTGTTGAGTTTAATTGTAAGAAATCGCGTACAAATATTGAGGTTTCTATCTATTTCATGTCTGACAGTTTGTGTTGATAATGCTTCTGTCGGCACATGGAATGGATAAGGACATTGTCTCAGGATGGGTCAATCGCCGACGGTGTAAGCTCCTGATGAGCGCTGCCACGGAGTGGACGACAACAAGGAAGACAGGCGATAACAATTAAAAAATATTCTGGCTCGAATGTGCAAGAAATTGCCATTCGAGCTTATATTTTTCTAAAGGCAAAAAAATAACACATTCGCGTGTTCGCATGATAAGTGCCTTACAGTTTATTCTTCAAATGCCGATTGATTACAATTTCTTCCTGTGCCGTACCATCTCCGTATACACGGCGATGGTCTGATCGGTCATTTGTGATAGCTGAAAATCATGTACAGGCTTTGGTGGCTGTGGGTTGGATAATAAACTCTCAACCACATGAAGGAGCGCATCATCATTTTTGGCTTCGACCAATCCTTGTGGATAGCAACGATTAAGGATCTCTGCGACACCACCGCGATCCCAGCCGACAACTGCCGAACCTACAGAAATCGCTTCAAGGGTTGTACGCCCAAAAGTCTCAGCTTTTTCGGAAAGTGAAAAAACAATATCACTGGCAGCAAGCCACTCACGCATATCACTTCGATGACCTACAAAAGTCACATGATCATTTAATCCGAGTTCTGCAACGCGTGTTTGCAGTTCTTCGAGATAGGCTTGTTTTTTCTCATGTGCGCCTCCGACGACGACACCGTGGACTGCAAAACGATCTTTGAGTACAGAGACGAGTTGTAGCAGAGATTCGTGACCTTTTAGACGTGTGATGCGACCTGGTAATGTAAGCCAGATTTTATGTTCAAGTTGCGGAAATTCCCCCAACGTTTTTTGCCACCACAATTGTGATGGCTGATAGTTATGCGGAAATTCTTGTGGGTCGATGCCTCGATAGATTCGTGTGATTTTATCAGGAGGGCAGGCGGGATAATTTTTACGAATGTATTCGACCACACTATCTGATACTGCAATCACACGATCAGCGCGCGTCATGATTTCGCTATAACGGCTCACCGAGTAAAAACCATGAACGGTGCTAATTAGAATAGGGCGATCTTTTATTGCAATTTTACGCAAGGCAAGATGGGTGAGCCATGCAGGAATCCGTGAGCGAACGTGAAGAATGTCAGCTTGTTCTTGCTGGATGAGTTTTCGCAAAGGGCGAATTTGCCAGAGGCTACTGAGCGATTTACGGTGAATCGGAAGTTGAATGTGGCGAGTTCCTTCGGCTTCAAGTTGTGCGACCATCCGACCACCATTTGAAATCACGATGGATTCATGTCCAGCCGCAACCAAGGCACGAGCAATTTCGAGCGTACCGCGTTCGACACCGCCACTATTGAGCTCGGGAACTAATTGAATGATCTTCATAGGTGTACTCGTCACATAATAGATGAGAGAAAACAGTCGTTTTTATCAGGTCAAATAATGCGCTGCGTTTTTATTCAATCACAAGTTAGATGGTATCGGTAGGCTTTGCATAATACGACGGCGTACCTTTCGGCTGTGATTTAAAACGACGATGAAACCACATCCACTGCGTTGGTGCGATACGTATGAGTCCTTCAAAAAGATCATTGATTCGTGTTGCATCTACGACAGGATCATCCGAAGGATAGTGCAATAACTCAGGTGTAATTGTCAGTGTGTAATGCGGTTTTTTATCATCATCACGATAAGAGTGGAACGCTAAAACGACAGAGTTATTAATTTTCACTAAACGACGAGGCGCTGTCACAGTTGCGGCTGGAACACCAAAAAATGGTGCCATCACACCTTGTTTCAGTCCGTAGTCTTGGTCAGGGGAATACCAAACGATCTGTCCAGATTTCAGCGCGCTGATGAGACCGCGCATATCATCATGATCAATTTGTTGTTCGAACATATTTGATCTAGCACGTGTAATAAGCCATTCAAATAATGGATTATTTTGCGGACGATAGACGACATACGCTGAAAAGAATAATGATGATAAATAACCACCTAAATCGAGCGTGGTGTAGTGTCCGCCGAGTAGTAGAACACCCTGTCCACTCTTTTGGGCTTCAATCAGATGGTGTAAACCATGAATGCTGACTTTGTCATTAAAGCGTTTGGGTGAATACCATGCGCTGAGACTTTCAAAGAAACCGATCACGCCATTTCGGAAGACATCCAGACTCATCTCAATCCGCTCGGATTCTGAGAGTTCTGGAAAGCATAAGGCGAGATTGATTTGTGTGTCGAGCCGCCTACGTTTTGCGAGTCGCCAAAAGACTTCACCAAGCCAACGACCGGTCGCAAGTTGCGCGCGCCAAGGCAAATGCGCAAGTAACCACAGAAGTACAACACCAAGCCAAATTGCCCAAAATTGCGGCATGAGGAACTTGGCTTTAAACGGTGGGGTACTGCTTACACTCATAACATCACGATCATCATTGAATTGAACTGGCTAAGTTTACCTTGGGAAAATGAACTTATTTCTTCCAAAAGGTAATCCCACTGTAGATTCTATGCCAAATCGATCCTTTATCCGTTTGAGTATCATCAGAAGCAGTGCCGTAATCGACTGCTTTTTCAGATGGCGCATCAGGCTGTTGTGCTGTGGTAGGCTTATCACTGAAATGGAAGATACCGTTGTGAGGTGTATCCCCACATTGAGCGGCTTTTTTCCATTCAGCAATTTGTTCAGGCGTTGAGTTCTTCAAATCGATATAGAGCGGATTGTCTTCTTGCTTTCTGTTTGTGGGCAAGCGACCAGGAATTTGAATTTCAGATGCCAGCAAGCCGAGGATTTCCAACATGCGATCTGAACGATAGAATTTTTGCTCATGTTGGAGCACATAACCCATATTGCCACGACGCGTGATCAAATAACCCATGTAGCGCGTCGTATTGAGATCTTTGTTGACATCTTTAACTGCAATCTCAGATTGTACGACAGCGTAAAGTGCAGCACCCATACGGCTATTGACGTTACGTTGTAGAATGATGCGGCCGTTTGGATTCACTTTTTCCATGTAGTAGCGGAAAATCAAATCGCGCGTAGTTGTATCATCCGCAAATTCAGGCATGACAATATTTGGATTATTGATCAGGTTGACTGCATCAATCCGAAAGAAACGTCCCGCATTGTCGTAAATATTAAGGCTCACGCCTTCTGGTGTGCAGCTATCGCGCAAACGTACATCACCACGAAAGTTTTGTGCACCTAAGTCGATGGTAAAGGCTTGCGCAGGTGCATCATACAGGTATCTACTTTGTGGGCTAGTTTGACTGGTGAGCGTCAAACTGTGGCAGCCGCTGAGCAGCAATCCACCAGAAACCATACCTAGGATACTAATTGTGCGAATACGTTTAAACGTCGATGATGACGTTTGTAAACGCTTTGCAAAACTTAAGCGCTCCATGCCATTGTTCTTCATACTGCTTTAAGCTCCTTGACTAGCCGCCTCTAAGGTCGTCCAGCGCTCTAGTTGATCTAGTATTTGTTGTTCTATCGTTGCCAAGCGAGTTGATGCAAGCGTCGCAGCTGCGGAATCGGTTATAAACCATGATCCATCTGCGAGTTTTGCTTCTAATTCAGCTTGTTCAGTTTCAAGTGCCGCAATCGCTGCTGGCAATCCATCCAATTCTCTTTGGTCTTTATAACTCAATTTCACAGTTTTTGGTATTGCTTTTGATGTAGTCGGTGCAGTTGATGCTTTAGTTGCAACAGGCGCAACTTTCTTCATTCGTTGCTGGACTTCGCGTTGAGCGAGATAGTCTTGATATCCACCGATATATTCTTCGACGTGCCCTTTGCCATCAAATACCCATGTTGAAGTCACAACTTGGTCAACAAATGCGCGGTCATGGCTGATGAGCAATAATGTACCTGGATAATTGGCAATCGCTTCTTCAAGCAACTCCAACGTCACCATGTCCAAGTCATTAGTTGGTTCGTCGAGAATCAATAGGTTTGATGGCTTAATCAATAAACGAGCAAGTAGCAGACGATTGCGTTCACCTCCTGATAGAGCTTTAACAGGTGTACGCGCGCGTGCTGGCGAGAATAAAAAGTCTTGTAAGTAGCTTAAAATATGACGGCGACTTCCATTGATATCAATGAAGTCAGAGCCTTCGCTAACATTTTCAAGTACAGTTTTTTCAAGATCGAGTTGATTGCGCAATTGGTCAAAATAAGCCACATCAAGCTGTGTTCCTGTTTTGACGGAACCACTTTGTAATGCAACTTCGCCGAGCAGTGCACGGATTAATGTTGTTTTGCCAACACCGTTATCGCCGATCAAGCCAATTTTGTCGCCGCGCATGACCATCGCAGAGAAATTCTCAACTAGCGTGCGACCTTCATAGCCAACATTAATATTTTCGATATCAAATACAAGTTTCCCTGAACGACTAGCATCCTGAACAGTGAGCGTGACGTTACCTTGCTTATTACGTCGTGCTTTGTGTTCTTCGCGGAGCGCTTCGAGTGCGCGCACACGACCTTCATTACGGGTGCGGCGAGCCTTGATTCCTTGACGAATCCACACTTCTTCTTCAGCGAGTTTTTTATCAAAGTTTGCAGCTTGTTTTTCTTCAGCTTCGAGCTGTTGTGCTTTGATTTCTAAGTAACGCGCATAGTTACCTTCATAACCGCGAAGGATGCCGCGATCGAGTTCGATAATACGTGTCGCCAAACGATCGACAAATGCGCGGTCATGGCTAATAAACATCAGGGTCAAATTTGGCCAATCCAACAAAAATTGCTCAAGCCATTCAATGCTTTCAACATCTAAATGGTTGGTTGGTTCGTCGAGTAATAAAAGTTCGGGTTGAGTTAATAATGCACGCGCCAGCAGTACGCGACGTTTACGACCACCTGATAAGTCGGAAAGGTCAGCATTACCATCTAAATGCATTTTGCCCAGAATCGTATCGACTTGACGTTCGAGTGCCCAGCCATCGCCGTCGTCGAGCTTGCTTTGCAGGTCGCTCATGCGTTCGCAAGCGTCCATATCGCCGAGTGCACAGGCTTCACTTTCGTGGTGATAGTCGATCAGGACTTGAGCGATTGGCCCTGCGCCGCCTGCCACGATGTCTGCAACTTTACCTGATGACATCGGAACGTCTTGTTCGAGCATGGCAATGCGTAAGCCGTTTTGTTTAGCGATTTCACCTTTGTCGGGCAGGAGTTCACCACTGGTGAG
>JASLGO010000138.1 GCA_030150135.1 Aquirhabdus sp.
GGTGCTTTACCATCTACCGCATCAATCTTTAGCTCGTAATCACGCGAAACTGCCGAAGCATTTTCAACATCACCATCATCCATCAGCGGACGCACGCCGCTATAACGCCAAATGACATCGGCTGGTGTGAGTTCTTTTTCAAGGTAATGATTGACCGCACCACATAAATAATCGACTTCTTCATCAGTCATCTTCGGTAACTGATTTGGATCGTCCAGCGGTAGATCCGTCGTGCCAATCAAGGTGTAATCGCGCTCATACGGCAACATGAAAATTACACGGCGATCAGTATGCTGCAAGATATAAGCATGATCACCTTCATAACAACGTGATACAACCATATGTGAGCCTTGAACAAGGCGAATTTGCCCAATCTCATCAGACTTCTTCTTGCTACCGTCATCGGCTGTTGGTGCGTTCTGAATCTTGGCTTGAACTTGGCTCACCCAAGGACCGCTAGCATTCACCAGCATTTTGGCGCGGATATGAGATGACGTTTTCTCTAGAAAAGGATGTGCATCTGTCGGCTTAATCTCAATTTGCCACTCATCACCAACCCGCTCCGCCCGTTCAAAACTCACACGAGGTAACAACACAGCACCATGCTTTTGTGCAGATAACGCATTCAACAGCACCAAACGCGCATCATCAACCCATGCATCAGAGTAAGTAAAGCCACGGCTAAACATTTCTTTCAATGGCTTACCAAGCACTGAGTTTGTCAGTACCACTGCCTTCGATTTTGCCAGTGAAATACGACCGCCCAAACGATCATAAAGAAACAATCCTGTACGAATCATCCAACGTGGACGCAGACTTGCCACATGCGGCATGACAAAATTCATCGGCCATGCAATATGTGGTGCAATCGCCAATAGACGCTCACGCTCGGCCAATGCTTCGCGTACTAAACGGAACTCGTAATATTCCAAATAGCGTAATCCGCCATGAATCAACTTACTGGATGCACTCGAAGTCGCACCAGCAAAGTCCCCTTTTTCAACCAAAAGTACTTTGAGCCCACGACCTGCAGCATCACGTGCAATGCCAACACCATTAATTCCACCGCCAATCACGACAAGATCATAAAGATCGTCTGTATTACTTTCTTTGACTAAATCATTTTGTACTGTCATTTATTCAAATCACTCTCTCAATAAAACACAAACTTTTCATCTACTGTTACTATTTCTTGGAATCAATATCTTTTAATGCACTTTGTGCAGCCAGTCGTTTCAACCGCACAATCGTTTTTTCTAGTCCATCAGCGAATTGTTTTTTATCACGATCAGTTAATGGCGGCGGTCCACCGGTTTGTACACCTGCACCGCGTAAACTATCCATAAAATCCCGCAAATGGAGCCTTGCGCGAACATTCTCAATGGTAAAAACCTCACCGCGTGGATGTAATGCAGTACCACCCTTTTCAATCACTTGTGCAGCAAGTGGAATATCCTGCGTCATCACCAAATCGCCTGCTTTCATCCGCGCCACAATTTCCTGATCCGCCATATCTGCGCCACCTGATACTTGCATGGAACGAATCAAGTTAGACGGCGTAATACCAACGGGCTGATTGGCAACAAAAACGGTAGGTAGTTGATGCCGATCAGCCGCTCGAAAAATCACCTCACGCAAAATACGCGGACACGCATCCGCATCAATCCATAAAGTCATCGTGGATTTTGCTTGTGCCGCTGTATTAGAGGCTTGAGGTTGATCAGTCATTAGCGTGGTTGCATCCGAATCGCACCATCCAAACGGATGGTTTCACCATTCATAAAGCTGTTTTCAACAATATGCACAGCGAGTTTTGCATATTCTTCTGGATTGCCTAGACGTTTTGGAAATTGAGTCATCTCAATAAGCGGCAACTTCACACTATCAGGCGATGCATTCATCAAAGGCGTATTAAAAATACCTGGTGCGATAGTATTTACACGCACACCCATCACCGCCAAATCGCGTGCTAAGGGCAATGTCATGCCGACTACACCGCCTTTCGATGCGGAATATGCAACCTGACCAATCTGACCGTCAAACGCCGCAACCGACGCGGTATTAATAATCACACCACGCTCAAAATCACCGTTATCTGGCGTATTGTGCTGCATTGCTTCTGCTGCAAGACGCGTCACATTGAACGTACCAATGAGATTAATGGTAATTACTTTGGTAAAAAGTTCGAGTGAATGTGCACCATTCTTACCAACTGTACGACTAGCAGAACCAATGCCCGCGCAGTTCACTGCAATATGTAAACCACCAAAATCCTGAACCACTTGATCAATCGCTGTTTTTACAGAGACTTCATCGCTGACATTGACAGTATAGGCACGAACTTTTGAGCCTAACTCTTGAGCAACCAAATCCGCTTGTTCGCGATTTAAATCAAAAATAGCAACACACGCCCCTTTCTCAGCTAATAGACGTACCGTTGCTAGTCCTAAACCAGATGCACCACCAGTCACCAACGCAACTTTCGGTTGTGATGAATTGTTGAAATCCATGAGGTATATCCCTATGTATAGTGTAGGAAAGTGAGAAGGTGAATAGCTTAGGCGATTTTCAAACCGTTTTGTCATTCTTGCGACGATATTTATTAGATACTTTACTCTAATCTCACTAGACTAAATCTACAAAGCTATTTACATTCAATGCTGTAGAGCTAAGTGGAAGGAGAATGGCAAAATTGTTTGATCAAGCCACAAAGATTCACTGCACCACATACTTTTATTTCAATGAGCAACCACATAATGGATACCCTATCGCATGAAGCCTGAACTCCTTAAAGTAGACTGTGACATCCTTGGCGATCATGGTGTTCATTGGCAAATTCTCACTGATTCTGTCAGTACAACCGTACCTAAATGGTTAGAGCAATCGATTGATGATGCCATCATGCCACGCGGTCTTGTGGATATTGACCACAACACGGATGATACCGCTGCACATTGGTTAATTGCTGGCCCTGAAGGGGTTGTTCAAGTTGCCCAGATTCTCGATGTGACCGATGGTCGTCCAACTGCACTGCGCAGTGCATTTCCATTGATCAATAGCAAACGCGCGACCACTGTACGAATTTCTCGTGTACTGCATTGCGAGCATTCTCTAGAATCTGTTTTGACCTTAGAAACAGCCGATGGCTCGACCCTATATGCCTTTGATGCACTCTATACAGTCAATCAACATCATTATCATGCCAATGTGAACTACAGTGCTTATCTTGGTGCATTTGCTTATGAAATTGAGCATGTTGGCGCAGAGGAAACGATCGTTGTCGATGATCCTGCTGCTATTCGCCATCATCGTGCGTTGAACGATATTCTGGCAAAAAACAATGGTGTCGCCCCCAACAATCTACAAGAACAACTGGATGCGTGGCAGCCAAAAACACCCGATGATGAAGCACCTGTCACGTTAGATTTGTCGAATATGGTCGCTTACCTATTTGGGGAGAATTTTGGGCAAGAAGATGAAGCTTGGTTCCAAGGCGAAGTATTGGGCGTTCAGCCATTACAGTTTATTTCTGGATCAGGACAATTATTAGATGTTGTCATCTTAAGAGAACCTGATGCCGCGCCTGTCGTGATTCAAATTGCTTACTTCCCTCGCGGCGAAGCAAAAGCAGTCAAAGTCGGCGAATTTATCCGTGGTAATATTTGGCTGCAAGCGGCTATTTATAATACGGCACCAGTAAAATAAGAATCATTTGTAAAACTCATTCACCATAAAAAAACCGCCTTAACAAAGGCGGTTTTTCACTTAAAAAGCTTCTTGATTATTCAGTGACAGCAAGAACACTTTTGAACAAGTCTTTTTGTTCTTGGCTTGGACGTGCAGTTTGCAGCGCCATCAATTGAGTCATGTCGCCTTGTACTTTGATTTTGCCAGACATAAATGCTTGCATTGCAGCTGACATATCAAATTCTAAAAATACTTTACGCAATGTTTCTGCATCCAGTTGCAATGTTGTTTTTGCATTTGATGACAGACCTTTAACAATTTTTCCACCGTCTAATGCCATATCAACATTGCCGTCTGCACCACCGCTAACATTCATGTTCAGCGCCAAATTAGCGAGTGTTGGTGGCAAATTCAAATCGCCAGCAGCTTGAGTCATTTTCTCGACGGTTTCAAACCAATCGTTTGTCAAAAAAACTGCCATTTTGGATTCCTCGAATTGTGGATTATTCAATCCATTAAAATAAATATTTTAGAAGCTGATTTGTCATTCACATTCAATTAAAAATGTAAAAATAAAACGCCATCTATCACCACTTGAGCGAAGACTCATCTTGTCCGCACTACAAAAGCACGTCACTTTATATCAAAAACATCAATCAGACGATATAGCATATCTGTTGTTTTTTCCGATTGATGATGGAATTTTTTGCTAGTGAAATGACATTTTTGGCGAGTGTCCGAT
>JASLGO010000024.1 GCA_030150135.1 Aquirhabdus sp.
CTCTTGAGTACCATCGGTAATCGCAACACCAATGAGTGTGTTTTCGCCTTTCAGCTCAATCGCGCGTAAACCAGAAGTACGTGGGCGACTAAATTGTTCTAATTCAACACGTTTAACCGTACCATCGGCTGTCGCCATAAATACATAATGATCTTCTGGGAAGTCCATTAATGGCAAGATTGCAGTCACGCTTTCACCATCTTCCAGCGGCAACAAGTTGACTAATGGACGACCTTTCGAACCTCGGCTGGCTTGTGGTACATCGTAAACTTTCAGCCAGTACACTTTACCGCGACAAGTGAAACACATCACCGTTGCATGGTTCGACGCAACGACTAAATGTTCAATATAATCATCTTCTTTCATGCTGGTCGCAGACTTACCACGACCACCACGACGCTGTGCAGCATAGTCAGCAAGAGGCTGAGTTTTTGCATAACCCGTTTTAGAAACCGTCAATACGACTTGTTCTTCAGGAATCAAATCAGCACGCGAGAAGTCCACGCGAGATTCAACAATCGCAGTACGACGCGCATCGCCATACTGAGCCAAAACTGCACGCAGCTCGTTACGGATAATGTCCATCAATTTGCTAAAGCTATCCAAGATTGATTGCAGTTCAGCAATTTCACCAAGAATTTCAGTGTATTCAGCGAGTAACTTGTCTTGCTCCAACCCAGTCAAACGATGCAGACGTAACTCAAGAATCGCCGCAACCTGAGCAGGTGATAAACGATATAAATCACCCGTCAAACCAAATGGTGCATTCGGATCTTCACCTTCGATTTCATCTGGACGAACTGAGCGATGACCTGACTTTTCAAGCAGCGCCAAAACGCCACCCGCTTGCCATTGTTCAGCCAGCAATCGGACACGCGCTTCACTTGGGTTTGCAGAGGTTTTGATCGTTTCAATAATGCCGTCGATATTTGCCAGCGCAACCGCCAAACCTTCCAAGATATGACCACGTTCACGTGCTTTGCGTAATTCAAAAATCGTGCGACGAGTGACGACTTCTTGACGATGACGAATGAAAGCAGCGATCAATTCTTTCAGGTTTTTTAGACCTGGTTGACCATTTTCAAGGGCAACCATGTTAATGCTGTAAGAAGTTTCAAGCGGTGTATTAATAAACAAATTATTAATAATCACTTCCGCATTTTCGTTACGTTTCAAGTCGATAACGATGCGCATGCCTTCTTTATCGGACTCATCGCGCAGTTCGCTAATGCCTTCGATTTTCTTTTCTTTCACCAGTTCAGCAATACGCTCAATGAGTTTTGCTTTATTCACTTGATATGGAATTTCAGTGAATACAATACTGGTGCGCGACTTATCATCTTCTTCTAAATGATATTTGCCGCGAATATGCAATCGGCCTTTACCAGTTCGATACGCATCAACAATGCCGCTCTTACCGTAGATGATACCGCCCGTTGGGAAGTCTGGGCCTGAAATATGTTCCATCAATCCTTCAATGGTGATTTCAGTATCATCGATATAAGCTAAACACGCATTCAACACTTCGGTAATGTTATGCGGCGCCATATTGGTCGCCATACCAACCGCAATACCGGCTGAACCATTGATTAGCAGGTTCGGTACGCGAGTTGGCATGACTTTAGGAATGCGCTCTGAACCGTCGTAGTTATCTTCCCAATCGACCGTTTCTTTTTCCAAATCAGCAATAATGTCATGTGCCAAACGAGTCATACGGATTTCGGTATAACGCATCGCCGCTGGCTCGTCACCATCAACAGAACCAAAGTTACCCTGACCATCGACGAGAAGATAACGCAAGCTAAACGGCTGCGCCATACGAACTAAAGTGTGATAAACCGCGGTATCACCATGCGGATGGTATTTACCAATGACATCGCCAACGACACGTGCAGATTTTTTATACGGTTTGTTGTAATCATTACCCAATTCGCGCATCGCAAATAATGCACGGCGATGTACAGGTTTGAAACCATCACGCACGTCAGGCAAAGCGCGTGACACGATGACGCTCATGGCGTAGTCCAGATACGACTGTTTGAGCTCGTCCTCAATGGCAATCGGTAGGATGTCTGAATCGCTCATGTATGCTCCTTTGGGCGTAGACTTTGGTCTTTGCACAGACTCAAATACTTGAGTCACAACTATAAAAATAACGAGTGACTCGAGTCGATAACTCGAATCCGCTATCCTGCCAATATTTTTAGATTAAAAACTAAACAAAACCACCATCTCGGTAGCAAATTTGGTTTAGAAAAAGGTCTTCGATAGTAGCATAAAAGCACCCAAAAGGGTGCTAAAACAGAGCAAACAATCAAAGGAAAACAACTAAAAAAGCAGCGCTCAGGATAGTTCTGATACACGGTGCAACAGCATCGCCGCATGGCCTGCTGGACTCACTTTACGCCAGCTTTCAACCAATGCACCGTGTTTGTCATAAAGGAATGTACTTCGTTGAATTCCCATGACAATTTTCCCATACATGTTTTTTTCTTTAATCACATCATAATAACGACAGAGCGTTTCATCGGTATCACTGACAAGCGGAAACGGCAAACACTCGTTGGCAGTAAATTTTTCATGAGCTTTCAAAGTATCACGCGATACACCAATAATTCGCACCCCTAACGCCTCAAACTCAGTCATGAGATCCCGAAAATCGCGCGCTTGGGTGGTGCAACCTGGAGTCGCATCTTTGGGATAAAAATACAAAATCAAAGGCTGACCCACTAATGAACTTAGATTAAGCACACCTTGCGACGTTTCAACACTCAAATCAGGAAGTTTAGATAAATCATTATGCTGTACTGTATTTTCCGTCATGAAGGTTACTCCTTGCTCCGTCTTTTTTGTGGTATCCAACGATACCGCTCATAAAAAAAGCAGACTTCTTCGATGAATAAGTCTGCTTTCCTATACTCATACGACTCAACACATTCGACACAGAATCTGTGAAAAATGAGCTTCTAAAAGTTTATTTAGTGTCAGGTGCAGGTGCTGCCGCAGCAGGCGCGGCTGCTTGTTCTGGCGCATTAAACTTAATACCTTCACGGCATTTATCCAATTGAGGCTGGATACGTTTCAGCGCAGGCAAATCACGAGGATCTTTGTTGTTCATTGCCATGCTTTGAATTGCCCAGAATTCACCGAGTTTCAAGTTATTTGCTTGAACGCCGATCGTACAAGAACAGACCTTCTGAGCACTTTTTGCATCAGTAATCTTTGCCGAAGTCGCTTCGCTCGCACAGCGTTGTACCATGACAGTTTGAATATCGACAGGCGGTTGAGCCGCTTCTTTAGCTTCTTTTTTAGCAGCTTGTGCGGAAGTCGCCAGTAATCCTGCCAGAATTGTTGCCGCTCCAATCTGTGTTGTCAGCATCATTGCTTTTTTCATGACTGTTGTTTTTGCAGTGAGAGTATTCATAAGTAACCTAAATAGTGAAATGGTTCAACATCGCAGAGAATAACATTAAAAATAATACTGATAACAATAATACTATCAACAAAGCAACCAACGCTAAAAATAGCGCTCTTTAGCCCTGATAAATCGTCGGATCAGCCAATCCCGCATCAATAAAACCTTGACGACGCAATCGGCAACTATCGCATCGACCACATGCACGACCTTCAGCATCGGCTTGATAACAAGATACGGTCAATGCGTAGTTAATTCCTAAGTCAGTACCCAACTGGATAATCTTTGCTTTTGAAAGATGTAAAAGCGGCGTTTCAATCGTCAATGGATTTCCTTCGACACCCGCTTTCGTTGCCAGTGCTGCCATACGTGCAAACGCATCAATGTATTCAGGACGACAATCTGGATAACCAGAATAATCCACCGCATTGACCCCAATCACAATCGCTTGGCTGTTTGTGACTTCAGCAACCGCTAACGCATAAGATAGAAAAATCGTGTTGCGCGCTGGAACATACGTGACAGGAATCCCTGACGGCTCATCTTCTGGTACATCAATCGCATCATCAGTCAGTGCAGAACCACCTAGACTACGCAAATCAATATTAATGATTCGGTGTGGTACACCCAACTTTGCTGCAAGACGTTTTGCCGCATCCAGCTCGCTAGAATGACGTTGACCATACGCAAAACTTAATGTTTCACATTGATAACGCTGCATCGCCCAAGCTAAGCAAGTTGCCGAATCAAGACCACCAGAGAGAAGTACTACCGCGCGAGGAAGAGTTGCCACAGAGAATTACCTAAACAAAATCACAAAAATTCATAGCCGAATTATGCGGGAAATCCCTTATCCACGCCAGATCATAACGACCTAAGAAGTAGAACTGACACGTCAGTTTAAAATCATCGAATGATTAACTGCCCGCCAACTGACCATTTGCCAATCGTCCTTGATCTTTCAGCGCAGCAGTCACATCAGGCGGCATATATTTTTCATCGTGCTTTGCTAGGATTTCTTCCGCGACAAAAACACCGTTGTGCAACTTGCCAGTACCGACTACACCAGAACCTTCTTTAAATAAATCAGGCAAAATCCCCGTGTATTGAACATTAATTGTTGCTTTAAAATCAGTGATCTGAAAACGAACATTCAAGGAATCAGTTGGTTTAACAAGACTACCTTTTACAACCATGCCTCCAGCTCGGATGCGCTGATCACTCGGCGCCGCGCCGCTCGCAATTTGTGCTGGTGTATAGAAATAATCACTCTGCGCACGCAGTGCATATAGAATCAAACCCAAAGCTACGGACCCACCAAATAGACCGAAAAACACGATCATCAATTTTCGTTTACGCTTCGCATTCATCGGTTTCATTTTAGCGACTCCTGTTTGAGACGAGCCGCTCTCGCGTTTTGTAATTGAAGATTAATCTGCTCGTCCTTAAAAAATCGTTGCCGTGCATGACGAGACTGCATCACGAGATAAACAATCGATAGTAGCGCAACAAACCACGCGCTCCAGACATAGATACCGTGCTCTCCCATCGCAATAAAATCATGCAAGTTATTAAATGCAAAATTCATGATTTTATCCTTGAAGCAATCAATGCTTTGACCCAATTCTTGTGTCGCTCACGAATCAGAATCAACGTACAACTGCGATAAATAATCAATGCAGCAACTAAAAAACAGAATGCAAAAAACATCACGACAAGTGGCATATACATCGACGGTGGCATTTTCGGTGCCGACGTTAAACTGAAAGTAGAACCTTGATGTAAAGTATTCCACCATACCACCGAATATTTAATAATCGGCAAATTGACAGCACCAACGATTGATAAAATTGCAGCGGCTTTGCCCTGATTCGCAGTATTTTCATAAGCCTGAAATAGCGCGACGACGCCAACGTATAAAAAAGCCAAAACCAACATACTGGTCAATCGACCATCCCAAACCCAATAGGCTCCCCACGTCGGCTTCCCCCAAATCGCACCCGTCACAAGTGCAACCATGCACAAACCCAAACCAACAGGCGCTGCCGCTTGCGCCACGACAGAAGCTGTTTTAATTTTCCACACCAGACTAATCACACCCAATACAGCCAATGCCAAATAGATCGACATCGCCAGACTTGCACTCGGAACATGAACAAAAATAATGCGGTAACTATTTCCTTGTAAATAATCTGGCGGCGCAAAGGCCAGCCCCCAAACAGAACCAATCATGAATAAAATGGCAGCAACCATAGCAAGCCATTTGACCCAAGAATTAAAAGTCTCATAGAACGGCTGCATCCCTACCGTCTGTAAAAAACCATTCCATAGCCGTGATAAAGCATTCTGATGTTTCACAGAAGTCATGACGGAATCTTCATTTGAATCTTTATGAGGCGAATCAATATCTGACATTTATATTTGACTCAAATTCAACATTAAAAGTTACATGAAACAAATTATTAAGCTGTGATCACTAGCTAATCCCCAGCTCAAAACAACATTCTCTCATTCAATTGCTAAACGCAGCGCTGCGGCTAAAGCAAATGGAATAAAAATCAGAGATAAAATCAACCCTGCCCCAAGCAGCGCAAAAATCGGCAATACCGCACCGCCAGCATGTAAAACATCAACAGCACCTGTTGCAAAAATTAATACTGGCAGTTGTAAAGGTAATGCGATGAGTGACATTAATATACTTCCACTGCGTAAAGAAACCGTTAATGCAGCCGCGACCGCAGCCAGCAGCGTTAAAGTAGGCGTTCCAAGCAATAGCGATAGTGCCAAAATACCCGCTTCATTTGCATTTAATCCGAATAACGGCATTGATAGCATCGACAGCAAAACCAGCACAAAACCACTCGTCAACCAATGTACGCTCACCTTCACCAACGCCCACAACTCAATGGATTGCCGCGCAACGATCAATTGCTCTAATGTCCCATCTTCAATTTCACTACGAAACAAGCCATCTGTCCCTAACAAAACAGACAATACCGCCGCAATCCAAATTGCCGCCACACCGACTTGATTCAAAAATTGCGAACTCGCACCGATCGCCAAAGGAAAAAGCAGCAAGACCAAAATAAAAAAGACCAGCGCATATAATCCACTGCTTAAATTGGTGAAACGTAACCGTAATTCACGCCTGAACAAGACTCCAATGAAATGCTTCGTCATGAGTTTGGATGCTCACAATCAACACGCTCAACCAGACCAATCTCGTCATTGAGCAATGAAGTAAACGCTCCGAGATCCAATGTTTGCACAGAAAGCATTAATGCTTGATGACTCGTCAGAATGACTCGTCCTCCTTGCTCTATATGTTGAGCTAAACGCTCAGATAAACGCGCAGTCATCGTCGCATCCAAGGCATTAAAAGGCTCATCTAATAACCACAAGGCTTCAGAATCATGGCTCAGCCATAATCGAGCTAAACCCACGCGGCGCTTTTGTCCTGATGATAAGCGGGAAACCGCAACATCTTCATAGCCAGACAGACCAACCAAGTCCAGTGCTAGACTCAAATTCGCGCTTGAATCTGTGTTAATCCCTTGCAAAAAATCAAGATTCTCACGAACCGACAGCCCTGCATTTAATCCAGTTGAATGACCAATATAAAGAACTGGCCACTCAGATAAAGATGCATTCGCCCAATCCAATGATTTCTTTTTTGAATGGTTTTCTGGAATAGGCAACAAACCTGCAAGCATCATCAGTAACGTCGTTTTTCCAATGCCGTTTGAACCCTGAATATGCAAAATCTGACCACTTGCGACATTAAACTTAACCTGAGAACACAAGTGGACATCGCCTCTGGCAATCGTGAGGTTGTCTGCAATGAGCGAATTTGTCCGCCAACTTGATTGAGTTGTCGATTCAGTCAATTCGGCTTTTATAAGACTTACCAAAAGAAACTCCATCAGCCCACAACGATGAGCATTCGATCACAATGTCACAACATGCCTGCATCATGAATCACTATAAGATATCGATAAATTCAGTGTGCGAAATTGCGCGCTAAACTACAATACATTTTGCAGTGATTTTTGCAGGGTTTCGTGAGAAGCCTTGATTTTAGTTTCGCCTCACATTTTTTCAGCCAGCCTCATTTTGAGTAAATTGCAGCTATGCCTTTAATCGATTTTATCTTACATATTGATCAACATCTCAAAGAACTGATTCGCGCCGATGGCGTCTGGATTTACGGAATCATCTTCCTCATTATCTTTTGTGAGACTGGCTTGGTTTTTATGCCATTTTTGCCAGGTGATAACTTACTGTTTGCTGCTGGAGCTTTAGCCGCTATCGGACAACTTGATCCGTGGCTTATCAGTGCGGTACTTGGTGCAGCAGCAATCATTGGCGATAGCACCAATTATTGGATTGGTCGAAAATTTGGTTCACATCTATTTAGCGAAACACGTAAATTTCCAAGTCGCAAACATCTGGCAACTGCTGAAGAATTTTTTGAAAAACATGGCGGCAAATCCGTACTGATCGGACGCTTTATGCCATTCATTCGAACCTTCACACCCTTTGTTGCAGGCATGAGCGAAATGCCTTATACGCGTTTTCTAGCGTTTAGTGTGGGTGGGACATTCCTCTGGGTGGGAACTCTCGTTCCTGCGGGTTACTTCTTGGGGCAACTTCCTTTTGTTAAAAACAATCTAACTCTCATTGTTTTATTTATCATCGGGATCTCGTTATTACCGATCTTTGTTCATGGTATACGACGTTTCTTTGCCAAGAGAAGCCAAACCCAGCTTGAAGAATAAGTAAAAACCATTAGAGGTGGGCAACAATTGACTTTGATCGCGTAAAAATACGTACTCAAAGTCAATGCAACTCTATCTTGATATGATAGTCTTGGACGCAATGAAGGAATAATTATTGATCATTTATTCAGGACGAACACTATGCAAACCGCTTCAAAACAAATCGCTTCAAAAATCCCATCTTTGCGCAAAAT
>JASLGO010000150.1 GCA_030150135.1 Aquirhabdus sp.
CTTTTGAGCTTATTAAACAAGTCAATAATTTGCATTTCATTCCCCTAAAGAGTCGCTTTTGTGAAGCAGAAGCCTTACACTATTAGAATATTATTCTATAATATAGTTATAATGATTACCACTCAGTCAAATACAGCACAAAATGCCTCCAATTTGGAAGAAACGCCAAGCAGTTCATCGTCCAGCACAAGACAACTCGACATTCTGAAAGCAGCTTTGAATTGCTTTATTCATCAAGGAATTGAAGCAACCACGATTGACATGATTCGTGAGCAATCAGGTGCAAGTGTGGGCAGCATTTACCATCACTTTGGCAATAAAGAAAAGATTGCAGCAGCACTCTACAAGGAAGGATTACGACAATTCAGTCGCCAATTACAACAATCTTTAAAAAAAGCAACGGATATTGAAGGAGCCATTCGTAGCATCATTCAGGCAAATATTGATTGGATTGTGACCGAACCCGACTGGGCACGTTTTGTTTTTCGACATCGTCGCGTGCTCAAAGACGCTGACCAAGAACGAGCATTTCGTGAAGAAATCACCAATTCACATCATGTTTTTTTAAGTCAATTAGAAGCTCTGCCTGATTTTAAACGTCTGCGTGTTTTGCCCCAAGCCATGTATTTACCTGTACTAATCGGGCCTGTACACACCTATGCCAAACAATGGCTAGATGATCCAACGCTCCCTCCACTCCATGAACTCAGTGAAGACTTTATTCAAATCGCGCTCAAGAGCTTGCTGGATTAAGGCAGGAATAATCTGTAATTCAAAAAACCACACTTCGACAAGCTCAGTATTCTCGTGAATGTAATAATTGATGGTGAATATACTATAAAGCTCTATTCACGAATTATTTCTAACTTTTTGGTCAATAATGCAATGTACAAGTCTGATACTCTCCTGTACAAACAAAACACAAATGATAGATCCACATCTCGTATCTTCTAACCTATGGATCACGAGAAATCCTTTTTTGAAAAGAGAATCACACAGATGAAGCCAGGACAACGCAGTCGTACAGCCGAAGGTGCCGCAGCATTGCGAGCAAGCCATACGATCTATGCAGAAAACCCTTTATTTTCTGACCCATACGCCATTAAATTTACCAGCTCTGGGTGGCAACGCATTTTAAAAAGTAAAAAATGGCATCACTTTCTTCAGCCGCGTGCATTTAGCCCAATCGGTTTACTCATCGGTCAGGTTATTGGTCGCTCACGCTACGCAGAAGACAAGCTCACCGATGCAATCGCTCAAGGCGTTGATCAATATGTACTTGTGGGTGCAGGGCTCGACTCTTTTTCCTTGCGCCAAAACCCAGACCAGACCTCACTTAAAATTTTCGAAGTGGATCATCCCGATACACAAGCCTCAAAGAAACAACAACTTGAACGATTCGGAACCATTCCAGAGAACGTAGAACTTGTCCCGATCAATTTTGAACAAGAATCGTTATTCGATGCACTAGTCCGCAGTAATTTTCAACGCGATAAAGTCGCTTTCTTTTCGTGGTTAGGGACAACACATTACCTCCAGCCTGAAACCACACTGAATACGCTGCGCGCGATTGCAAGGGTTGCGGCTTCTGGCAGTGAAGTCGTCTTCGATTATTCAATTCCATATCACCAGCTTGCAGGTGCTGAACGTTTGGGAAGTTTTTCGTTATCACGCTTTACGCGCTATATGAGTGAGCCGTTGATTGGGCAGTTTGTTCCTGAAGAACTCCATGCTGCACTCAATAAGATTGGTTTTGATGTATTAGAAGACTTGTCTGGGGATGCACAAAATGAACGTTATTTTGATCAACGCAGCGATTATCTGACCACAACGACTGCAACGCATTTGATTCATATTAAATTGCGTTGATTCAGTCATAAAAAGGACAGGTGTCGAACGAATAATGCCACCTCGTAGGGGCGGGTTCCAAACCCGCCCTAATCACATTTTCATTCATCAAACGACTAATCAAAAAATTGACTCGGCGGCACGCCAAATTGCTTCTTGAACATTGTCGCGAATGCACTTGGGCTGTTATAGCCAAGTTCGAGAGCAACGTTTAGCACTTTTTCGCCTTGCGCTAATCTTTCCAATGCGGTTAAAAGTCGTGCCTGCTGTCGCCATTGCCCAAAGGTCATGCCAGTTTCTTTAAAGAACAAGCGATGAATCGTTTTTGGGGTAATGTTTAATCGCTCTGCCCACATTTCAACCGTGGTATTGTCATCTGGATTTTGACTCAAAGTCTGAGTAATTTGCACCAAACGCGAATCTTGAGGATTGGGGAGTTGCAACGAAAAGGGCTGGACACTTTTAATTTCATCGAGCAATAACTGCATCAAATGCCCATCTCGCGTATCCATAGTATAAGGATGCTCAACATCAATCGCGGCAAGCAATAATTCACGCAATAACGCTGTCACGCCCACAACGCGACAAGATGTCAACAAGTCAGGCGTTGCGTCTGGTCGAATGTATGCGGTACGCATATGTACCTCACCAATCATACGCACCCAGTGCTCAATATGTGCTGGCATCCAGATTCCACGCGAAGGTGGTACGATCCATTGCCCTTGATCTGTTCCAACCAGCATCACGCCGCGCACCGCATAAATGAGTTGCGCATGCGGATGAGAATGTCGACCTGTCGTATGACCATGCGCATAATTTTTAGCCAATGCAGTCACAGGCATATCACGCTGATCAAACTGGGTGTAGTGCAAACAT
>JASLGO010000104.1 GCA_030150135.1 Aquirhabdus sp.
TATCATAAAATCAGAACCATCCCCTTCTCTTGCGCTAGGGCAAAGCAGTGCTTTGCTTTTTCCTAGCCCCCTTGAAGGGGAAGACTTCAAAGCAAAACCAATGAAAAATCCATTTCAACTCACCTTCACATAGCCTAAAAAACTCAAGGCACTAACACCTGCGCCTGCAAGGTCGCCAATCCTTCACGCATTTTACGCAGTAACTCATCTGTCAACGTATGAACATCATGTCCATCTACAGAAATTGCAGGGAGCGGCAAGATATGCGCCCTAACTTTGCTACGCCCTAGAACATCTTGCAAATGCGTACCAAACGTCATGTCGCCAATATAAGGCATCACGCTGTCCAAACGACCATCAGGTCCCTGATAGCATAAGATTAGAGGATGAATTGGCGTTCCTGTTTCAACCGCAGCGGCCAACAACTTGCCATGTAGGCGGCGAATCTCTCGCCCATCGGTTGTTGTTCCTTCAGGGAAAAACAGCACAGGTAACTTCTGACGTAAAAAACCTGCAATTTGCACAGTCACCGCATTAGCATCGCCGGATCCACGTTTAATAAACAATGTCCCGCCCGCTTTTGCCAAACGCCCAATCACAGGCCAGCTCGCCACTTCAGCTTTGGATAAAAAGAAAACAGGTGCAGCAGAACCAATCACAGGAATATCTGTCCATGACACATGATTACTCACCCAGAGCGCATGTTCTGTCGACATCTCACCATGCACTTTGACTTCGATTGCTAATGCTCGACATAACCGTTGGCATACATCCTTAATAATTCGTGGATGATGGGGCTGATTCGGTTTAGTAAGTGCTCCACTCACACCCGCCGCATAAAATCCTTGACCGACCGCCCAAGCAAGACCACTTGAACGAAGTATTCGGCGAATCTGGCGGAGGGTTTGTGTAGATAGTGATGATGGAGAAAAAGGATGAGCAGGAGGCTTCGACATAAATACTCTCAAAAAACACACATAGCTCGCGCAGGTCAATGGAACCTAACGCTTAGAAAAATAGGACTATAACGAAATACCGATCATGGAACATTAGCCGATCTGATCTGAACTTGCAAAAAGAATCATGACCGAATTACGCAGCCGTCAATCGCTCACGATATTTAGCCGTCATTTCAGCAAGAGATAACCAGATCAATACATCTGCACAATGAAACATCGGATCAAAGCAAGCTTGCGCACCTAGTCGTGCATTCATCCGTAAATACGTTTTCAGCAACGTAGGAATTTCTGGAGTTCTCTTAGAAATAGGTTGCGGCAATCGACAACGAGCGCGAATGGGAAAATCCAATCGATGTTTCTCAGGTAAAGCATTCAGCCAGCCCTGACAGTCACCATCACCTAATGGCAATGACGCACAACCGATAAGTGTTTCCGTATTCCACTGTGCAGCGACCTCGGCAACGCCTTGCCATAACGTTTGGATTGCGCGCATCGAAGAGTAATCAGGCGCAACACAAGTACGACCAATCTCAAGAATATTACCCTGTGTCGCCTCTAGAGCATTTCTAAGATCGAACTCTTCTTCACTATAAAAACCACCCGCCAAACAAGCACGCTCACGATCCAGCATCCGTGTTGTCGCAACAAGTCGAGATCCTTCAAAGACCAAAAGATGTGCACAATAAACATCGAAACGGTCTTCATCTAGACCATTTTCAAATTGCATACTAAATGCTGGACCGAAAGCTTCAGCACGCAATCGCTGCGCGAGGCGCACTTCATCTACATTTTCAGCCAACCGAACAGAAAGAGGCATTAATTTTTTAGTTTTATTCATATCATTAAAAGTTGAAATTGCTGTATTGCAATGGTTTGAAGTCTTGATCATCTAGGTAACATTCTAAAAAAATAAGACTTAATATAACGCCCAGATTTTGCAGTATGATGAAAATAACATCACTCACTTGACTCATTAATGACTAAAACAGATTGATTGTTAAAGCAGAAAAAGGAATCAAACTGCAAACCCTCTCAGCTGCTGACCTCACGAAAGTGAGTCAATATGCTGAGAAACGATACATAGATATACATGGTATACTAGATATTCGTTTCAATGCGCCGACATCCCACAATGTACCGCATCTCATCGTTTCAATCTGTTGCTCTATTTATGATCTTATTTTCAGTCAGTATAGGTATGTATGGAACTGTTTGACCGACCGAGTGGTGGCGAGCGCGCACTCTTGGTTCACCTGAATATCTATCAAATCGATCATCAAGATCTCGAAGAATTTCGTTTGCTCGCCCAATCTGCGGGTGCAGAAATCATTGACATGATCACAGGGTCACGCCAAAAACCTGATGCCAGACTTTTTGTCGGTAAAGGAAAAGCTGAAGAAATTCATCAATCTGTCATGACCAATGATATTGATTTGGTGATCTTTGATCATACGTTGACACCTGCGCAAGAGCGTAACTTAGAAAGAATCTTCCAGTGTCGTGTTGTTGATCGGACTGGATTGATTTTGGACATCTTTGCTCAGCGGGCGCGAACCTTTGAAGGGAAACTGCAAGTTGAACTCGCTCAACTTGATCATTTAGCATCACGTCTTGTCCGCGGCTGGACTCACCTTGAGCGCCAAAAAGGCGGAATTGGCTTACGTGGTCCAGGTGAAACGCAACTTGAAACCGACCGCCGCTTATTGCAAATTCGTGTTGGGCAACTCAAAGAACGACTCAATAAAGTACGTCAAACACGCAAACAAGGTCGTGCTGCTCGTCAAAAAGCTGATATCCCGACAGTCTCTTTAGTTGGCTATACCAATGCTGGAAAATCGACGATGTTTAATCGACTTGCCGAAAGCGATGTCTATGTCGCTAACCAGCTTTTTGCAACGCTTGATCCAACGCTACGTCGCCTAGAGTGGCAAGGCTTGGGGCCTTTGGTTTTAGCAGATACCGTTGGTTTTGTTCGTCATTTGCCACACGGATTGGTTGAATCATTCCGTGCAACGCTCGAAGAAACACTCGAAGCCGATTTACTATTACATGTCATCGATCAAAGCAGCCCTGATCGCGACGATCAAATTGACGCGGTCGAAGCTGTACTTCAGGAAATTGGTGCAGAAGTGCCGATTCTTCGAGTCTATAACAAAATTGATATGAGTGGTGATGCACCTTCTCTTCATGAAGGTGAACCCGATGTTCCTGATCGTGTCTACGTTTCAGCACGTAGTGGAGCTGGAATCGATTTGCTGAAACAAGCCGTACAACAACGCTTGTCTGTAGGGAAGGTATCAACATTTCATCTAACGCTCCCAATTAGTGCTGGACGCTTGCGTAGTCAACTTTATCGCTTAGGCGTGATTCAGGATGAGAATATTCTGGATAATGGCGCATTTGAGTTGACCATTACCCTATCAACTCCTGCTCTCTCTCGTATTCTCGCGGAAGCGCAAGTGAATCCTGATGAAATTCTGCCTGAAGAAGAAGCCAAGCTATTTAGACGCACACTTGAACACTTCGAACAAGCTCAAATAGAACAAGCAAAATTGCGCGCTCAGGCAATGGCAGATGAGAATGAGATCGATGAAGATGCCTTAGATGCGCTAGAAGATGCAACTCAACCTACACACCACAGTTAATCAAAATCCAGTTTATGTCAGCTCAGCACTTACAATCTCACGCTAAAGAAACACCCAACAGCCCGCCACATCCAACAATGGTTGACTGGAAAATGTTGTTGGTTGTCACCTTGATCATCGTGTTTATCCGTGAAATATCCGTCTGGCTCATGACACAGATTGGTTATGCAAATTTAGGCAATTTTTTAGGGCTATTCTTATTATTTGGATTAGCGATTGCTTATCGAGTTTCTAAAGGTGCAATACCCACACGAATTGTCACAGCAAATTCAAAGATACTCAAAGAAGGAATTTTTGCATTTCTACCGATTTGTGCGGGTATTGGCACACTGCTGGCAGGACTTGGCAATGACGCGTTCAAAATTCTATTCATCATGGTGGTCAGCACACTGATTCCACTACGACTGTATGCATACATCGTGAAGAAATGGCTATGATTGATCTATTGACTCAACATATTGCTGATT
>JASLGO010000017.1 GCA_030150135.1 Aquirhabdus sp.
AGCTGTTCTGATCACAGCTCCGCTATCAATTGCAGCTCATGCAGAATATACAGGTCTAGGTCTGACTCTTACTCCTTTGGTAGGTAATCAGTGGTTTGACGGTAAGAGCAAAAATTCTGATGCGCTTGGTTTTCAACCGCAACAAGATGTACTAGGTGCATTTGCGCTTGGTTACGAATTAACACCTTCATTGGCTGTTGAAGCTGAATATAACGATACTCGTAATACTGCAAAATACCCAGGTGGTAAAGTTGACGGTAGCGCTCGCTCAATCGAAGGTAACTTCTTGTTGAATAGTGACTTTATTACTCACAACTACGATGGCCGCTTTAAGCCTTACGTTTTGGTTGGTGCAGGTCAGCAACGTCTTAATTATGGAGCAGCAGGTAAGAGCATAGATACCATTGCAAACTTAGGTTTGGGTGCTTTCTATCGTATCAACGAAGCGTTGGCGTTCCGTATCGAAGGTCGTGCTGTTGAGAACTGCGATCATTCGTTGACAGATTATAAAGCATTGACTGGTTTGCAAGTTACTTTGGGTGGTCACAAACGTCCATACGTAGCACCAGCACCGGTTGAAGTTCCACCAGCACCGGCACCAGCACCAGCACCAGTTGTTGTGCCGCCACCAGCACCGGCTCCAGAACAACTGACTGAAGATTTGAAACTTGAATTGCGCGTGTTCTTCGACACCAACAAATCAGAGATCAAGAAACAGTATCAACCCGAAATTGCTAAAGTTGCAGACAAACTCAAAGAGTTCCCAAATGCAACTGCAGAGATCAAAGGTTATACAGACAGCACTGGTTCACGTAAATTGAACGATCGTTTGTCTCAAGCACGTGCTGAAGCTGTTAAAACTTCATTGTCTACAGACTACGGTATCGACGCAGGTCGTTTGACTGCAAAAGGTTATTCATGGGATGATCCTGTTGCATCAAACAAAACTAAAGAAGGTCGTGCTCTGAACCGTCGCGTTGTCGCAGTGATCGCTGGTAGCCGTACAGTTACTAAATAAGAGTTAGTAGTTATATTCTTTAGTAATATTTAAAAAAGACAGCCGCTTTAAAGTGGCTGTTTTTTATTTTGAGAGTTTAAAAAAATTATTTCATAGAGTGTTTGACGACTTGGTCATCAATTATTCACTTTTTCCTGTATAATGCCGCGTCATTTTTATTTATTCGCGGCGTTTTCATGTCTGAGTTAAAACATCTACGCAATATTGCCATCATCGCTCACGTTGACCATGGCAAAACAACACTTGTTGATAAATTACTTCAACAATCTGGAACCTTTGGTGATCGTGCTGCCGAAGTTGAGCGCGTAATGGATTCCAACGCAATCGAAAAAGAGCGCGGCATTACCATTTTAGCTAAAAATACTGCTATTCGTTGGACTGATAAGAAGTCTGGTCAAATTTACGATATTAACATCGTGGATACCCCAGGACACGCCGACTTCGGTGGTGAAGTTGAACGCGTGTTGTCGATGGTTGACTGTGTTCTATTGTTAGTGGATGCGGTTGATGGACCAATGCCACAAACTCGCTTCGTCACGATGAAAGCTTTCGCACAAGGTCTTAAGCCAATCGTTGTGATCAATAAAGTTGACCGCCCAGGTGCACGTCCTGATTGGGTTGTTGATCAAGTTTTTGATTTATTCGATAACTTGGGCGCAACAGAAGATCAGTTGGATTTCCCAATTGTTTATGCTTCAGCATTGAACGGTATTGCAGGTTTGTCGCCTGATGCGATGGCTGACGATATGACACCATTGTTTGAAACCGTTGTTGAAAAAGTTGCTCCACCACAGGTTGATCCTGATGGCGCATTCCAAATGCAGATTTCTAGCTTGGATTATTCCAGTTATCTCGGTGTTATCGGTGTTGGCCGTATCCAACGCGGTTCGGTGAAGACTAATACACAAGTTGTGATTGTTGATAAAGAAGGTAACAAGCGCAATGGTCGTGTCCTAAAAATTATGGGTTACCATGGTTTGGATCGTATCGATGTAGACAGCGCACGTGCTGGTGATATTGTTTGCGTGACCGGTATGGAAGGTTTGAATATTTCTGATACGTTGTGTGATCCACAAAATGTTGAAGCATTGCCGCCGCTTACTGTGGATGAGCCGACTGTTAGCATGCAGTTTATGGTGAATAACTCACCTTTTGCGGGTAAAGAAGGTAAGTATGTGACTTCACGCGCAATTCGTGATCGTTTGGATCGTGAATTGATTCATAACGTTGCATTGCGTGTTGAAGATACAGATTCGCCAGATCGCTTCAAAGTTTCTGGTCGTGGTGAGTTGCATCTTTCCGTTTTAATTGAAAATATGCGCCGTGAGGGATTTGAGCTCGGTGTAGCACGTCCTGAAGTCATCATGAAAGAAATCGATGGCGTGAAATGCGAACCTTATGAAAATGTCATGTTTGATGTTGAAGATCAACATCAAGGTAGTGTCATGGAACAAATGGGCTTGCGTCGTGGTGAAATGACTAATATGGAAGTCGACGGTAAAGGTCGTACCCGTATTGAAGCTACTGTTCCTTCACGTGGTTTGATTGGTTTCCGCTCAGAATTCCTGACCATGACTTCTGGTACAGGTATCATGACTTCGAGCTTCTCGCATTACGGTCCTGCGCAAGTAGGTTCTGTTGCGAAACGTCAGAATGGTGTATTGATTTCAATGGTGCAGGGTACTGTACTAGGTTACGCACTGTTTACTCTCCAAGAGCGTGGTCGCCTGTTTGCATATCCGCAGCTTGAAGTTTATGAAGGTATGATTGTTGGTATCAATTCGCGTAGCGATGATATGGCGGTTAATCCGACTAAAGCGAAGCAGTTATCTAACGTCCGCGCCAGTGGAACTGATGAGGCGATTGTATTAGTTCCACCAATTCGCCATACACTTGAGCAAGCACTTGAGTTTATTGAAGACGATGAATTGGTCGAAGTTACACCAAAATCAATTCGTCTGCGTAAGCGCTATCTGACTGAGAATGAGCGTAAGCGTAATAGCCGTGGTTAAGTTGTTGAGAGATTGAGTAAGAATGCCGTCCAATAGTGACGGCATTTTTTATGGATATTGGTTTTTGAGTGATCATGATCAGAGTTGGTTTACTGTGGTGTGTGTTTTATCTCGTAGATACATCACGATACTCGAAGTTTTCATAAAAAACGTGTATATACAATATCAATGGACAAGCAGTAGCTTACTTTTGCTTGAATAAATCTGTAAGTAATGTTTTTGAATTAACTTTTGGAGTATGACTGAATGAGTATAGTGCAAGAATTTAAAGCCTTTGCGGTCAAAGGTAATATGATCGATTTGGCTGTCGGTGTGATTATCGGTGGCGCGTTTGGTAAAATTATTGATTCATTCGTGAATGATATGATTATGCCTGTCATTTCTTTTATTATCGGTGGAAAAGTAGATTTTTCTAAACTATTCATCATATTGGGTGATAATCCGCAGCATTTGGATACGTTAGATGCTTTGAAGAAGGCCAGTGTTCCTGTGCTTGCGTATGGTAGCTTCGTGACAATTATGATTAATTTCTTCTTGTTAGCGTTGGTTGTTTTTGTGATGGTGAAAATGGTGAATAAACTGCGTACAACTGAGCCAGCTCCTGCGCCAGCTCCAACACCTGAAGATGTCGTGTTGTTGCGCGAAATTCGAGATGAGTTACGTCGCCGTTCGTGATGAAGGCTAGACATAAAAAAACGACTGATTCAGTCGTTTTTTTATGTGCATTAAATCTAAAGTCTTGATAGCAATTGCTTAATTGGATTAGTTATTGGCATCGCCATCGTGAGTCTGATTGATTGCGCGGTTTGCATTATCTTGACCTTCCGTGCAACCCAAGCAGCGCCAGAATGTCATTTTAGCTGGAGCAACTACAAGAGTTTTTGCGCTTTCTTCTACGTTTCCGCCTAAAGCACTAAATGGTAGGGTGACTACAAATAGACCTACACCAATAACGGTTGCGGCGATCCCTACAGGACGGACGAGACCTGCATCAATGCCCATCGCCCATACGCTAGGTCTGCTGCTCACTGTACCTGAACCATCTTCTATAACATCGGTAGCAGAGGCGGCCATGGATACGCTCATCATACTAGCAAGAGCAACTGCGGTGATTGCGCGTTTCATTTTTTTCCCTTGATTCAAAGTGTTCATGACGTACTCCCTTTATTATTACTGCGACTCTAACGCGAGTTGAACAGTCTTGCAAGTGTTTAGACTTCTGAGTTGTTTATTCTAATCGAAAAAAATTATATTTGCTGGCAAGTTGGACAAAAAGCACTGGCGCGTTGTCCTATTTTGACTGTTTCGATTGAGGTTTTGCAAATATGGCAAGGTTCATTGGCTCGGCCATATACATCGAGTGTTTGTTGAAAATAGCCATTTTCACCTAAACCATTCACATAGTCGCGAAGGGTTGAACCACCTAAAGCAATTGCTGCGGTTAATATTTGTTTAATTTCGCTGGTGAGCGCGACGACTTCTGTAATCGTTAAACTCTTTGCTGGGCGAAGGGGGTGGATTTTGGTGTGAAATAAGGCTTCAGTTGCATAAATATTCCCTACGCCAACAACGATATGATTGTCCATGATTGCTGATTTAATGGCGATGGATTTATGCTGTAGTTTGTTCCAGAGGTAGTCAGCATTGAACTCTGTGCTCAGTGGTTCAGGTGCAAGTTTGCTGAGTAAACTTTGGGTGTCATCATTGAGCCATAGAATGGAACCAAAACGACGTGGATCATGATAGCGAAGCTGAATGTTATTGAAACTAATCAAAACATGGTCATGTTTTCTCAAGTCGCGATCAAAGGGAACTAAGGTTAAGCTACCAGACATACCTAAGTGAAGCAGCACGCAGTGCTCTGTGGTTTTCCCATGACCAAAATGCGCCAAAATATATTTGGCACGTCGTTCAAGGCGAAGCAACGTTTGTCCATTCAAGCGATGGAGGTCATCGGGAACAGGCCAGCGCAGGCTGGGCTGATGAATAGTGACGTTTGTAACAGTCTGGCCAACAAGTGGCATCAGACTGGTCTTGGTGGTTTCGACTTCAGGGAGTTCAGGCATAGGATTGATCCAATCTGGTCAAGCAAAGTGTGATTGAATTAGATCAGAACACGCCACAGGACAACAAAGAATGCTAGGACGATACATATCGTTGCGATTGGCCAAGGAGCCTGAATTGCTAGTGCGAGTAAGGTGATAAAACCACTGCCAGCTAACCAGTCACGGCGTCGCGTCTGAATGATATCCATGCGTAATTGCTGCATTTCTCGCCATTGCTTATCTTGCCAAGCGCCTTGTTGGCGTAGACCGTGGAGACTATCAATCATCAATGCAGGAAGATCGGTTGCGCCCATTAGCAAGTCTGGGAGTTGTTGTCCAAAATCACGCATGGCTTTGAGTGGATTCATATGTTGTCCCACCCATTCGGTGAGAATCGGTTTGGCTAACTTCCAGATATCCAGTTGTGGATAGAGGTCGCGTCCTAATCCTTCCACATGCACCAGCGTTTTCATGAGCAGCATGAGTTGTGGTGGAATTTCTAAGTGGTAACGTCGTGCAAGATCCATGACTTGCATTAGGATTCCTGCAAAATCCAATTGATCCATGGGTTTTGAGATCATTGGACTGACGACACGACGCATATCGCGTGTCAGTGCGTTCTGGTCAGTGCCTTGAGGAATCCAGCCTGCTTGATGCACGATTTGGATCAGTTGAGAGAAGTTGTTTTGAATGACGGACAATAAAATCCGAGCAATGACCAGTCGGTCTTTATCAGAGAGTTCGCCAACAATCGCGCAATCCAGTGCGATAAAACGCGGTTCTGCTGGATTGAGCGTCTCAATGAACACATTACCAGGATGCATGTCTGCATGAAAAAAGTTGTCGCGGAAGACTTGAGTAAAGAAAATGGTAAGCCCTTTTTCTGCAAGTTGGCTGCGATCCATGCCGAGGCGTTCAAAGGTTGCCAAATCAGAAACAGGGACACCCATGATGCGTTCTGCAATCATGATATCGGTTGTGCTGGAATACACTTCAGGCACATACATCATTTTTGAGCCCAAGAAGTTATGACGCATTTGCATCGTGTTTGCTGCTTCTAAGGTCAGATCGAGCTCATTCAAAATCACTTGACGGTAATCATC
>JASLGO010000021.1 GCA_030150135.1 Aquirhabdus sp.
ATAAATTAGCTAAATTATGCCACAAAAAGTAGAATCCCCCAACATGATCTGAATAAGGTTTTCTTTTATTCTTAATTAGATTGGCTTATTATCTGCACCAGTAGACTTCTTACCCCGAACATCTACTAACAATAAGTCAAAAAAAGCTCCCATCAGAGCGTAAGAAACAAAGAAAATTGAAGTAATCTCCGATATTTACGTTAAATCTGTTATTTATATCCCTCTACCTTTACATAGGAAGACGTCATGACTACTTATAGCTCAGCTATTGATGCAGTTCGCGCAATCAAAGCTAAATTCGGTAACACTTGGACAGATATCAGCCCTGAAGATGCTGCACGTATGCAACTTCAAAACCGTTTCAAAACTGGTTTAGACATTGCTAAATACACCGCTGCAATCATGCGTAAAGATATGGCTGATT
The DNA here is from genome assembly GCA_030150135.1 of Aquirhabdus sp. Lineage (GTDB taxonomy): Bacteria > Pseudomonadota > Gammaproteobacteria > Pseudomonadales > Moraxellaceae > Aquirhabdus. Next base: position 425 of record JASLGO010000021.1, read on the forward strand.
ATGATGCTGATTCTAGCAAATACACTCAGTCTTTAGGTTGCTGGCACGGTTTTATCGCGCAACAAAAAATGATCGCGAACAAAAAATATTTCGGCACAACTGACAAACGTTACATCTACCTATCAGGTTGGATGGTTGCAGCATTGCGCTCAGAATTTGGTCCATTGCCAGACCAATCAATGCACGAAAAAACTTCTGTTCCTGCATTGATCGAAGAAATCTACACATTCTTGCGTCAAGCTGATGCAAAAGAATTGAACGATTTGTTCCGTGCTTTGAAAAAAGCTCAAGATGCTGGTGATACAGCTAAAGCTGCACAAATCACTGCACAAATCGACGGCTTCCAAACTCACGTTGTTCCAATTATTGCGGACATCGATGCTGGTTTTGGTAACGAAGAAGCAACTTACTTACTTGCTAAGAAAATGATCGAAGCAGGTGCTTGTGCACTGCAAATCGAAAACCAAGTTTCTGACGCAAAACAATGTGGTCACCAAGCTGGTAAAGTAACCGTACCACACGAAGACTTCATCGCTAAAATCCATGCATTGCGTTATGCATTCTTGGAAATGGGTGTTGACGACGGTATTATCGTTGCGCGTACTGACTCTGAAGGCGCTGACTTGACTCAAAAAATCCCTGTTTCTAAAGTAAAAGGTGATTTGGCTTCTCAATACATCAGCTACTTAGACACAGTTGAAATCGATATTGCTGATGCGCAAGACGACGAAGTTCTCATCAAGCGTGACGGTAAATTGCATCGTCCAAAACGTTTGGCTTCTGGCTTGTTCCAGTTCCGTGAAAACACACAGATCGACCGTGTTGTACTTGACTGTGTAAGCAGCTTGCAAAACGGTGCTGACTTGCTCTGGATCGAAACTGCAACTCCAAACGTTGCTGAAATCGCACACATGGTTAACCGTGTTAAAGAAACCATTCCAAATGCTAAGCTGGTTTACAACAACAGCCCATCATTTAACTGGACTTTAAACTTCCGTCAACAAGCATACGACGCAATGGTTGCTGCTGGCCAAGACGTGTCTGCTTATGACCGTGCGAAACTGATGAGCGTTGACTACGACAACACAGAACTGGCTAAACTTGCTGATGAGCGTATCCGCACATTCCAAGCTGACGCATCACGTGAAGCAGGTGTATTCCATCACCTGATCACTCTGCCTACTTACCACACTGCATCTCTGTCTACTCATGAGCTTGCAAAAGGTTACTTCGGTGATCAAGGTATGTTGGCTTATGTTGGTGGCGTACAACGTAAAGAAATCCGTGAAGGTATCGCATGTGTTAAACACCAAGCAATGGCTGGTTCTGACATCGGTGATGATCACAAAGAAATCTTCGCTGGCGAACAAGCTCTGAAAGCTGGTGATGACGCGAAAAACACAATGAACCAATTCTCTGCATAATTTGCAGTGATGGTTTGAAAAAAGCCCTACTCTATTGAGTGGGGCTTTTTTATGTACCGTTCAAAATAAATCCTAAGACTCCAAAACAAAAAAAACCTCATTCAATTGAACAAGGCTCTCTTTTCTAATTTAGTTTCAATTAAAAAATTACTTATAAGTTAACAACGTATTTACCAACTTTCCGTGATCAATCAAATTAATCTTGTAATCCTTATAACGCTGAGGCGCATCGATACACCATTTCAACTGTTTTTCCCTCGGTGCTCGAGTCATAGCATTGGCATAAGCATCAGCCAATCGTCCCAACAACATATTCACAAGTCCTTGATCAGAAGCACTTAAATTAGAACTCATGACTCGATTTGCTGCACTCATCAGCTTAGCGTGACGTGAATTCCACTGTGACTGAGCTTCATCATTCTCACGGGCGGTATCAGGGACAGTAGTACGACAAAAATTGCTCATCATATTCACCGCGCGCGACATGGCAATCACCATTGCCGCTGCTTTTTTTGGATCATCCTCATTGGTCGTCACAGCTTCACCGCCAATATCCATCTTAGTGACAGCCTTACTATTTGTTGTCTGCGGCGGTGTCGAAGAATAAGAAATCTCACCATTGGGTCCCACTGTTTTATACGCTGATGTCGCAAAAGACGCACTCGGTACGACCAACAGCATCACCAATCCCCATTGTTTAAATTTGTCCACAATTATTTCCATATTTAGTATATAAATTTAAGCTCTCGCCCATTTTCTAACTGAATCAAATGGGATTTCCAGATTATCTTTTAAGTCTGAACAATTTAGGTTAGCACAAGTGATATGACAAATATCACAACCTGTCAAAAAATTATTAAAACGAAGGAAGACATTGAATTAAATAATAAAATGAAGAACAACACTCAGCGCAACCAAATAATAGAATCGAGGTAACCATTCATAGAATGTTGCTATAGCAACCTCAAGGTGTTTTTCTTCTAGTTCTAAATGATATTTTAGCGTTGGTGCTAATAGCCCCGTTTTTTCGCCCGTCCACAAAGTCTGTTTCATTTGATCCGTCAGAATAAGTTGTCCCTGAGACAACGCTAAAACCAAAGAGCTTCCCTTCTCCAAACTTCGTTCACAAACTCTGACATTGCGCTTCAGTAGCGCTGAAGGAAAGAGATCATGCAGATTCCTCAGCGCATGCACAGGATCAATACCAGCATCCAATTGCGCAGTAAGGAGCGAATACCAGTAATATTCAAATAATCGCTTTAATACACTCACATTCCGCATCAACAGCGGTCGCCGCCATACACGCGCTAAAATAGAAAGAATATCTGCATCTAACATTCGGTGAATGAAGTGAGTCACCGTCACAATAATAACCAAACCAACGACTTCATAAAGAAAACTGCCTCCTTTGATGGCAGTGAGCACGGCTCCTGCAAGCAACCCAATCACAATGACGGCTTGGGAGAGTTTTAATTGTGTTTTTAATGTTTGATGACGCTCATGTTGTCTATTTAGACGATTAGCAATGTTCATCAATATCAGTGGCAAACTTCCTGATAACTCACCGATTTTTAATTGTTCTAATTGATAATGATTAAAGAAATTATGCTGTGCAATTGCACCAACTAATGAGGTTCCTTGCTTAATTTCCACCAAAGCTTTACTACAGGCATTCACGAGACGATGATTACGACCAGCTTGTCCTTTCATCGCACTTAATGCCTGTTCTGCACTCAAGCCTGATGCCAATAAAGTCGCCAATGCACGACACCAATGCGCATCCATCAGTGGCTTACGAGAATGATCTTTTGACCTAAACATACCAGTACTCATTTAAACCATTAAACATCTACTCTTTCTGCTTATTAGATGCGGTTGCATGGCAACGTATTACAGGTTTTACAAAAATTAAACTCTTCCTACAGACCTAACATAAAGTAGAACTGTGATTTAAGACACTATTTATAAAAATGGAGTAACATACTAATCAGAAAACTAATTGTAATGCGATGAGGAGAGTTCACATGAGTGAGAACACAACAGCCAAAAACTCGACTCAAAACCCTTCTACGGATTCACCAAAAAGAAAATCTCGAAATAGACGTTTAGTTGATCAAACACTCAAACACGCGCGCGGCGTTGCAGGAATAGCAACAGATATGACGCGTGATGTTGTTGGTGTAGCAGGATTTGCCGCCGATGCAGCCTTCAATGCAGCGATTACCGTGACAACAGGCGCTGCGCGTAGTGCTATAGACGCGGCTAACTTTACCACCGATGCTGTACGAGGCGTTGTTACGACAACGACGGAAACAACACGAGACGTGGCGCTCATGATGGCAAGAACGTTCCTTGGACGTTCTACACTGACATTGCCACTGCCTGAAGCATTGCTCAATAAACAAATTAAACAACGCATTGAACAAAATCCCGACATAGATCTGCTAACGATTGAATGTGGTGAAGATCGCCTGAATATCACTATTCAAGGTCACTACAAACGCGCAATCTATACACTAAAACTTGATTTCAATGTGCTGGAATGCGATGTCCGCACACAAAAACTACTTCGCCTCCGTCAAGTTGATGAAAGCTTAGATTTTCAACTCAAAGATGCAAATATCATTACCAACTGGGTCGCCAAAAAAGTGACTCGTAAGGCTTTTGATGTTGTAAACAGCTTACCCATTCCATCACTGATCAATCACATCATTCGCGATATTCCTGGGATTCAGCAAGAAGATCATCGAGTCTGGAATATTGACTTAGATAAAGCTGGATTTATGGATTTCTTAAATAATCGCTCTTGGATGCTCGACAAACTGCTCAGTCTGACTGACTTCAATGTTCTTCCCGGCCTCAATATCTTAAGAGAAAGCCGAGAACTTTTGCAGCAATTGGTGAATCAATTTGAAATTCGTGGATTACGCGTACAACAAGGACGACTGGAAATCCAAGTCGGTATCAGTCAATAAAGCTCCCTCCCACTCCTATCAGTTGACTTGATTATCGCCTTGTTATGATCAAGTCAGTTTCTTTTCAAAATGAAATTAAACAGCTTAGTTAAAATATAAAAATCAATAAAATTCAAATAAATATTTAACACACCATCACTCAATTAAAAGCCTGTGCACTCCATAGTCACAAACATTTATTACATTTTTTATCAAAAATAGTAATAATATTTAATATAGATTAGATACCGAGCAATACATATGAAGTCGGAACAAGCACTCCATTTCAAACTGAGTAGCGAACAACGTGCGCAGCTCAATCAAAAATCAAACTGGCTCGGCACATGGTCCGTAATCAAAAGCTGGGCGTTGATCATCTTTGCATTTGGGCTCAGTATTCTCTTTCCAAATCTGATCAGCTATATCATTACAGTCATCCTGCTTGCTGGCGCACATGTGGGCTTGGCAATTCTGATGCATGATGCATCGCATCGCGCTTTATTTTCCAATACACGCGTTAATGAATGGGTGGGTGAATGGCTCTGCGCTAAACCTATCTTCCAAAGTCTGGAAGGCTATCGCAGTTATCACATGGCTCATCATCGCTTAGCAGGGACAACGGAAGATCCAGATTTAGTCATGACGCAAAACTACCCGATTTCACGCGCAAGTTTTCGCAGAAAAATACTTCGTGATATTTCAGGGATATCAGGCATAAAAACCTATGTGGGCTTAACACTGATGCATGCTGAACAATTAGAATATATGCTGAACGGTCAAGTCATTCCGAATCCAAACAGACCACGTGGATTCCTTGCGATTAGCAGAACCCTGATTAAAAATTTATATGCCTTCGTTTTCACAAACCTGATTATCTTTGCAGCGTTATGGGCACTTCATGCGTCATGGTTATATGCACTATGGGTCATTGCTCAATTTCTTCCATTTCAAGTCTTTTTACGTGTTCGCCAAATTGCTGATCACGCAGTTGTGCCTGATAGCCTCAGTAAAAATCCACTGCTTCATGCCCGCTCAACTACTGCGAGTTGGTGGGAGAAAATGCTATTTGCCCCCCATCATGAGCATTATCATTTAGAGCATCATCTTGTACCCACTGCGCCATCGTGGAACTTACCTAAACTCCATCAGATTTTGATTGAAGCCAATGCACTCCCAGAAGGCTCGCAAAGTCATGGATATGTCGCAGTTCTAAGAAAAGCGATTCGAAGTCAATAATTCATCAAATTCAGCTATACTGACTTGATCAATTTCTCTGAGACTTATTGACGATGGCTCATTGGCATTCACTCATTCCATTTTCAGCTCAGCCAATGAGCTACTCCGTCCAAGCAAAAGTCGAACGCGCACACGATAAGCTCGTTTTAACGTTTGAATTAATTGACCCGCAACATGAAGTGATTTGGCATCCGCAAGATGAAATCCAACGACAAGACTTTTTATGGGAAAGCACCTGCTTTGAAGCATTTATCGGCACACCCAACAACACTCACTATTTTGAATTAAATTTATCACCCACTCGCGCATGGAATTTATATCGCTTTACGGATTACCGTACTCCCAACGTCATGCCACCCGTTCCAGTGCCTGAGCCAGTCTTAGATAAGTTTGATATCAACAACTATACGATCTCAGCAGAAATTGACTTAAGCCGACTTAAACTGGCCAATCTCGAAATCAAACTAGGACTTACCGCAGTCATCAAAACCGCAGACTCACTGCATTACTTCGCAATACAACATCCTGTATTGCATGCTGACTTCCATGACGCTCAAGGTTGGACAATTCAGCTATCGCCTGATGCCTAAAAATAGAGTCAATTTCCAGAATCAATCGTGGACAATAAAGCCAAAAATCCGTAGAATATCCACCTAATCTCAAACGAGCAGACTAGAAGGCATAGATTTTCAAAATAAGCCTTCCCTTTTGGCGCGTCTTGTACATACACAAGGCAAATACGCTGATGGGTCACAGTAACTGCTCGTTTTTTACAACCGCAATTTAGCATCGCCAACTTTCGTGGATGCAATTGAGGATGCTCGAGTAGCGAATTTAGAATCGGAGGTTAGACTTGTACACACCCGCCATATTAGCCCTAGCAGAT
>JASLGO010000076.1 GCA_030150135.1 Aquirhabdus sp.
AGCCAAGAGCGCAGCAGCAGAAGCGCAAGAATTTGCTAAATCGACTGTTGCCGATGTGCAGGAAAAAGCAACCGCAGCATTTGCTGAGGCACAAGAGAAGGCGAATGCAGCACTAGAAAGTGCAAAAGAAGTTGCGGAAGCTGCGAAAAGCCGTGCTCATGATGAATTGGAAAATGCAAAAAGCCATGCGACTGATTTAGCCAATAAAGTGGTCGATGCGTCTAAGCCACTGATGACTGAGGTTGAAGGCAAGCTGCAAGAAATTGTCGATAAAGCAAAGTCTGAAATCGATCAAGTCGTGCAGAAAGTTCAAGGTTCTAAAGATTCAACTCCAAAAGAGTGATTTGTAGAAGTAACTTTTTGAATGTAGGGTGAATTTTTGGTAAGAAGATTCACCCTGTATTTGTTTTCGGAATAATGATACTTTTTGCTTTTACCTTCATTGGGTTTGCTGCCCCATCCTCTTCTTAATCACCTCAATACACTCTGGAAATAACCTACTAATCCGTGTCATATCGCGAACCATTGCAACGCGAGGCCAAGTGGCTTGCTCACCCATACGAATATACTCTTTCAACCGTTGAGGTGTTGGATTTGAAACCACCTTGAGGTATGCACTGGGTTTGAATGGAAAATGAAGATTGATATCACCCAAATATTGCTGTGATGCGATGGCATACGCCTGACTAAATAACGGGTGAAAAGGTGTTTTGTCGGTGAGTTGACGACTAATATCAAGGAGTTCTGCACTGCCTTCATGAATCACCGTCGCCGCCACTTGCTTGCCCAATGCACGTACACCACGTTGATTTTTATGAGTAATAAATGGAATCACATGCGGATTTGCCTGACTGACGATGGTCTGGCTGATGTTCAATAAACGCGCTAGACGTTCGCGGGGCACATCACCATGCAGTGCACCGTCGATCCATTTCTCCGTACTCATATACGGCACTTGACGCCCATCTCGGGCACGCGCTTGCAAGGCGACAGGTGGAAAAAGGAGTGGTACAGCGCATGATGCGAGTGCAGCATATTCAATCAGGACATCTGGCGCTGTCAGGTAGTTCAGTAGGCGCGGTTTTTGATACGTGCGAGTCGGGGAAATGGTGATATTCAGAATACGTCCACTGTGTTGATACGCTTCCGCAAATGTCATGCTGCCAACATTGGTTTGAATATGAGTCAGCAGTTGGTTTTCATCCATCATTGAGCCTTGTTTGCGCATGTCGCGAAAATTGCGCCAGTGCAAAGCATCAAGATGAACAGTATCTAGTTGTTCTTTAAAGAATAAATCGAGTTCTTTGTCATTTTTACTGCAAATCGCTGCGGCAATGATTGAGCCCATACTTGAACCTGCCAGCACATCAGGCAATAAATCCAGTTCCCACAGTGCTTTGACCACGCCCAGATGATAAATCCCAAACGCAGCGCCACCGCTTAGAATCAATGCAGGACGACCATAAATCTTTGCCGCTTGTTCAAACAGTTCTAATTTACGACGTTCGGAAATGTCGGGAATGGTTTGTTCGCACAGCGTCCACATGACCCGCTCTACTTCATCAAGGTATTCGGTCACGATATATTTCGTGCCCGACCGCGCGTATTGATAAAGTTCAGGATTATTCAGCTCGCCATTGTGGCGGTAAATACTTTCTTGTAATAAGCCGATCAAACCATGCAGATCATTGGTCTGACGTAGCTTTTCCATTTGCCGAATATGATCACGCATGAGCTGCTCATGACAGAACTCGGATGCATTACTGGCACGCCACGCCATGAGACCTTCAGCCGCATCTAGCTTTTCAGCAATCGCGAGCCATTCTGCATAACTGTTCGCTTGTGCTAATGCTTTGTTGAGTTGATGGTTTTTGCCATGGTGGAGCATGAATCACATCCTTTTTAGAGCATTTTGGAACATTTTGCAGAAGGTCGTGGGCAGTTTAGCATGTGATATTCAGCATTCACATGACCATCCCGCCCACATAGATTCACAAAGAAAGAGTCTTTGCATTATCCTACGCTTTCAGCATAAGGCCTGATTATGTCAATGCGGCTAAAGCGTGCATGATTTGATCTGCGTCTTCGTGGCTCATATATCTGGGAACGGCGTAGATGCCGTGTGCTTCAGCAAACGCAGCTTTGATAATTTCAGGGAAGTCCTGACGGTTAATTCCTTTGATTTGTGTATCGATTTTTAATTCGGCTAAAAGACCTTTGACTCGCACGATCAGCATTTCAGCTGCCATCGTGTCGTTAAATCCACCATTGACTAATCCCACGCGTTCAGCAAGTTCTGCCAGACGTTTTCTGGATGCGACATGATTAAAATCAAGAATATGCGGCATCACAATCGCATTGGCTCGACCATGAGGTACGCCGTAATGTGCGCCGAGTTGATGCGCAATCGCATGGACATAACCGAGTCCAGCTTGATTCAGGGCGAGTCCTGCATAATGTGAAGCAAGAGCCATCGCCTCGCGTGCCGCAAGGTTACTGCCATCCGCCCAAGCCAGTGGTAAGTTCTCAAAAATTAGACGTGTCGCCGCAGCCGCATAATAATCAGTCTCTGCGGATGCAAAGGTACTCATCCATGCTTCTAGCGCATGGGTGAGCGCATCTAAGCCTGTATCTGCCGTGACACTGCGTGGCATGCCTTGCATGATTTTTGGGTCTAGGGCAGCAGCCAGTGGAACGACTTTCGGGTCAATCACCAAGCCTTTTTGGTGAGTCTGGTCGTCAGAGACCACCGCGCCAATCGTGACTTCCGAGCCTGTGCCCGCAGTGGTTGGAATCACGAATAAAGGTAACGAGGGCTTGCGACCTTTGATGATGCCAACCAGTTGTTGAGGTGTTTTTTTGTTGGTTGCGGACAGCGCCATGACTTTGGCGGTATCAATGGCTGAACCACCACCAATAGCCAGTACGCTATCGCAGCCAGATGATTTTAATAGTGATAATCCATTTTCAACCACACTAAATGTCGGGTCGGGTTTGACGCCAGAAAAAATGGATGTCTTTAAACCTAGTCTTTGCAGCTCTGCTTCAATGGGTTGGATAACACCTAATCCAAGCAAAATCTCATCGGTTACGATCAGCACATGCTTCATACCGAGCTGGGCAATCGTTGTCCCGAGTTTTAAGGCTGAATCAGACCCGACCAAGACCAGTGGGCGTGGTGCAGGGATGACCATTGTTAATGCTTTGACCGCTGCCAGTTGGGCTTTTGCTTTAATGCGAGTGGAGAGATTTGCCATGTTGAGTGCTCACTGATCTTCCGTAATGATGTAGGTGGATATTTACCGCTATTCCCATGAATAATGGAAAAAATTAGTACATTGAGCTTGTCGAAATGTACGGTATCTGAAACTCAGTTCATTTCGATGAACAAAGCTGAATGATGTTTCTTTGCTGTCGAGTATCGCAATTTATTCATCAGAAATATCCCACCAAAAAAGACACTTTGTCTGTCTATTTTTGCTAATTCCGTTTTTGCTAATCCAGCGTTCTTCGATAAAACTTCACCGCAACCGCCATCACGATAGTCGTAAATAACAACAGTGGCCAGACGTTTGGCCATAGATCAAACCAGCCATTTCCTTTGAGCAAAATGCCACGAATCAGGCGATTAAAATAAGTCAGAGGCAGAAGATTACCAATAAACTGTGCCCATGCAGGCATGCCCGCAAAAGGGAACATAAATCCTGATAACAGCATGTTGGGCAGAAAATAAAAGATGGTCAGTTGCATCGCCTGTAATTGGTTCTGTGCAAGCGAGGACAGCGTGATTCCGACTGTTAAACTTGCCGCGATAAACAATAAGGATGCCAGATAGATCGCGACGATACTCCCCGCAAATGGCACATGAAACATAAAGCGTGCACCGAGCAAGATAATACTGGCTTGCAGTAATCCAATCGCAATATAAGGCATGATCTTGCCCGTGATGACTTCGATGGGTTTAACAGGCGTGGCGAGCAGATTTTCCATCGTGCCTCGTTCGCGCTCACGGGTCATAGCAAGTCCTGTCATCATGACGAGTGTCATGGAGAGTACAACACCCATGAGACCTGGGACGACGTTATATTGGCTAATACCTTCAGGGTTATACAAACGCTGAATGTTCACGTCGAAGGCGGGTACGCCGCTTTTTAATTTGACCAATGGCCCTGTTAAATCTTTGTCACTGACCGATTGCACGAGACCTGAGAGTGCTGCCAATGCGGCATTGGTTGCCAGTGGATCGGTAGCGTCCGCTTCCACGAGCAGCGCAGGATGTTTGCCTCGCAGTAAATCACGCGAGAAATTAGCAGGAATATTCAGTATAAAGAGCACTTTACCTTGCGCGAGGGCCGCGCGGCCTGCTTCTTCATTGGGATATTCATTGACCACATCGAAGTAGGTTGAGGCTTTCATCGCAGCGATAAAGCTACGACTGAACTGACTGTCATCCGAAGAAATAATTGCCGTCGGCATGTGCTTGGGGTCGGTGTTAATCGCATAGCCAAACAGCAGCATTTGCATGATTGGAATCATAGTAATCATGCGCAGTGTCACGCGATCACGCATCAGTTGCAGAAATTCTTTGAGGACGATGCTCCACCAGCGGTTGATTGAGAAGCTGCGTGTCATTTTGCAGTCCTCAGCTGATTTCCGAAGTTATCCTCTGACTGTTTCATCATATAGATAAACACATCTTCCAAACTGGTGTTGATTTGCTCCATCCGCAGGTGCAGGCCTTGCGTGGTTTCGCGTAGGGTCTTTTCTAGTTGAGCAGCATTTTTTCCCGCGACATGGATGGATGTGCCAAAGGCCACGGTCTGATCTACGCCTGCTTGTCCGCGGAGTTTTTTAGCTAATTCAACGAGATTGTCACCATGAATTGCCCATGTGGTGAGGTTTTGCTGGGCGATAATTTCAGCAGAAGTCCCCTGTGCGAGAAGTTGTCCATAGGCGATATAAGCCAGTTTATGGCAACGCTCAGCTTCGTCCATATAATGTGTGCTGACGAGAACGCTGATGCCTTGCGCCGCAAGTTCATGCAGTTCTTCCCAAAAATCCCGACGTGCAGTGGGATCAACCCCAGCGGTTGGCTCGTCGAGTAGGAGCACTTTCGGTTCATGCAACATGCAGGCAGCAAGGGCAAGACGTTGTTTCCAGCCGCCTGAGAGTGAACCCGCAAGTTGCTTGGCGCGACTGGTTAATCCGAGCTTTTCCAGTGATCGATCAACGGCTTCTTTGCGATTTTTCATCTCGTAGACGCGAGCGACAAAATCGAGATTTTCACGAATACTCAGATCATCCCAATACGAAAATTTCTGCGTCATATAACCGACGCGTTGTTTAATTTCATCGCTTTGTTTGATGATGTCGTAGCCTAAACAAGTGCCATGTCCTGAATCAGGAGTGAGCAAACCACACATCATGCGAATGGATGTGGTTTTGCCACTGCCATTTGGTCCGAGAAATCCAAAAATCTCACCGCGACGAACTTGTAATGATAAATCTTTGACGACGTGCTTATCGCCAAAGTGTTTATTGATGCCTTCGACATCGATGACGAGATCATCTGCTGGGTTTTGTTCACTGACGATCATTGCAGCCGTACCTCAATCGGTTGCCCTGCATGAAGTTTTTCTGCCGCCGCCGCGTTTGGATGCGCTTCAATCATATACACCAGCTTGGCGCGAGTTTCGTTGCTATAGATAATCGGCGGTGTGTATTCAGCTTTGGTTGAAATATAAGTGATGTGCGCAGGTAGATCGGCAGCACAACCATCGCAATGTAATATCACATTTTGGTTGAGCTTCAATTGTCCTAAGATCGGCTCAGGCACAAAAAAGCGAACTTTGATATTTTCTGGTGGAAGAAGTTGAACGATGGGGTTACCCGCAGCAACCCATTCTCCTTCACGGTAAAGTGTGTCAAAAACCAATCCAGCGCGTGTTGTGCGGACAGTCTTTTGATCTAGTTTCCAATTGGCTTGTGCAAGAACTGCTTTTGCCGCAGCAACTTGGGCTTTTTGGACGTCGATCTGTCCCGTGCGGTCTGGCAAACGATCAACCGCGAGTTGACTTTTTTGTTGATTAACCTGAGCGATTGCAGTTGCAAGGGCTGTGCGACTGTCTTCAAGTTGTTGTTTGGAAATCGCATCGACACGGAATTGTGCTTCATCACGTTGAAACTGTGCTTGTGCGTGGTCTGCGGTGGCTTGCGCTTGTTTCAATTGTGCCAGCGTGACATCGATTTCTTCAGGACGTTTGCCGCTCTGTATGTCGATCAGCGTTTCCTGACTTGCTTCCAATTGATGCTGTGCTTGTTGCTGTGCGGCAAGTTCATTGGCAGATTCAAGGATAAAAAGAGGCGCATTGACGCTAATTTGCTGCCCTCGCGTCACTGATAAATGATCCAGACGACCTGATTGTGATGAGGAAATGTAGACATATTCACCTTCGACATAACCTTGCCAATTATTGTCATGGTTTTGGTTACAGCCTGAGAGCAACAACGCACTCAATGATGTGAATGTGATGATAAAACCTGTCAAACCTTGACGATCAGGCTGCCACATGAGATGTCCTCTCATTGGATAGTCACTCGTTTTTTAGATATCGTTATCTTTGAATCTAAACCGATATGTGGCGGAGAACAATAGAAAAGATCAGATGAAAAGGGTTCATGACCCTGTTGATGGGGTTTTTACATTGACATGACCGTAGGGACAATTTCGACAGCCATTGCCGCAACATTCGCCACGTTTGAGCAAGAACCAACGCGAAAAGACCCAGCGACCGTCTTCAATGGTGTAATCCAGCCCTTCAATCAACGGCAAGCCTTGACATGCTACAGCTTCGACAGGTGCGGTGATATGAACTTGTTGCTGATCAATGGTCTGTGCAATATGTGCTTGAGTCATTGCGGTGAGACATTGTGGGCAGACGCAATCCTGAGAGCCATTCATCGCATCGGTTCTGGGGCAATTAAAAATGGCAGGATAATCCATGCACCAGCATGCGCCTGTTATACATCCTGAGCAGTCAAAAGTGGTGTGGCAGTGGCCGCAAATTTTATTCATAGAAACGTGTTGCTGTGGTTTTGCAAAGATCAGCAAAGTACACACTTCTGACAGCGAGGTAAATGACTATTTACTCGGATTTTTGGTATGCAGACGATGAGTAGAATGCAGATTTTGCAATGCTATTCATCGTTTGAGTGTGGCTTAACTGGATAATAGACATTGCAGTACGTTAGCGTAGTTCAAACCATGATGTACCGTATATGTGAACAATTGGATGTCATTGATGACGATCATTTTGTTTGAAAGATTTGTGGTTGTGAAGGCAAGTTTTGTCATCATACTTGCGACAAAAAATACCCCATAAAATGCCAGACCGAAGAAATTTCCAATCATCACCCACAGTAAGTTTCTCAACATTCCTGTGAGATTGGTGCGTTTTGCCATCACCGTGTAGATGCCCATGATTAACTCAAGGCAAAACATCAGCAGAATTGCGACAATGATCGGGATCATTGACTCATCGGAAATTGGCACGCCAGAACGTGATGCACTCATGGCAATGACGACACCAGAAATGACACCGCGAATAACTAAGTCCTTGATTGGAAATGCAGATGATTGGCGATCTGATTCCAGCTCGGTGATCGTAATGTCATTGGATGCGAGAGAGCTCATCTACTTTCCCCATTTATCTTCAATATCAATTGGCTCTTGCATGATGTGAATGGACGTCATGTTTGATTGCTTGTGTAAAGATTGAGCAAAAGATGTGCCAGTTTGAATTGCTGCTGTAGGGCAATGATTCTTTTGTTTTATTTGTTATTAGAGTGTTTGTGTATTTGAATGTTGCATTGTTTTGTTGCAGGTGTGAATCATAAAAGAGCATAAAAGCAGGCTTTTTCTCATGAGGAATAAGCCTGCGATACTAGGATGAGTGCTGTGGTGATATTTATAGCATTCGTTATTTGGTGACTTTGAAATTTTGTGACAGATGAAGGACTTTTCCTGAGACTTTATCTGTGACATTGGCTAATACTTTGTAATCGCCGACAGGGTCAGTGTTGTCAAAACTCGCGGTTAAGCTGGCTTGACCTAGTAGTAATACGTTTGGAATTGAAAAAGGTGCGCCTGACCAGACTGCGCCGCTGCCGCCGGGTTTTTTCACACCGTCTGGACTCACGACAAAGAATTCGACGGAGACATCACAGACGCCTTTGGCATTGGGTGTGCAGCCAGAGAATGCGATGAGCGTTGATATTGTCGAGCCTTGACTGACTGAGCTTATCGCATGCGGTGCTGCGATGCCTTTCCAGTCTTTGCGTGCGGTTTGTCCGTCGCCTGCGGTGAGTACGATTTGGGCGTTGAGGCTAGTATTTGTTTTAGTTTGTGGGGTGGTGGGCTTGGCGGCTGGGGTTACTTTGTCGTTGGTATCGGCCCAGACATTTGCGGTGATGAGTGGTGTGCATAAGACACTGAGTAAGGCAATTTTTTTCATGGTGAAGGACTTCCTGTGTGATTCCCTGAAAATATCATTTTCTCAAGTTTAAAGCGATGGATTTTAGGTGTGATGATTTGAGATGGTAAATGTATTTGCAAGTAGGCTGAGGGCTTGTCTCAGCGTGTTAGGCAGCTCATGTCTCATCTGAAAGTGTTGCAAGCTGAAGCCCTTGATTACTTGGCCATGGATACTCATGGTCAAAATCTACGAAATACATCTTCAGATTGGTATCACCAGCATGGATTCTCACTAGAGTGTCGATGTCTGAGCGTTCTGTGGTGAAAAGTTGCCAGTAAATACCATCCCACATGTGCAAAACCGCCCTCATCTGGTTTGGCCAAGACTCAGACGTCAGATGGAAATCTTGATTCCAATATAGATTCTTCAGCAGTTCGAATGTTGGCTGCTCTCGGAAAATCGGAAGAAAGGCACCCTCAGAGAAATACATGGAGCTTCCCCACTGCTCAAAGCCATCTCCTCGAAGAAGCAGCAATTGACTATCAAGGTCAGCAGCAACGAAGCTCGAGCCAAACTTTTCAGACAGATCTGAAATAGGGTCTTCCAGATTCATATGTTCGTCGTAGCACATCTCAAGATCGTTCGCGAAGAAATGTTCATCCCAAACGGAAGCAAGTGAACGAAAAATATAGAAAAAATCTGAGCAGCTATCGCTGACGCGACCGTGGATGAAAATCGGTGAGCCGTCATTACCACGAATAACCTTGACTGACTGGGGGTAAATACGAAGGCCGTGAATTTTCATGAGGGAGCTCGCTTCTAACTATTCCATTGATCATTTATGGATTTTCTATCTAATCCTAAAGTCATCAAACCTTTTCCAACACCGCAAAATAAAACCCAT
>JASLGO010000077.1 GCA_030150135.1 Aquirhabdus sp.
GCGAGTTTCGCCCGCAACGCTTTCGGCTGGTATTCCGATTTGCATGAGTGTTCCTCAAGCTATGGTTGTGGATATGAAAATCTTTTGATAAAAGACTTCCGTGCTAAGTCCTACACAAAGGCGTGTGATTGTACTGCAAAACGAGCATCATTTAAGTGGTGAATAGTGATATTTTTTCAATGATTGGACAAAAAATAATCTATTTTTAGGGGTAATCTAACAAATTCATAGATTTATGTCACAATAAAATATATTTATTTTTCAAAACAACAACTGATTTAGAATGATTTTTTTCTTTTTCTAACCAATAAAGTGCAATTTTAAGAAAAATTAGCACCTTATCAGGGCAGTCGCACCAGAAAGACTCAATCTCTCATCTCACTCATAAAATTCTTATCGATTTTTCAAGGAATCAAGGCACAGATTTTTTCGATGCCAAAGCCAACCATCCTCGAATAATCCGATACAGATGCCAGCAAACTATAAAAAACCAGAATAAACCGCCCGCAAGAACCAACAAACCACTTAAAGATAATAAGCTAAAGCTACTTGCAGGATCATTTGTTGCTAACGCAGCAAACCCTGTAGGCAAACCTAAGAAAATAATGACTGTCGCAACAACGCCCATAATGATGACATACCAAAAGGTATTAATCTGCCAATCAAAATGGCTTTCTAACCAAGTGCCTTGAGCTTCGCCACGTTTAATATAATTAATAATAATCGCAATCAGCCATGTCAAACCTGCAGTAAAAAAGCTAAATAGATATAACGCGTAAGTCACATGATTAATAAAGACCAATCCACCATCATCTGATGAAGAACCTTGCGTTTGATTGATCACGTAATTACTCATTGAATCCTCTACGGTTTAGTCAATGTCGCCTGCAATTGTAAGATATCGCCCATTTGCTGTTCTATATCTAATTGGTCAACTTGAATGCCTGATTGTGCAAGCTTTGTAAGCCAAGTACCCAATACTGCAAAACTCTGATGACGAGCAGTGACCATGAGGCTACCACCAGTTTCGGTTTGAGTAATGCTAATACCTTGCTGTGCAGCTGCGGTCTGCACAATTGTTGACAAGGGTTGAGCTGGACCAGAATCAGCTTGTAGATGTGGAGCCTGTCCTCGCATCCAAAGTAAGAGCTGACGTTGTTGGTCGGCATGCTCTCGAGCAAGTTCGGCTTTATGGTGGAGCCAATAACCACCGCCACCGATGATAAAAACTGCAAGAAATATAGATAATATTAATAACGCCATTTGATCGCGTTTTGGCAAACGACTAAATGCTGTTTCCAATGTATTAATTTGCGCATTTATCTTAATCACTAAGGCTGTATTACTTAAATTCATAGCTTCACCTGTATCGTACCTGATACTTGACCAGCATTACTTCCTTCTTTTTTCGGAGCGGTATTCACTGAGCCTAACTGTGCAGTTAACCCTTGTGTCGCAATTTGTGCTCTGAGATTTTCTAAGGCCGCTTGGCTTGGTGCATTGATTTGCAACTCTAACTGCCCCACACCAGCATTACTTGAATAGTGAATCTTTTGAGCAGGCAAATTCGCTTGGCTGAGTGCAGGTCCAACTCGACTCAACATAGAAAGTGCCGTCATATCAACTGCACCTAGACCATTCAAATGACCTTGCATTTGTCGTTTTAAATCAACAATTCGTTTTTCATCAGGAAACCATTGACGATACTGTTGTTCAGCCTGAGCTTTTGTAGCCATCTCAATACTGTGATAACGCCAAATTGAAATTGCATCATAAAACATTTGTACCGCAATCGCGGCGACAAATACCGCAGCAACGACTTTCCAATAAGGCGAAATGCTAGACTCTTGTGTTCTCACAACCAAATTGTATGGATGTTTGACTGAAATACCTTCGTTTGGAAACATCGATGCAACAGGTAAATCAAGTAACTGCCAATCTAATCCAGCAGCACTTTTATATTGATCTAGAACTGATCGATCCAGATCATTTACATGTCCAATGACTTGAATACGCTTAACATCAGTCAGTCGGGCCAGTGTCACATCCAAGTTGTCAGCAGATACTGCATAAGCATCATCTAAACGAAGAATACGATTGCTACCATCAAGCAGCAATGTCGCACTTCCTTCAACCACAGGTAATAGCAAGAAATCAGGCAATGCCGCAACAACACGCCAAGGCGTCAATCCAAAACTTGCAATTAAAGCCATAACATCTTGCTGAGGTTTGGCAAGCACGGTCAATGTATTTCCGCGATGCTGATGACGTACATCTAACTGATCAATAGGCGTTAACGTGTACTCTTCCAGTAAATACCGTATGCCATTGCTGCCCATTTGACGTAGTTGCGGACGAGATAAATTTTGGCGCAACATTTGAGCACTAACCGTAGGAAAAAATATGGTTACTTCAGAAACATGCTCTCCGGCTGTTGCGGCTAACAGTGCATCCCAACCCATCGCAGTTTGCCAAACAGAATCAGAATGATTTGAATCCTGACGTGATGAGAGGCTTTTTGAAGTACACCAACGAAATGTGTGAACTATCGTTGCACTATCTTGACCCGTAATTGGATTGGTTTCGCCGTATTCAGGCATCCATAAATACAGCATTATTGATTACTCCCAACCATTAGCGTATATCTCCTGTCGGCAAAAAACGTCCTTTTTCAACAGATAGACCCATCACAATCAATGGCTGTTCAAAAACCCGCGCTTCTGCTAGACCAAAGTTTTCAGGATCGTCCTCCAACAATAGTCCAGCCATATAAGCAATTACATTCATGTGACAAACGACCACAATACATTTTGCAGAATATTGTTCAGACAATATCGACAACTCATCTAATGCCGCACGAGGATCAGCATCAGGCGTAATCCCATCTAAAATATGCAATGGAACTTGAGGAAGTTTACTTTGAAAAGCCGACATTGTTTGTTGCGCTCGTTTATACGGGCTAACAACAAACAAATCAGGATGATATTTCGCTAAAATCTGTTCAGCCGTTGAATGCGCCTGTATCACACCCCGCGCAGTCAAGTTACGTCCTGCATCATTGGCCTGATAAGGCTCTGCCTCGCCATGGCGGACTAATATGAGTTGCATAATAGCGTCTAAATTCCCTTTATGTTTTTATCAAATAGCCTATCAAATGATTGATGAAATCACTTGATCAATTTATGGATTACTCGGTTGAGGTTCTGCATGAGGTAAAACAAACTCAACATCACTACGATGTCCTGTTTGCATTAATGACAACGCAATACCTAATGGAGGCTTCCCTTCATAAATCACTTCATACAATGCGCATGTGATTGGCATATACACATCTAAAGCTTTGGCTTGCGCACGAACCTGACGAATGGTATTGATCCCTTCCGCGGTTTGCCCAAGTTCTTTAACCGCTTCCTCTAAGGTCTTACCATGCCCTAAAGCCAAACCGACCTGATAATTACGACTTAATGGACTACTACACGTTGCAATTAAATCCCCTACTCCTGACAATCCCAAGAAAGTCAGTGGATTAGCACCTAATTTCACTGCAAAACGACTCATTTCTGCCAATGCGCGTGTCAGTAGCATGGCACGCGTATTTTCACCCAAGTTATAAGCAGCACCCATGCCCATCGCAACAGCATAGATATTTTTAAGTGCACCGCCTAACTCAACACCTTGTACATCAGTATTTGCGAATACTCGAAACAACGCGCTCGCCAATGCTTTATGCACTGCATTTCTGACCGCTTCACTTGGGCTTGCAATCACTGAACCTGCTGGCTGTCCAGCCATCAGCTCTTTAGCCAAATTAGGTCCTGACAATACGCCATATGCAACTTGTGGTAATTCTTGACGGATAATATCACTCATCAACGCAAAACTATCTGGTTCGACGCCTTTCGTTAACGAAACTACGACTTGTCCAGTAATAAAAGGAGCAACTTGGCGCAGCACATCACGGAAACTGCTACTTGGAATTGCAACCAGAATCAAATCGCGATCACGCACAGCAAACTCAAGGTCACCAGTGAATGATAGATTTTTATCCATTTCGAAATCAGGTAAATAACGCTGATTACGCCGTGTTTCTTGCATCTCGGCAGCGACAGCGGCATCACGAATAAACATTCGCGTATCGCAACCATTACGAGATGCAAGATTGGCAATCGCTGTTCCAAAACTTCCACCACCCAACACAGTCACGCGCATCGGTGCTGTTTTTACCTCTGGATTTGAGGTGGTTGATTGTTTTTCAATCGATGTATCAGTCATCTTTACGACCCACTTTAAAACGCATTATTTAAATCTTGACCTGTTCGTTATATCGTTCGAATGCTGCAAAGGTATGAATTATTGCCAGCTTTGTAAAAACTGATCTGTACTCATCCGTGCGCGCTCAGGAAGTTCTCGCGATAGTGATCCAATATAGACAAAACCAGCAATAATTTCTTGCTCACGCAAACCTAACGATTGCTTTAACACTGGAGAGCCTGTAATTGCGCCAGTACGCCAAATTGCCCCATAACCTTGCGCTTTCAACATCAGTAAAATATTTTGAACTGCTGCGCCCATGCTGAGAACTTGCTCAACTTCAGGAACCTTTGGATGCTCTTTGACATCCACAATGCATATCAATATTAATGGCGCACGTAATGGCTGAGACTGAACTTTGCGTAAAAGCTCCTCATCCGTTTCACCGCGTGCAATTAAAGCCTGCTGAAACGCACTCCCTAGCTTGATTCGAGCATCACCTTCAACAGTCAAAAAACGCCAAGGTTGCAATCGATGATGATCAGGTGCAGTGAGTGCCGCCTGAATTGCAAATGTCAGCTCGTCATGACTTGGTGCTGGATCACTCAATAAACCATCAGAGTTTCGCGCATTAATCATCGCAAACATCTGTTCTGCTTTTTCAATATTCATTTTTCGACTTCTACTAAATCTGAGCGTAGTTCGAGCCAATCAGCTGCAATTGACCATGTGGAATGTGCCGCTTTACTGCCCGTAAATACCCCTGCGTGACCACCAGGAACCACTTGAAAAGTTTTATCCAATGAACCAACAACGCTCATAATCGCACTGGCTGAGGAGACCGTTGCAATGACATCACTCTCACCTGCAAATGCCAACAATGCACTTTTAATCCGATCAAAACTGACCTCATGACCCCCCAAACTAAAATAGCCGCGATGCATACGATTGGCGACTCCTAATTTCATGAGCAACTCACGCACTGTTGCGCCCGGATAATCAGGCATATTGGTAAACCATTCATTCATCGTCATATAGCGACTGACATAATCGTCATCTGCTAAATTTTTAATCAAATCGATATAGCTTGTGATCGTACCCATTGGCGAAGATGCTTTAAACAAGATCGAGAGAATTTTGCCATCCACATGAAAAACACTCGGATCTAATTTAGCTAACTGCGGACCAGTAACACGTCTAATCAAACCTGTTGGTCCCGAGAGTAATTTTGAAATTTTTCCAACGCCATTGGTCATCTTGTGTAAATCCACTGGCGAGGCAATGGTGATCAAATTGCGGACAACATCTGTACCTTTGGCAGCGGTATACATCAGTGATAGCAATCCACCCATGCAGTAACCCAAAAGTGAAATCTCTTTTTGACCACTATGTTCCTGAACTGCCGCCACGGCTTTTGGAAACCAGTTCAATGTATAATTTTCTAAGGAAAGCTGCGATTCATTTGGACCTGGTTTTCCCCAATCAATTAAATACACCTCAAAACCACGTGCCAGAAAATAACGCACTAGAGAGCGATCCGCCATCAAATCAAAAATCCACGCATACACACCCAATGGCGGTACAAGTAATAGTGGAATTGGATAATGTTTTTTATTGACCGCAACAGACTCACCTTCAATGTCTACACGTTGATTGGTCAATGCTGGATAATAATGTAATGAAAACAGACCTTCACGAAGTATCTCAACACGCTCGGTTTTATCTTGTAAAAAATATTGTTCGGGATTACGGCGGCGATTAATTGAATTGCGCATACCCATACGAGTTTGACGCACGATATAAGTGATGGGTTTTAATAATGATTGCATTGAAGTTCCGCCTGAAGCAGATGAATTAAGTCTCTGCATTCATTGTAGGGGTTTTACTGACGGTGACAAGATACAAAGCGTTAATTATTCAATAAATCAACAGTATTGACCGAGCAAGCTCAATAGAACTTACTCGATCAATCACTCTATCAAGACATGTTCAACCAATCAGTTTGACGCAAGCGCAATTGCTCACGCTTACGTTCACGCATACGAGCGGTATCTACATCTTCATCCTGATGAACACCTCCTTTATGCAATAAAGGATGCAATACCAAATGGTTACGCTCTTTAAAGCGAGGCAGTTTTTTATGTTTCATAGACTACCCCTTAATACACATGACTTGTCGCAGGGTATGAACCACTTCGACCAGATCTGTTTGGTTTGCCATCACGACATCAATGTCTTTATAGGCAGCAGGGATCTCATCTAAGACACCTTTGTCTTTACGACATTCAATCCCTGATGTTTGCGCCTCCAGATCAGCCACATCAAATAAACGCTTGGCTTTAGAGCGACTCATACGTCGACCCGCACCATGTGAACACGAGCAGAAAGACTCTTGATTACCTTTGCCGCGCACGATGTATGACTTTGCACCCATAGAACCCGGAATAATGCCAAGCTCACCTTCATAAGCACTAATCGCACCTTTACGTGTGACAAAAACATTCTCACCAAAATGCTGTTCTTGTTGCACATAATTGTGATGACAATTAATCGCTTCTTTAGTCATTTGAAATGCTGGCAAATATTGACGAATAGCGATCAACACCAAGCGCATCATTTCACGACGATTTTCCATCGCATAATCTTGCGCCCAATCCACTGCCTCGACATAATCATCAAAGCTTGCAGAACCTTCAGCAAAATAAGACAAATCTTTATCAGGGACATGACCAAAGCGATGTTGAGCTTCTTTCTTGGCGCGTTCAATGAAATACGTACCAATGCAATTGCCTAATCCACGACTGCCAGAATGCAGCATGATCCAAACATCATCTTGTTCATCAATGCAAAGCTCAATGAAGTGATTACCACCACCTAAAGTACCAAGTTGCTTCTGCCATGTACGATCAAAATCACGCAACATGCGTCTTAAGCCAGGATGCTTATCCGTAATAACTTTTAAACGCTTCGCTAAAGGATCAAGCGTTGATGCTTTTGCCTTTGCTTGTTTATGCAACTTAAAACCAACAGGCACACTATGCTCAATCGCGCTCCGAATCTGTCTTAAATCATCAGGTAATTGCGAAGCTTTCAAACCAATACGAATCGCATTCATTCCACAGCCAATATCAACACCCACTGCCGCTGGAATGATTGCGTTTTTGGTTGGAATCACGCTTCCTACTGTTGCGCCAATTCCAGCATGCACATCAGGCATCACAGCCACATGCGAATGGATAAACTGCAATTGCGCAACTTTACGCAGTTGCTCTAATGCTTCTTCTTCGACATCACGCGTAAATATTTTGACTGGTACGCCATATCCAGAATTGGCATTTAAAACTAATTGAATAGCCATAATTTTTATTACTCTTTACATATTAAACAACGTTGGGTAAACGCAACTCACCTCCTATCTTGGGTAAAAACAGGAAGCGAAAAAACAAAAAGCCCCAGCGAATGCTAGGGCTTTAAGCATTCGAACGTTACCGATCAGGCAAACGTCCGAATGGGAATGCGTCTGCCGATTAGATCAATGAATTACCTCGATAAAACAGCATCACACACTCCTTAAAATTCGGGTTTGAAATGGACTATCTCAAACAATGGCGGCATTTTAACCAATTAATGAGGAAATACAAGCCGTTTTAATGACTTTATTCAAAATTCATGGGGGATTGAATTAATCACTACTTCGACAACCAAGTTCGCGCTTTATCAAATATCACAGGCGCAGAACCCACTGTCGGCAAATAATCTGAATAAGGTAAATTCTTGCCAAGACGCAACAAGAACGGTGGATTGTCTCCTAAATGACTCCCTGCCGTTAACCCAACCAAGGTATTTTTGCTATCCAGTGCCTTAAACTGAAAACGCCCTTGAATAAACTCGACGTCACCACCCGTAGTATAAAAACGAATTCCAGTATTATTTGTTTCAGGCTGATAAGCCATCTGGATGTGCATTGGAATGGAGATCACCCCTAAACCTATACCAATTTTAATATCATTTTGGCTGCCACCATTGTCTAGTGGTGTACTGGTTACATTACGAACTTGTCGATAAATACTCGGAAAGTTCTTTGGATTGGCAAACGCATCTTTGGTTTTGAGCAAAGGCGCAGGCATATTATAAAAAGAACTCACAAACCATAGTTTTTCAGCACGTTCTTTCTTCGCAAGCCAAACAGGCTGATGATTGAACTGAACCACACCACCCTGCTTGAGTAATTTCATCACCTGAGCTTCCTGCTCATTGGTTAAATTCATCACTGGAACAATATTGTCTATTGGTAAAGCTTTTGCGGTGACATTTGGTTCAAAGTGTTGACGTAACGACTCCAGAACAAATCCTTCAACACTATTCGGAATTGCAGTTTTTATTTCTGGCATCGCGCTCAAAATCGTACTGACCAAGAAGCCTTTAGGGCGATCCAAATCCCCCCATTGAGTCAACGTCACTAAAGTTTTACCATTTTTTAAAGGAAACCACTCGAACTTGCCAGAACCATATTGAACAGGAGAATCCAGAATAAGAGTTGAAATACTGTGATACGTTCTTTCATGTTGCAGCACGATATTTTCATTGAAACTCAATAATGGAATAGGAATCTTAATCCGCATATTGTATTGAACAACTGAACGAATACTTGCCTGACTTTGTGATGTATCATCACGAGAAAAATCTCCCTGTTGTTCATTAGCTTGAACGACTGCTTCGGTGATTTTTGGAAAAAGTTTGCTATAACCCGCGTAGTCCGATAAGAGTTTTTCAACCTGATCACAATTTGCAGAAACAACTATTGCACCCGTCACATACTGGACATTTGAGTACGTTTTTGGTCCTTTGTTATAAGGTAAAGTGATCGTTTTTTTAGGTTGCGGATAAAACAATAATGATGATCCCGCCAACTCTGCCAAGGCTTCGGCATTGCCATCAAAAGGCTGTAGCGCAGATGGTGTCGGATCTGTCCAAGTCACAAAACTCGGAGTGCTCGCAAAAGAAAAAGGCTGTGCTAAGAATGTAAAAAATAGTATTAGTAATCGTCTTATAGACAGTATATTCATGGTTCTCATCAAAACAATTTAGATATATAGAGATTCCTCCCTTATGGTGAAGCATAACGATTTAAGCTGATTTTTTATAGTTTTGCTTTTTATCCTTGCAAGCAGATTTTTGAAAATTTATCATTTGTCGGTCAAATTTCCTCTCAAAAACTATATGTCGAGCATCGTTTTCTATATGAGGAAATTTTGAGAGTTTAAAGCAGGTTTTAGATTCGCGGGAAACTCCTCTTTGTCTAAAGAGGGGTTGTGGGATATTTCATGGCATTCAATCAAACATAAAAAAGCCAGCAATGCAGCTGGCTTTTTACATTCAAGTTAAGAGCGATAATCAGCATTAATCTTGACATAATCGTATGAAAAATCACACGTCCAAACCGTATCTACAGCATCACCACGACCCAGATTAATACCAATCACAATCTCAGGTTGTGCCATCACTGCTGCGCCTTCCGCTTCGGTGTAATCTGGATTTGCGCCGCCATTTTTGACAATCTGAGTTTGGTCTAAATAGACCTGAACTTTAGATACATCCAGCTCTGGAACTCCCGCATTACCAATTGCACACACAATACGACCCCAATTTGGATCAGACGCAAAGAACGCAGTTTTGATCAAAGGAGAATGGGCGACGCGATAAGCAACATCACAGCATTCTTGAGTATTCAAACCACCTTCGACACGCACAGTCATAAACTTGGTCGCACCTTCACCATCACGAACGATCAGTTGTGCTAAGCGTAAAAACACACGATTAAATGCCGCTTCAAAATCACTATAGCGATCATCATCTGTCGTAGTTAATGGCGCACCACCTGCTTGGCCAGTTGCCACCAACACACACGAATCATTCGTCGAGGTATCACCATCAATCGTGATGCGATTAAATGATTGGTTGACTGCTGTCGTTAATAAGGTCTGCAATACGTCACGAGCAATCGGCGCGTCAGTTGCAACAAAGCCCAGCATTGTTGCCATGTTTGGGCGGATCATCCCAGCGCCTTTACTGATACCTGTGATGGTATAAGTTTCACCATTAATCATCAGAATTTCACTTGCGCCTTTGGGCAAAGTGTCTGTGGTCATGATGCCGTGCGCAGCTTCTGTCCATGCATTTTCATTTAATGCACTTAACGCCGCTGGCAAACCTGCAACCAAACGATCAATTGGCAACTGCTCACCAATTACGCCTGTTGAAAAAGGCAATATTTGACTGTGGTTAGTCTGAGTCAATTTTGCTAATGCAGCGCAAGTCTCTTGGGCATTTTTGAAGCCCTGTGTGCCTGTACCTGCGTTGGCATTACCTGTATTGATGACCAAATAACGTGGATGACCTTGGTTTAAATTTTCACGCGCAACCAAAACAGGCGCTGCACAAAACGAATTTTGAGTAAATACAGCAGCCGTTGTTGAACCTTCTGCAAGTTCAAAAACAACCAGATCACGGCGGTTCTTATAGCGGATATAGCTTTCGGTAATTCCGATTCGCACACCTTTGACCGGTTGCATCACCGGCATCTGTAAATCGCCAACAGCCATGATATTTTCCTTTTAATGTTTAGAAAAAAACGAACCATAAAAATGTTGCGATATTATGCAGTAGATTTCACGTTTCTGTCAGATATGTCTGCCATGTTCTTATCAATTCAATACATGAATCGCACAATTGATCATCAAGCGCTCATTTAAAGTATATCGACCAATACTATGGATGATGAATGACTATTTTTCTCAATCCTGTTTTTGGGCATACTCCTTTGATGAACTTCATCCAACAAAATATTAAACCAAATGATGCAGGATAATCCTCATGATGAACTCGGTGACTGAACATCAGATCTCCCCAACCGCGAGAACAACTGCTGGCATCTTACCGCGCTATGGGGTATGGACGTTATTTACCTTTATCATGCTTGTAGGTCTCGCAGAACATTTATGGTTAGTCACTATTTTTGCAGGTGCGTTTGTTGTTCTCGGATTTAGGGATCGTTTTCAACAACAGCACGCTATTCTACGAAACTATCCTATTATTGGTCATATACGATTTTTAATGGAGCAATTCCGACCTGAGATTCGGCAATACTTTATTGAAAGTGATACCGATGAATTACCCTTTTCACGCGAACAACGTGCACTGGTTTATCAGCGTGCAAAACGGGAAAACGACACCAAAGCCTTTGGTACGATTAGCAACTTATATGAGGGCGGCACTGAGTGGATGACTCAATCCATTGGGGCAACGACGATTCATGAGCATGATTTTCGGATTATCATTGGCGGTAAAGATTGCCTCCAGCCTTACTCTGCATCGGTTTTTAATATTTCCGCCATGAGCTTCGGCGCGCTATCAGCCAATGCGATTCGCGCACTCAATCGTGGTGCAGAAATGGGGAATTTTTATCATGATACAGGCGAAGGCTCTTTAAGCCCTTATCACCTTGAATCTAAGGGAGATATTGTCTGGGAAATTGCTTCAGGTTATTTTGGCTGTCGTACTTTAGATGGCAAATTTGATCCCGATGAGTTTCAAAGCAAAGCACATAACCCTCAAGTCAAAATGATTGAAATCAAAATCAGTCAAGGCGCAAAACCTGGACTTGGCGGCATGTTACCCGCTGGAAAAGTCACCCCAGAAATTGCCCGAACACGCGGTATTCCTGTTGCTCAAGATTGTATTTCTCCCCCTGCGCATACCGCATTTACGACACCTCGCGAGTTGATTCAATTCATTCAGCAATTGCGGGATTTATCAGGTGGAAAACCTGTTGGCTTTAAATTATGTATCGGTCATCCATGGGAATTTATGGCGATCGTAAAAGCCATGTTAATCACTGATTGCTATCCTGATTTTATTGTTGTTGATGGTGCTGAAGGTGGTACAGGTGCAGCTAATACCGAGTTTATGGATCATATCGGCATGCCGCTTCGTGATGGCTTTTTGATGGTGCATAACACACTAGTCGGTGCAGGAATACGCGATAAAATTCGCGTCGGTGTCAGTGGAAAAATCATTAGCGGGTTTGATGTTGCTCGTATGTTGGCACTGGGTGCAGACTGGTGTAACAGCGCTAGAGGTTTTATGTTTGCGCTAGGCTGCATACAATCTCGAACCTGTAATACAGACAGATGCCCAACGGGTGTCGCTACTCAAGATGTCCATCGGCAACGAGCACTCGTTGTCCCCGATAAAGCAGAACGAGTCAAGAATTTCCATGAAGGAACACTCAAGGCACTTGCAGAAATTTTGGGTGCTGTCGGAGTCGCTCATCCGGATGACCTAGAACCTTACCATGTCATTCGGCGCGGTCCCGATGGACAAATCCGACTTTTCTCGAATCACTACTATTTCTTAAAAAATAATAGCTTATTGACAGGTGAAGAAAAATCTCATGTCTACACCCAACTCTGGGCGATGGCAAATCCTGATACGTTCACACCCAATGCAGGTCATCT
The DNA here is from genome assembly GCA_030150135.1 of Aquirhabdus sp. GTDB lineage: Bacteria > Pseudomonadota > Gammaproteobacteria > Pseudomonadales > Moraxellaceae > Aquirhabdus. The sequence goes on from JASLGO010000077.1 coordinate 12,768, forward strand.
CATTCCACCAAATGCTGATCTAATTCATCATAATATCGGTGTCGTTTCCTCATAATAACGACGATCCTGATTATAAAATCGTTTTTAACGATTAATATTATAATTATTAACGGTTATACAAATAACATTAAACCCAGTATCTTTACTCCATCGAGATGAGTGAACGATGAAACGCTAATGTATCAAGAACACTCATTCTCAAACTCACAATTCCCTAGCAACCATTCACCACATCATGAGGCAAGGCTATTATGAAAACTGATGAAAACAAAACACCTTCAGTCACCATCCAAAATCTTGAAGCCGCATTTGCGGGCGAATCTATGGCACATATCAAATACCGCTACTTTGCCAAACTTGCACGCGAAATGGGTGACGAAGACACTGCAAAAATCTTTGAAGAAACCGCTTCACAAGAAGTTTTACACGCCTTCGGGCATCTAGATTTGCTTTACCCAAAAGCACAAATGACTCCAGCTAAGGCATTGCAAATTGCCATCGAAGGTGAAACTTATGAATACACCGAAATGTATCCTAAATTCCGCCATCTTGCCGTTGAAGAAGGCAATCATGCCGCAGTTGCTGAATATGATGAGCAAATTGAAGAATCTCGCGTTCATGCTAGCCAATTCCAAGCGATTCTGGAAAAAGCAGCAAAACGCTTCGGTGCATTAGCAAAAGTGGAAGAACGCCATGCTAATCACTATCAGCAAGCGCTAGATGCACTTACGGCAAAAAACTAAAGACGAATGAGATTTAGACAATAGCTCAAGTCAATTAGCATCCTAAAATGAATTTATTCAAAACTTATTTGGCGTTTCACAAGGAAAATGAGGATTCTGAACAAAGTTTTTAGGTTTCTGATTCAACATAAAGGCTGTATAATCGCAGCGAATTTAAGCACCCTGTTTTCAAGCAAACCAAACCTTGATGGTCAGCGTGATGCGAGTGCCCTACGGAGAAAGTAATGAAAAAGTACCAATGTATCGTTTGTGGTTGGATTTATGATGAAGCACTAGGCTGGCCAGATGATGGTATTCCAGCTGGAACATTGTGGGATGATATTCCAGATTCTTGGGTTTGCCCAGACTGTGGCGTGGGTAAAGCTGACTTTGAAATGATCGAAGTCTAATCAACGCTAACTGCTGACAGTTATACAAAAACACGCTTTGGAATTGAGAATTTTTGCTACTGCCACTTGTGTGCATAGCTTCTTGATACAAAGCGTTTTTTATTTCTCAATGAATCATTCTTATAATCAGTAGCTTTTGTAAACAAAAGCATCATCAAAATGGACACTACTATGAATCCTATCGTCGTCGTTGGCTCTGGTATGGCTGGTTACACACTGGCGCGTGAACTTCGTAAGCTCAGTGCAGATGCACCACTCCTCATCATCACTGCTGATGATGCGATTAACTATTCAAAACCTGTTCTTTCCAATGCACTGAGTGGTGGTAAACACCCTGACCAAATCGGTATGGGCGATCATGCAAAAATGACCGAGCAGCTTAAAGCCTCGATCATGGCACACACCCATGTTTTAGAAATTGACAAAACTGCAAAAACACTGACACTGCGGAATGATGCTGGAATCATCACTCAGCCTTATGAGAAATTGGTTCTCGCTGTGGGTGCAAACCCTATTAAATTGCCAATTTCTGGTGATGGCGCTTCTGAAGTTTATGCAATTAACTCTCTCATCCATTACAAAACATTCCACGCTGCACTCGCACAAAAAGATCAAAAGCGTGTATTGCTGCTCGGTGCTGGACTCATCGGCTGTGAATTTGCCAATGATTTGCTCACAACTGATCATGAAGTGACTGTAGTTGATCTTGCACCTCGTCCACTCGGTCGCCTACTTCCAGAAGAAGTTGCGACTGCATTCCAAAAACAATTGGAAGCAAAGGGCATTCGCTTTGCGCTTGGCACCACTGTACAAAATATTGAACACGTATCAAATGGACTTAAAGTTGATCTGGCAAATGGTCAATCCTTTGAAGTGGATATTGTGCTCTCTGCTGTTGGTTTACGTCCAAATACTGAACTTGCGCATGCAGCAGGTATCAAAATCAATCGCGGTATTGAAGTCGGTCAATCACTAGAAACCAGTGAAGCAGATATTTACGCAATGGGTGACTGTGCAGAAGTGGAAGGTCACTTATTACCTTACGTCATGCCACTGATGCAACAAGCACGTGCATTGGCTCAAACATTAATAGGCAATCCAAGCATGGTTCACTACCCTGCAATGCCTGTCAGTGTAAAAACACCTGCTGCGCCGCTCGTAGTTTTACCACCGCCAATGGATGCTAACGTGACATGGGAATTTGAAGTATTGGAAGACGGTATGATTGCCAAAGCCTTAACTGGTGAAGTCTTGCAAGGATTTGTCCTGCTTGGTGCAACTGCGACTAAACAACGTTTAGCATTAACCAAATTAGTTCCTGATTTGATGGCTGTTCCAGCAGTTTAAGTTATAGCGTAAAAAAGTACACACGAAAAAATACCTGCGAATATGCAGGTATTTTTTTGCTTTTATAAGGACAGGTTTGGAGCCTGCCTTAAATATATAACTATTCCAATGAACTATGATTCTTTATTGATTAGAATGGTTTTTCTGATCACCACAAAAGAAAATCAAATAGCGAACAGATATAACGCAAAACGCCTGATGCATTGCATCAGGCGTTTTTAACGAGTTTAAAAATAGGATTCAAATTTTAGACTAAAACTATCAACCTATTTTTAAGACTTGGGTTCTTAAAATTATTTAAGAACTTTAGCAACTACACCCGCACCAACAGTACGACCACCTTCACGGATCGCAAAACGTAGACCTGGATCCATCGCGATTGGGTGGATCAATTCTACTGTCATTTGAATGTTGTCACCTGGCATAACCATTTC
>JASLGO010000087.1 GCA_030150135.1 Aquirhabdus sp.
GAAAACTCTAAAACCAATAAGCGACCACCTGGCTTGAGGACGCGATACATTGAGCGCAGTGCAGCATCTTTATCGGTGACGTTACGCAGACCAAAACTGATGGTCACTAAATCAAAACTTTCATCAGCAAAAGGCGCGAGGGTTTCCGCGTTGGCAAGGATAAAGTCAACATTGCTACATCCTGCATCGAGTAGGCGATCACGACCTACGTTCAGCATGGATTCATTGATGTCAGAAAGAACCACATGACCTGTGACACCGACTTCGCGGCTAAACACTTTTGCCAGATCACCTGTTCCGCCTGCAATATCTAAAACATGCTGACCACGACGAACACCAGATAAAGTAATCGCAAAACGCTTCCAGAGACGATGAATACCCATCGACATCAAGTCGTTCATGAGGTCATATTTTGCTGCGACAGAATGGAAGACTTCGGCGACTTTGGCTTGTTTCTCTGCGGTTGGTACTGTTTTGAATCCGAAGTGAGTGGTTTCCCCAACATGATTCGTCGAATTTGATGCCGTTTGCGCTGTTGCGCTTTGTTGTTCTTGTGGCTGGTTGTTTTGGGTTTGGGCATGTGATGGTAAGGTTTGTTGCTGACCTTGTGGCGTACCGACGGGAAGTGGTGCTGTGTTAAACAGATTTGTCGTGCTTGGTGATGTGCTGTTGTCTGGTGTGTCAGTCATTTTTCTTTCCATACAAAAAAGAGGAGCAAAGTGAAGCAAGGACGTGGAGCAAAGCGGTGGAAACCATGAACATCAATGATGCCATCACATATTCCTAGTCTACGTGATGTGATCAATCGGGTATAGGTCTAGTGCGTATACTATTGTTGCACAAACCATGTTAAGGATGATTTGATTAGCGTAGAAATGGATTAGGTGTACCTGATTGAATTCGTTCAACGATTTGGCGCTCATGCTCGGTAAATACGCCAACGAACACTTCTGCCGATTTGAGTGGTTTCATGGCGGTAAAACCTTCGCCTAAAAATTGATAGAGCGGGTCAAAGTGATGACGTTCCGCAGCGCCTTTGGAGACTTTAAATGCACTTTGGACAATAAATGAGCGCACATATTTGTCTAAATTAAACCCAAGCTTATCTAGCAGGTTGAGTTGATGATAACGAGATTCGGATTGGTTTGCTGTGTGAAAAAGTTCGACAGCAAAGTCATCGTCAATTTCACCAAATTGATTGTAGACAAAATCTGAGGTCATGCATTTTGCGAGCTGCTCATCGAGTTCAATTGCCAATACTGCCAATTCAATGGCTTCGCATCCTGTTTGAATGGTGCTTGATGGTACTAAACGTTCAAATTTTTTTGCAGCGTTAATGACGCGCTCAAATTGTCCAGCCAAAATATCAAAATCTTCACCGCCATAAAGCCGTGTCAGAAAATACTGTGTCATGAGCTGATGTTCAGGAACTGCAAAAAGTGCAGCATGGGTATGTTGCATCCGTCTTTTTTGCCAATTTTGTATCGTTGTCAGTCTTGCGGCAAGTAAGGGATCTTGGTGAAACTCAAGAGTGCGATAATGCTGAAGCATCTCTTGCATGAGTGCAAAATTGGACATAAGGATTTTTGTAGGATAGAGAAGCTTAGGCAAAGGATAACCTAAAAAGATATTCTCATGGAATAGAATCGATTAGCATGAGGTGAAGATCACGTGATGCATTACGTCTTTTGAGTCATGCTATTGCGATGCGAGAAGATTGAATTTGTTGAGTGTGTCGTCCGAAAGGATTGGGATTGCCCGCATAAACTTGTTGAATCATTGCCCGCTCACCTTGTGTGAACTCGCCCACAAAATCCTTGGCAGATTTCAGAGGTTTCATGGCTTCAAAACCTTCATCCGTGAATTGATAAAGTGAATTGAGTCCGTAGCGATTTGATAGACCTTTGGATAGTTTGAATACGCCATGAATGAATCTGGAACGAACATATTTGTCGAGGTTTTCTCCGAGTTCATCTAACAGATCGAATTGATGAAATCGATCATTGAGTTGATTGGCTGATCGGCATAGTTGAATCATTTGTTGATCGTTGATGGCTGGGTCCTGTTGATCATCCAGCAAGTCATGATCTAAGCGCTGAGCGAGCTCTTGGTCAAGTTCGATGGCAAGGACAGAAAGTTCAGTGGCTTTAAGCGCGGTATTGATGACACTGGCAGGCAGTAAGCCTTCAAATGTTTTGGCTGCTTGAAGTACACGTTCGCATTGTTCTGCCAACACATCAAAGTTTGATCCACCATATAGTTGATTTAGAAAGTATTGGGTCATCAAATGGTGTTCTGAGACTGAAAAAAGCTCCGCATGCACATGCTGCATACGTTTTTTTTGCCAATTTTGTATTGTAGATAGCCGCGCAGCGAGTTGCGGATTATGATGGAATTCAAGAGCGCGATAACGGGCGAGAGTTTGTATTAATGGTGCTAAGCTAGACATAAGCATTCTTTTCGTGAGCGTAAGGTGTCAAAGTCAAGAGATGAGGCCAGCACCTGATACAAAGTGATTAATAAATACACTAGAGTACTAAGTGGTACGGTTAGGCTTTTTACTCTAATCATCATGGAAAGGCAAGTGCAAAAATGACCAATGTATCTCATTTACATCTTTAATGGTCAATTTGATAATTTCTAAAGGACGAGAACGCGATGAGTGCATCTTCACCAACAATAAAAGTCTTAACAAATGGACAAAAACAGTCAGCGGATATAAGTCAGCAACTTGCAAATGGGCGACATACACCAGAAAGTCTGAGACTGGCATTGATTGAAGCGCAATATGCGCTGCGGGATACGCGTGATAAGCCTCGTGGGCGTGGCGTATTAATTTTAATCAGCGGGATTGAACTTGCAGGAAAGGGCGAAGCGCTCACACAACTTCGTGGATGGGCTGATCCTCGTTTGTTTAAGGTCAAGGCAAGGATGCCTGTACCTCCACACTCACCGTTGTGGTTGCAAGATGCTGCATTACTCCCTGAGAAAGGCGAAATCGTGATCTTATTTGGGAATTGGTATGGTGATTTACTGCAAGCAAGGATGACGTATTTACAGGAACAAAAACTGAAAGACTCCAAGAAAAATAAGAAAAAAGATAGGGTTGATCATTCTCTTGTCGCGATGCCTGCAATGACGAATGAGCGATTCCAACGAGAAGTTGAGCATTTACATGCATTTGAGCAGGATTTACGTGCTCAAGGGATTACCGTTTGCAAATGTTGGTTTGATTTGTCTTGGGAGAAGCTACAAGAACGGTTGAATACCGTAAAAAAACCTGAGGAACACTGGTTACATTTGCATGGACTGGACTGGAGAAAAAAAGAGCAATATGACGAGTTAAGAAAACTTCGTGCCGAGATTGGGATTGATTGGATTGATATTGATGGGCAAGATCCCAAGGCACGTGATTTAGAGTTCGGACATATTGTTCTGAGTGCACTGCGTGAGCCTCGCTTGCCTGCGCCAGTTGCAAATCGACGCTGGAAGTTAGCAGAAATTCCACCTGCGTTGTTGGCACCTGATCAGGCTGTTCTCGAAAAAGAAACCTACAAGGCGCGCATGAAAGATGCTCAGACTAAATTTGCCAAGCTCGTACATCAGTGTGAGCGTCGATCGATTGTACTGGTGTTTGAAGGTATGGATGCCGCAGGAAAAGGAGGAACGATTAGTCGAATTGTTGAACCATTAGATCCACGACAATATCAAGTCTTTCCGATTTCCGCACCTGAGCCGCATGAGATGCGTCATCCATATTTGTGGCGGTTTTGGTCTAAACTTCCTGTGCCTGATTTTGTCCAAGAACATGCAGTTACCAATCTGTCGATTTTTGATCGATCTTGGTATGGGCGCGTTTTGGTTGAGCGTGTCGAGGGGTTTGTGCGTGCCGGTGAATGGCAAAGTGCTTATGCCGAGATTAATCACTTTGAGCGAGATTTGACCTCTGGTGGAACGATTATCATGAAATTCTGGTTGTCGATCAGTAGTGGTGAGCAAGAGCATCGGTTCATGGCGCGCCAAGATACGCCACATAAGCGGTTTAAAATTACGTCCGATGATTGGCGCAATCGGAAGCGTTGGGATGATTATTTACAAGCGGCGGCAGATGTTTTTGCTCAGACGAATACGATTGATGCTCCGTGGATTATTGTGGCAACAGACGATAAATTAACCGCACGATTGGCGGTGCTTGAGTCATTGAATCGACGTTTGGAAGCGGTGTTGAAGGGATAATAATTGGATGTTTTGAAAGATGAAGTTTGTCGATCATGTGCTGTCAAATCTCCCTAAATCCCGCTTTCTCTAAAGAGGGACGTTGATGATGTTTGATGAGCAACGCGGTTATTTTTTCGAAGGTTTTTTACCTTTGCCTTGTAGGTCTTTTGCGAGCTCGTAGCATTCGTTGATGTGGTCTGTGGCTATTTTTTTGAAGACAAAATAGCCCATCGATGCTGAAATAATCGGGCCTCCAAGCGGAATAAATTTAACGACGGTACGAGATACGATTCGTGCGCCGAGTCCGCGAATAGAGAGGCGGGTTGCAGTGCGTGTCGCAATGAGTCCAGCAAATGCAAGACTTCGGCTGCCCAACTCGCGCCAGCGAATGTCACCAGTTTGAAAGTTAATGGCAGCGAGTTTTTCTTTTTCTAAACCAAATTTGACGTTAATCTCAGGGAGAAATTGGGTGAGCATGCCAGCGTCAACGGCAACATCGAGAAGCGGAACTGGCATGGCGGAAATCCCCGCAGAA
>JASLGO010000146.1 GCA_030150135.1 Aquirhabdus sp.
GAAGCACTTGTTCGCCCAGCTTTGGAAGGTACTCGCAATGTCTTTGCATCTGTTGAACGTACGCCCAGCGTCAAGCGTGTGGTACTGACGTCTAGCGTAGTTGCAACATACGGCGATAATCAGGACGCGAGTAATCTGCCAAACAATACATTAGATGAATCGCATTGGAACACAACCAGTAGTGTCGATCATCAGCCGTACAACTATTCAAAAGTTGTTGCGGAACGTGAAGCATGGAAATTACATGGTGAGCAAAGCCAGTCAAATCGTTGGGATTTAGTTTGCGTCAATCCGGGTTTGGTCGTTGGCCCAGCGCTGACGACCAATAGTATTTCTGCCAGTATTTCCACGTTGCAGCAGTTTGGTGATGGCACAATGCGTTTTGGAGCACCGCATTTACTGACAGGGCTTGTCGATGTACGTGATGTTGCTGATGCGCATATTCGTGCAGGTTTGACGCCTGAAGCCAATGGTCGATATATCATTTGCGGCGAAACATTAAGCTTGTTGCAAATGGGTTCAGCACTTCGTGAAAAGTATGGTTCTAAATATCCATTCCCACTTGTTCCAGCACCGAAGTTAGCTTTTTGGACAATTGCACCTTTATTTGGCATGACGCGTGACTTTGTGGCGCGTAATGTCGGTCATAAAATTGCGTTTAATAATAGCCGTAGCCAACGTGACTTGAAAATTCAATACCGTGATGTACGTGGTGCAATTTGTGAACATTTCCAGCAGCTCATCGATGATGGGCTGATCAAGAAAAAATAAGCGTGTATAACGCTGAACAATGGACATAAAAAAAGACGAGTTAATCGTCTTTTTTTATTCGTCAAAGGTGAGTAAAAATCGTTGAATCAGTTGCCTTGTTCAACGACCAAAGAATCTATACCACTATCTTGCAGTTGCTTTTGAGCTTTTAAGGCTTCGCTTTTACTATTAAAAGGCCCTGAAATCACGCGATACCAATCTTGTCCATCACTGGTTGTATGACGAACATCCGCTGGCAATCCTGCTAGCAGCACTGAAGCGCGTTGTTTGTCGGCATCATCTGAAGACTGGAAGCTATTGACCTGCAAAATATAATGCGTTTGAGCAGGTTTGGTTTGTGATGCTTGAGAGGAATCTGAATCAGACGATGCGGTATTTGCTGCATCAACGACAGGCGTTGATGGATCATCAGGGACAACATCAGGCACGGTTTGTGTTGGGATCGGCGTCACTTCTTGTTTGGGTAAGAGATCATAAAACTGAAACTTAGCAGGCTTGTCTGCGTCGGTTGCTTTAGGTGCCGAAGCTTCTGTTTGTGCAGTCGACTCGTGTGAAGTCGGTTGCCAAGGCTGCCAGAGATACAACAATGCGAGGCATGTTAATCCAAACAAAACACCAAAAACCGTCCATAACCAAGTCGGTACGAGCGGACCTCTGCGTTTTGCCGTTGCAGTAGGACGTTTGGTTGCTCCTCTAGGTTTTGTACCAAGCACGATATTTTCCTTTTTTGATCTTATCCATCAGTGATTGATGGATATTACATGACTCTATTAAACAATGCCCAACGCAACGACCAATTACATCGACTCAGGTGCAGAAACGCCGAGCAATAGCAATCCATTATGAATCACCTGACGAACCGACACGCTCAGTAGCAAACGTGCTTGCATCAGTTCGGCATCATCGCCAATCACTTTATGTTCGTTATACCAGCCGTGGAACAAGGATGCTAACTCTTTTAAGTAATTGCCGAGCTGATGTGGTTCATATTGATTTGCTGAGTTGTTCAGCACATCAGGATACGCAGCCAATTTTGCCAGCAGTTCAGCTTCAACGGTTTCAGTGAGACGAGCCGCTGCAGCACGACCGATTTTGGCATCAAAAGTGAGTCCGAGACTTGCCACTTTTTCTAGCATACGATGGACGCGGGCATGGGCGTATTGGATGTAATACACTGCATTGTCTTTGCTTTGTGAAACAGCCAAATCTAAGTCAAAGTCAATGTGTTGAACGCTCTTACGCATCACGTAATAGAAACGTGCGGCATCATTACCGACTTCCTGACGCAGTTCGCGCAAGGTGACAAACGAGCCTGAACGCGACGACATTTGTACTGCGACACCGCTACGCCAGAGGCTGACGAATTGCACTAGCAGAACAGTCAGTTTTTCAGGGTCGTAACCGAGTGCACTAATTGCTGCTTTCACGCGTGCGATATAACCGTGGTGATCTGCGCCCCAAATATCTACGATATGGTCAAAGCCACGTTGATACTTGTTCAGGTGATAAGCAATATCCGCCGCAAAGTAGGTCGTTAAACCGTTTTTACGCTGCACCACGCGATCTTTTTCATCACCAAAATCAGTCGAACGGAACCAGATGTTGCCATCTTTCTCGTAGAGGAAGCCTTTGTCTTGCAGGATTGCCAGTGCTTCGGTGATTTTGTCTTTTAAGGTTGCTTCACTAAACCATTTGTCGAAACGTACCCCAAATTCACCGAGATCATCTTTGATGTCATCAAGGATTTCATTCAGTGCTTGTTGATGGAAAACCGCATAGCCTTCTGCACCGAGCAGTTTTTGTGAGTTTTGGATTAAGCCATCGATATGTTTTTCTTTGTCGCCTGACAGGATCGTTGGATTGCCTTCGCTGTCTTTTTCGCCATACACCACATCAGCAGGAACGTCGTTAAACACGTCTGCCACAGCACGTTCAAAGACTTTGCCGTGTTTGTCGAGAATGTGTTGAGCGATATCGTAGACATAATCGCCTTTATAAGCATTTTGTGGGAAGGTTAGGGTTTGTCCGCAACGCTCCAAATAACGCAGATAGGTACTGGTTGCCAAAATATCCATCTGGCGACCTGCGTCATTGACGTAGTATTCACGTTGAACTTGATAGCCTGTTGCTTCGAGCAAGCGCGCAACGGTCATACCGTATGCTGCACCGCGACCATGTCCGACATGGAGTGAGCTGGTTGGATTGGCCGAAACAAATTCGACTTGTACAGTTTTGTTTGCGTTGAGTGTGTTTTCACCAAAGGTGTCGCCGCCTGTTGCGATTTGATCGAGGATGGCGAAGCGTTGGTCGTCGTTCAAGAAGAAGTTGATAAAACCTGGACCTGCGATTTCGACTTTCAGGATGCTGTCGCTTGCTGGCAGTGCGCCGACGATTTTTTCTGCGAGATCGCGCGGTTTTGCGCCTGCGGCTTTTGCGGCGAGCATGGCGATATTGGATGCGAAATCACCGTGGTTACGATCTTTGGTGCGGCTGAGGCTGCTTTTGTCTTGCCAATCGGCGGGAAGTGTCCCGTCGGTTTTGAGTTGGGTGATGGCGGTTTCAAGAGCAGACTGGATAGCGGAATTCATGGTGATAGCTTAGTAATGCGACAAAACGAGTAATATAACAGAGCAGGGCGGTACAACAAATGTTTATTGGTCGTTTTTGTTAGACAAGTTGGTGAGAGGTGGTGAGGGAGGATTGGTTTTGTCCCGTATATAACGATAAATGGTTTTTTGTGGCAAATAAAAATAGGGTGCGCATTGCGCACCTATACATTACTATACAGGAGTGGGGATCACTTTGATGTTTAAGAGCATGAAGATTTTTTAACTTCTTTTTCCGAAACATTTGGATTCAGAAGGACTGTCTCTGCTTTGATTTGATCAAAATAAGCGGACGAAATACCTTGGTGCACGCCACCAGATTTGATTACGAAGTACCCGTCAATTTCCCACCCACCGTGAAGCCAAAAATAGCTTCCCTTTGGAAAGAGGTATTCGTAATGGTCATCCGAAAATATGAGGCGTTCGTAGTCTTCGTTTTCAGCATGGGCGTTTTCGATATCAACATTAATTTTAAGATGAACTATCTTGTCTTGGTTACGACATGCGAGTCCTCCTAAATACTTAACTGTCTTGTCAGTAACTGAGCCTCTTAATAATTCTATATTTATCTTTTTTGCATATACATTGATAGAGATAAGTAAACAGAAAAGAGTAAGTAGAGCTTTGTTCATTGATTATACCCTTAATAGCAAGTCATAGACTGATGGCTTTGCCCCAGCGAATCTTGCTAAGCAATATAATGATTTTTCAGTTTATTTGCTATTCTTTTCATTTTTGACAGCACTAATTTTTGTTAGTACAATAATTCATAATAAGGAAATGGCGTGATTACGCTTGATGAAGACAAACGCTTGAGTAACTTCAAGAAACATGGGTTTGATTTTATCGGTGCTGCCAGTGTTTTTGAAAAATTTCATATTACACGGGAAGATACAAGAGAAAACTACGGTGAACAGCGTTTTCAAACTTTGGGCTTATATGGCAACGTCGTTGTTGTGATGGTGATACATACTCCTAGAGATCAATGTGACCATGTGATTTCCATTCGTAAGGCTGACAAACATGAGCAAAAATATTACTGGCAAAACTACCCAGATTGATCAAACAGACTGGGCGCGAATTGCTGCGATGACTGATGAAGATATCTCATTAGATAACGACAATCCTCGCACTATCGAATCTGACTGGGCTGGTGCAGTCATGAAAGTGGGAGATAAAGTCATTGGTCGAGTGGGTCGCCCTATCTCTGAAAATCCAAAAGTCGCCACGACAGTACGACTGGATGCCGATGTACTGTCAGCGTTTAAAGCAACGGGTAAAGGCTGGCAAACCCGTATGAATGCTGCATTGCGTGATTATGTGCAATCGCATTCAATGTAAATTTATTGAATTACTTGCGTGACACGTCGTGCACTTCTAAATTTTTGCCCCACAAACAACACCCCAAATACAATTGCCATCACTAGCACAATCGCAGCACCAGTTGCGATATTCAACCAGACGCTACCCCATAAACCACCCGCAATCCCAATCTGCGCAAAAATAAATGCCAGACCGACCATGTGATACGGCGAACGCGCCCAAAGCCGTGCCGTCAACGCAGGAATCACCAACAACGCACCCATGAGCAATGTTCCAACCGCTTTAAGTGCTAATACTGTAAACAACGCCAAGATCAACATAAAAATCAAACGCTGACCGCCCGCATGGACATCTTCACTGGCTGCCATATCAGGATCAATCGCTAAACGAAGCTGAAATTTCCAGTTCCACGCAAGGATTGTGACACCAGCAGTAATGGCAATCAGCAAAATTGGTAAATCTGACCAATTCAGTGCCAACAAATCGCCAAACAAATAACCAATCAATTCAGGACGTAATGCAGGGAGTTGATTCACAAGTAACAGCCCGCTGCACAACAGCGCCGAGGAACAAAGCGCCAGCAGGGCATCGGTTGGCAAGCGTCGATCTTGCAAAACCCACAGCAGCAACACTAACAAACCAGAAATACTCAGCACGCCAGCCCAATATGGCAAGGCCAATAATCCAGCCATTGCCACACCCAGCAATGTGCCATGCGCCAGTGTATCCGCAAAGAAAGACATGCGTCGCCAAAGCATTAAACAACCGAGTGGTGCAGTTAGAAAAACCAATAATGCACCCATAGTCCAGGCGGGAGCGAGCAGGCTGATGTAGTCCATTATTGTTCGGTCTCTTTTTCAGTTTCTTTTAGTAGTGCTTCTAATGGTGCGTCAAGCAAGTCGATGGCGACTTCAGGATGAATATGCGGTAAATCATGTCCGTGATCACAATTTTCATGATGATGCTCATGATGCAAGTCTTCATGACGACAATGATCATGGTGATGCTCATACGGCACTCGCTCCGTGCCAAAAATCGCTTGATAAGCAGGGTCTTGCAATACCGTTGCAGGCGTACCGCTACAGCAAATATGATGATTGAGACAAATGACGCGCTGTGTACCTTGCATCACCCATTGCAAATCATGCGATACCATCAGCACCGCACAGCCATAGCGTTCAGGTAGCGTGCGCACATAGGCGTAAAGTTCTTCTTCCGAGTGAATATCCAACCCCTGCATGGGTTCATCCAGCACCAGTAAATTTGGACGAATCAACAATGCTCGCGCTAATAAAACCCGCTGACGTTCGCCGCCTGATAAGTCCTGAACATCACGATTCAGCAAGTTTGCTGAGCCTGTTTCTTCCAAAATCTGATTGCGAAAATCAGGTGTAGTGCGAATTAAATCAAATAGATCACGAACCCGCAGTGGCATACTCTTGGATAAATGAAAACGCTGTGGCACATAACCGACTTTTAATTCACCATGAATTTGTCTTGTGCCGTGACTTGGTTTTTGGAGTCCTAGAACGACTTTAACGAGAGTTGATTTTCCTGCACCGTTTGGGCCAATCAAGCTCACAATTTCGCGTGATGCAATCGCCAGAGAGACGTTATTCAACACCAACCGTTGGTCGAAGCGCACGGAAACTTGATCAATGGTGATCAGTGGTGATGTTGATGCGTGTGATACGGCACAATCGTTTTGATGTGCTGTGATCGGCTTATTCATGATTTTTTCTACGCTTTTTTTGGTCTTTCTCAATGGCATCGTTTGGCGTGACATTTGAAGAGGTTATGTTTGGTTGATTGACCGATTCTTGCTGGCAAGATACACATAAACCTGCGATTTCAATGGTGGTTTGTTTGACGAGAAAGCCACCTTGTTCAGCAATCATTTGCAGGCTGTGTTGTAAATTCAACGATTCCGCCTCATCGACACGATGACAGCGTTGGCAAATTAAAAATGCCGCCTGATGTCCGTTGCGTGGATGGCAACACGGTACAAACGCATTGATCGATGTGAGCCGATGAATAAACCCTTGTTCCAATAAAAAATCGAGTGAACGGTAAACCGTAGGGGGCGCAGGCGGGCGGCCTTGATGTGCCATTTTGGCGAGTAAATCATAAGCACCAACAGGTTTTGGCGCCTGTAAAATCAGAGTGAGAACGTCGCTACGCAGTGCTGTCCAACGCACCCCACGACGTTGGCACTCTTGTTCAGCTTCAGCGATTCGCCGTGTAATTGAATGCGTGTGAGTATCGTGGACGCTATTGTCATGGCTATGATGCACAATAGTGTGGTCGTGGCTGTGATGCGTGTATCCGCATGATGCGGCATCATGTGTGGACGTTTGAAGCGGGGTAAAGGATATGTCTTTATTCATATTCTCACTTCACGATCAAGGCTCGTTGGGCAATGCGAGAGTTGAATGTGCTCTGATCTACGCAAAGATAATGTAATAGTGTAACATATTCGACTAGTTTTGAAATTATGCTTGGCGCGCTCATGTTTTCTCTGCACCGTTTAGTGGTTTTGGTTGTCATCGCAGCATGGACTTGTTTTTCGCAAGCGCAAGCAGGCATTTTGGTCGCGAGTACGCATCCGCTGTATTTAATTGCCAAAGCGGTGACGATGGGTGTCGAAAACCCAGTGTTGTTATTACCGCCAGCATCGAGTGGACATGATATTAATCTGCGCCCGTCAGATCGTCTGCTACTCAAACAATCTGATTTTGTCATTTGGTTTGGGCGGGATTACGAAGCGCCGCTTTATGATTTATTGGCACATCAACAAAACGCCATTGCGTTGTTTGATCTTAAAATCTTCCGTCGTTTGCCGCTTCGAGATCTCAAAGGACAGTCGATTCCACAATCGCTTGACCCACATATCTGGTTAGATCCTGAGAATGCCATCAATATTGCAAATTATATTGCCTTGGTTCGTGGTCGACAATTTCCCGCACAGGCTCGGCAATATCAACGCAATGCCCAGCGCTTTGCGCAAAGTTTACAAGCGGCTGCGGCGGCAGAAAAATCCCAGACTCCTCGGTCATATTGGGCATATCACGATGCTTATCATTACTTGGAGTCCTCGTTGAATCTTAAGTTTTCAGGTGCATTGACTTCAGATCCTGAGTTACCACCAAGTATTGGACAGCTGATCTGGCTTAATCAAAATCGACCTCATGGCGACAGTATGTGTTTGTTTGCAGAGCGCCAGCCAACAGCCGCATTAACTGCCAAATTAAGTCCGATTCGCTATTATCCGATTGACGAAGTCATGGCAAATTCCACGGATTTTGTTCAAGGTTGGCAATTTCTGGCGCATCGTTTGGAGGAGTGTAAACGTTAGAAGATTTATTTAAAAAAACGCACGCGTATTTTAATAAAAAATCAATCATTTTCTTGCTTGCCCTTGCAACAAACCCGTCACATATCTATAATGAGCGCGCCCTAATTTGGTGAAAATTTGTCCAAAACGATTTTTTGTCAAAACTGTCAAATGTCGCAGTGCGAATGAATGTTGCGTATGAGTAAGCCTAGTCCATTGATACAGCGTGAATTTCCTGTTGGGTTGGTTTTGGCTCAGGCATGTATTATCCCTTGTGCGGGATTGATTGCTTGGCAGCTTTTTGGTGTCGTGGCCGCAAAAAGTGCGGCGATTGGTGCGCTGATTGGCTGGCTGGGTAGTGGCTATGCGGCATGGAAATCATTTCGTTTAGGTGGAAATGGTCAACTGATGCTGGCGAGCTTTTACCAAGGTGTGATTGGTAAGTTTGTGATTGTCATTGCTGGATTCTTTATTGCATTTCGGACAATCAATCCCTTGTCGGCGAGTGCACTATTTGCAGGGTTTGCAGTGATACAGGCGATGGCATGGGTATATCCAGTCTGGCTTGGACAGGTGTCTGGAAAGTCATAAGTTTGTACAGATAGTTAGATTGATGCTTTTTTAAGTATTTTTTCATCGAAATGACTTCAAAAACGATGAAAATGTGTGGTGATCTTTTAAGTATTTTGGCGTTGATTCTTTATAAAAGAGCAATTTGGTCAAAAGAAAGAAGCAATGTGACATTGTGAGTCTGACAAAACGTCGATTTAATCAATGCGCTTTTAGAATTCGAGTTCTGATTTAGGTTTTCTGATTCATGTTTTTAAGTATGCTGGTTTGTCCGATTGACGACTAGGTACAAGATTTTTTGCTTTTATATTAACTTTAGTCTTTATTAGGTGTGCCCAATGGCTGAACAGCAGACACTCACCTCCTCCGAGTATATTTCCCACCATTTGACTCATTTGACTTATGGTAAAAGTCCGACTACTGGCGAGTGGACGATTGCACACAGTGCGGAAGAAGCTCATGCGATGGGATTTAATGCGATTAATCTAGATTCAATGGGCTGGGCAATCGGTCTGGGAATTATTTTCTGTGCATTATTCTGGTTGGTTGCACGCCGTGCAACGTCAGGTGTGCCAGGTGGATTGCAAGCAACGATTGAAATGGTTGTTGAATTTGTAGACACCAGTGTGCGTGATACTTATCACGGCACATCAAAGCTGATTGCACCTTTGTCATTGACGATTTTTGTGTGGATTTTCCTCATGAATTTCATGGATTTAATCCCTGTTGATTTTATTCCAAAAGCTGTGCAATGGGCTGCAGTAACCTTCTTTGGTGCTGAAGAACATCATGTATTCATGAAAGTCGTACCAACAACTGATCCAAATGTCACGATGGGCATGTCTTTGTCTGTTTTTGTGCTCATCATTTTCTTCAGTATTAAAGAAAAAGGTCTGGGTGGATTTGTTGGTGAACTGACGTTGCATCCATTTTCTGCTAAGAACAAGCTGGTTCAATTGATATTGATTCCAATCAACTTTTTCTTAGAAATCGTGGTGTTTATTGCTCGTCCAGTCTCATTGGCTTTGCGACTGTTCGGTAATATGTATGCAGGCGAATTGATCTTTATTCTGATCTGCTTGTTGCCATGGTGGTTACAGTGGACATTGTCTGTGCCTTGGGCGATCTTCCATATCCTGATCATCAGTTTGCAAGCCTTTATTTTTATGATGTTGACGATTGTTTACTTGTCGATGGCAAGCGAGAAACACTAAGCGCTGTAGACATTCGTAACAACGTTGAATTTGTTTTTTGAGTTTTTGTTTTTCTTAACTTGTTTTTGTTTTAACCAACCTTGAGGTCACTCTAAATGGAAAGTTTAATCGGTTTATCAGCTATTGCTGGCGCACTTCTTCTTGCTTTCGGCGCATTGGGCGCAGCGATTGGTATTGGTATCCTCGGTGGTCGTTTCATCGAAGCGATTGCTCGTCAACCAGAACTCGGTCCACAATTGCAAACCAAATTCTTCGTTGTTATGGGTCTTGTTGACGCTGTACCAATGATCGCTGTTGGTTTGGGTCTGTTCATCATTTTCAGTAACCCGTTTGTTGCTCAAGCTAAACAAGCTGCTGCAACTGCACCTGTTGCTGCTGTTACTGCACCTGTAGCACCTTAATCCTTTCCCCTTAACATACTAGAGGGAATATCATGGATATTAATTTAACCCTGCTAGGTGAAATTATTGCATTTGTGCTGTTTATCGCATTTTGCATGAAATTCATTTGGCCGCTATTGATTGGCGCAATCGAAGAACGTCAGACGAAAATTGCTGATGGTCTCAATGCTGCTGAAATGGCGAAAGCTGAATTGGCTACGGCTCAAACTCAAGTTCAAGATGAGCTGAATGCGTCTAAAGCGCAAACTGCTCAATTGATCGAACAAGCAAATCGCCGTGCTGCGCAAATGATTGAAGAAGCGCGCGCACAAGCGGTTGCTGAAGGTGAGCGTATTCGTCAACAAGCACGCGAAGCAATTGATCAAGAAATTAATCAAGCGCGTGAAGCGTTGCGTAGCCAAGTTGCGGCTTTGGCGGTTTCAGGTGCTGAGAAAATCCTGAAAGCCCAAGTCGATCAAAATGCCCATGCTGCTATGCTCAACCAGCTAGCTGCTGAACTGTAATCGAGACAAATCATGGCTGAACTTTCAACGCTAGCGCGACCTTATGCCAAAGCGGCATTTGCGTATGCGACAGAACAGCAAGATACAGCGAGCGGTGTCGAAGCGTGGTCAACTGCGCTCGCGAATGCGAGTGCAGTTGTGCAAGATCAGGCTTTTGCCGAATATCTGGCACGTCCGACGCTGTCTTATCAGCAACAAGTTCAAGCGGTTGTTGTGGTGTTAGCAGAGCAGCTCGGTAAAGTGGGGGCTGGTTTTCGTAACTTCTTGACGCAACTTGCTGAACACGATCGTTTGTCATTGTTGCCAGAAGTCAGTGCAGAATTTGAATTGCAAAAAGCCAAAGGCTTGCATGAGACTGATGTCGTCATTGAAACAGCATTTGCTCTGTCCGCTGAACAGCAAAAAGCCTTGACTGATCGCTTAGCGGTTCGTTTTGGCACAAAGATTAATTCTCAGGTTGAAGTTAAGCCTGAGTTAATTGCGGGTGTTGTAATTCGCACAGGCGATCAAGTCATCGACGATTCAGTCCTTGGCAAATTGGAAAAATTACGCACTAGCTTGCTGGCTGGTTGATTCTTTTTTGAGTCCATCAACAGCAATTAAAGAATTTTATGATTTATTTATAAACTCATTGAGGAAAGCGCAATGCAACAACTGAATCCTTCTGAGATCAGTGCGCTCATTAAACAGCGTATCAGCGATCTGGATACCAGCGCCGAAGCCCGCAACGAAGGTACCATTGTCATGGTATCAGACGGTATCGTGCGGATTCATGGTCTGGCTGATGCAATGTATGGTGAGATGCTCGAATTTGACGGCGGCCTCTACGGCATGGCACTGAACCTAGAACAGGATTCAGTCGGTGCAATCGTACTTGGTGACTTCTTGAACTTACAAGAAGGTCAAAAAGCACGCTGTACAGGTCGTATTCTTGAAGTGCCAGTCGGTCCTGAGTTACTTGGTCGCGTTGTTGACGCGTTGGGTAACCCAATCGACGGCAAAGGCCCAATCAATGCAAAATTGACTGATAAAGTCGAAAAAGTTGCTCCAGGTGTGATCTGGCGTCAATCCGTTGATGAACCAGTTCAAACTGGTTATAAAGCGGTTGATACCATGATTCCAGTGGGTCGCGGTCAACGTGAGTTGATCATCGGTGACCGTCAAACAGGTAAAACTGCATTGGCAATCGACGCGATCATTGCACAGAAATCTTCAGGCATTAAATGTATCTATGTTGCGATCGGTCAAAAGCAATCGACCATTGCAAACGTAGTACGTAAACTCGAAGAATCAGGCGCATTGGCATACACCACAGTCGTTGCTGCAAGTGCTTCTGATCCAGCATCACTCTTGTTCCTTGCACCTTATTCAGGTTGTACAATGGGCGAATACTTCCGCGATCGCGGTGAAGATGCGCTGATTGTATATGATGACTTGTCTAAGCAAGCTGTTGCATATCGTCAAATTTCCTTGCTTCTCCGTCGTCCACCAGGTCGTGAAGCGTATCCAGGTGACGTGTTCTATCTCCATTCACGTTTGCTTGAGCGTGCTGCTCGCGTATCTGCTGACTATGTTGAACAATTCACCAACGGTGAAGTGAAAGGTCAAACAGGTTCATTGACTGCATTGCCAATCATCGAAACTCAAGCTGGTGACGTTTCTGCATTCGTTCCAACTAACGTGATTTCGATTACTGACGGTCAGATCTTCTTGGAATCATCACTGTTTAACTCAGGTATCCGTCCTGCGGTTAACGCGGGTATTTCGGTATCGCGTGTTGGTGGTGCTGCTCAGACTAAGATCATCAAAAAACTGTCTGGTGGTATCCGTACCGCGTTGGCACAGTATCGTGAATTGGCTGCGTTTGCTCAGTTTGCGTCAGATCTTGACGAAGCAACACGTAAACAACTTGAGCACGGTCAACGTGTAACTGAGTTGATGAAGCAAAAACAATACGCACCATTCTCATTGGCAGATCAAGCTGTGGCAATCTTCGCATCAAACGAAGATTATCTGACTGATGTACCAGTAAATAAAATTGGTGCCTTTGAAACAGCGTTGCTTGCATTCATGCGTTCACAACATGGTCAATTGATGACCACGATTGATACC
The DNA here is from genome assembly GCA_030150135.1 of Aquirhabdus sp. Classification (GTDB taxonomy): domain Bacteria; phylum Pseudomonadota; class Gammaproteobacteria; order Pseudomonadales; family Moraxellaceae; genus Aquirhabdus. The sequence goes on from JASLGO010000146.1 coordinate 12,835, forward strand.
ACTGCAAACTACGACAAAGACATCGAAGCTGAATTGCATAAAGGGATTCAAGCCTTTAAAGCGACTCAAGCCTATTAATCAGTCGGGTTTTAGCATTTGAAACTTTGTAAAAAGAGCGTTCGGATGTTAAAACCCTTCTGGCTTTCATATTTGCAGGGCATGGTAAGCGTATGGCAAGTCTAAAAGAAATTCGCGCCAAAGTGGTCAGCATCAAGAGCACGCAGAAAATTACGCGTGCGATGCAGTTGGTTGCTGCCAGTAAGA
>JASLGO010000030.1 GCA_030150135.1 Aquirhabdus sp.
CAAATTGAAAGCGTATTTAAAGCGTTGGCACGTGCACTGCGCATGGCCTGCGAAGCCGATCCGCGTGCTGCGGGAACGATTGCATCAACCAAAGGCAGTCTATAAATGACTCGTATTGCTTTACTTGATTATGGAATGGGAAATCTACACTCTGCTGCAAAGGCCTTAGAACACGTTGGCGCAACGGTTGATGTGACGAATGATCCTGCGTTGATTGCACGTGCGGATAAGATTGTTTTTCCCGGTGTAGGTGCAATGCGAGATTGTATGGCTGGCATGCGTGATGCTGGTGTGGATGTCGCTGTCAAAAATGCGGTATTTAATAAACCTGTTCTCGCTATTTGTGTCGGCATGCAAGCACTGATGCAATTTTCTACTGAAAATGATGGCGTGGATTGCCTCGGCATTTTTAAAGGTCAAGTGCAACGTTTCCCAGATGTTGATGGGCTGAAAGTACCCCATATGGGCTGGAATCAGGTTAAGCAAACCAACTCAAGTCATCCGTTATGGCAAGGCATTGATCAAGATAGTCGCTTCTATTTTGTCCATAGCTATTATGTCGTGCCTGAAGAACCATCTTTGGTTGCCGCAACCTGTGAATATGGTCAGCAATTTGCTTGTAGCTTGACCCAAGACAATCTATTTGCCGTGCAATTTCATCCTGAAAAAAGCCACACTGCGGGCTTACAACTTCTCAAGAATTTTGTAGAGTGGCGAATTTAAGTTTCGCCCTCTTTATCCATTCAATTTTTCCAAAATTCCATTTCCATCAGTTAAGATACTTGAACATTCTAATAACTGATGGAAATAGATAATGACAGAAGCACTCAACACCTCATCTTACTCACCTCCGCCACTCCCAATCACATCAGAATCAGACAGCCCTTGGTCATATAAAGGTCGTTTTGGACGTCTTTCATATTTTGCGTGGAATTTGGTATTCCTTCTTACGATTATCGCTGTTGTAGCTGTTGGCGCTTTAGTCTGGGCAATGCTCGGATTCTCGCTCAACCATGGAGTCGGATGGTTTATTCTTGCTGGTTTTTTGCTATTTATTCCAATGATCTACATCATGATCGTTTTTCAAATTCGCCGTTTACATGATGTAAATCGCACAGGTTGGTGGTCAATATTACCGATCGCAGATAACATCGTCATGCAAATTTTTACTCATCTATTTCAAAATATTAGCTTTAATATGGCGCTTATTGGAGTCGCCTTCACCATCAACATCATTTTCACACTCTATTTAATGATTGCGAAAGGAACAGATGGCGCAAATAGTTATGGTGAGCAACGAGCAACACCTCAATGGGAAAAAGTAGTAGGCTGGATTTATGTTGCACTCGTCCCAACTGCTTTCGTACTAGGAATTGTGGCAGCAATTACAATTCCTGCTTATCAGACCTATGTCAAACGAGAACAGGCGGCTCACGGAACAAGCCCATCCTATACCAATGAATCAAGTCAATCTTCATATACCACTGAGCCGAATACAAACGACTCAACAACCCAAACACCACCACCATCACCTTAAGCCTCAAATATCCATACGTCGTTCAATAAACAATGACGTATGGATAGTCAATTCAGTATTTTTTATTCAACTCTCCCTTCATGTAATGGCATAATATCGCCCTCCTTGATTACCGCTGAATAAGTCTGCTTATGTTATTAATTCCTGCAATCGATCTTAAAGATGGTCAATGTGTACGCCTGAAACAAGGCCGTATGGAAGATGATACGGTGTTTTCTGATGATCCAGTTGCAACCGCAACACATTGGGTCAATGAAGGCGCGCGCCGCTTACATCTCGTTGATTTAAATGGTGCTTTTGCAGGAACTCCGATTCATAAAAGCGTGGTTGAAGCAATTGCAAAAGTTCATCCAACATTGCCAATTCAAATCGGTGGTGGGATTCGCTCATTAGAAACGATTGGACATTATCTCGACGCGGGTGTGTCTTATGTGATTATTGGCACGAAAGCTGTTCGCGAACCTGAGTTTGTAGAAGAAGCCTGTAAACAGTTTGCTGGTCATATTATTGTTGGGATTGATGCCAAAGATGGTTGGGTAGCAACTGATGGTTGGGCAAATGTCACTGACGTGAAAGCGACTGATTTGGCAAAACGCTTTGCGGATGCGGGTGTTTCTAGCATTGTCTATACCGATATTGCGCGTGATGGCATGATGCAGGGTGTGAACGTGTCACAAACTGTAGGATTGGCGGCCGCATGTGGCTTGCCAGTGATCGCATCAGGCGGAATTACCAACCTCGATGATATTCACGCACTGAAAGGTCAACCTGGAATTTTAGGTGCTATTACTGGACGTGCGATCTATGAAGGCACACTGAATTTGAGAGAAGCGCAAGCAATTTGGGATGTGTGATTAACAAAAGAAACTGATTCGCATAAAAAACCGCTTTTATTCGATGAATAAAAGCGGTTTTCTCTTTTAAGGGAGGCTTTCTTCAAAATCAAAAGCGCCCCCTTCTAACACTACGCTATCGCTCCGTCTTGCGCGGGGACAAAGCTGTGCTTTGTTATTTCCCCGCTCATCCCCCTCAGGGGAAGACTTCAAAGCGAAAGGAACAAAACGATTTTTAGTCGAGATTCATATCGGTTACAGCACCTGTCGATGCGCTAGAAACTAGACGTGCATATTTTGCTAAGACACCGCGGGTGTATTTTGGCGCTGGACGAACCCATGCGGCGCGACGTTTTGCGATTTCTTCTTCGCTGACGAGCAAGTTTAATTCACGCGTTACCGCATCGATCACGATACGATCACCGGTGTGAACCAAGCCAATCAGACCACCTTCATACGCTTCTGGGGTGATATGGCCTACCACAAAACCATGAGAGCCGCCGCTAAAACGACCATCGGTAATCAGCGCAACGCTTTGACCTAAACCTTTACCCATGACGGCTGAGGTTGGTTTCAACATTTCGCGCATACCTGGACCACCTTTCGGGCCTTCGTCTTTAATCACGATAACGTCGCCAGCAACCACTTCACCATTCAAGATGCCTGCCATTGCTTCGATTTCACCGCTATAAACGCGAGCATTACCTTCAAAACGCAAGCCTTCTTTACCCGTGATTTTAGCAACTGAACCTTCGACCGCCAGATTGCCTTTCAAAACAACCAAATGTGAATCAGGTTTAATCGGTTTATCAAATGGCATGATGATTTGTTGATCGGCTGGATAATCTTGAACATTTGCCAAATTTTCCGCCAATGTTTTACCTGTGACGGTTAAACATGAACCATCCAACATGCCACGATCAAGCATGCGTTTCATCAATGGTTGAATGCCACCAATCGCAACCAATTCGCTCATCATGTATTTACCTGATGGACGCACGTCAGCGAGGAGCGGTGTATCTTTACCGATGCGAACGAAATCATCGAGTGACAAGTCCACATCAACTGTACGCGCCATGCCAATCAAATGCAGCACAGCATTGGTTGAACCACCGAGCACGATGACGATTTTAATCGCATTCTCAAATGCTGCTTTGGTCATGATGTCACGCGGCTTGATGTCGAGGCGCAGCAAATTCATGACGGCTTCACCAGCGCGTTGGCAGTCGTTATTTTTTTCCTGAGAAACAGCATCTTGTGCTGACGAACCCGGCAAGCTCATACCGAGTGCTTCGATTGCAGATGCCATCGTGTTTGCAGTGTACATCCCACCACATGAACCCGGACCCGGAATCGCAACTTCTTCAATTTGTTTCACTTGAATGGCTGACAGTTCGCCTTTGGCATGTTGACCCACGGCTTCAAAAACGGAAATGATGTCGGTGTGACCAGCGCCCGGACGAATTGAACCGCCATAGACGAATACTGATGGGCGATTCAGACGCGCCAAGCCCATGATGCAACCCGGCATGTTTTTGTCACAACCACCGATTGCGATCAGACCATCAAAACCCTCACAACCCGCAACTGCTTCAATCGAGTCCGCGATGATTTCGCGCGATACCATTGAATATTTCATGCCTTCAGTACCGTTGGCGATACCGTCAGAAATGGTGATGGTATTGAAGATCACACCTTTGCCGCCAGCCGCATTCGCACCTGCTTCTGCTTCTCGCGCCAAGCCATCAATGTGCATGTTACACGGCGTCACGTTTGCCCATGTTGAGGCAATCCCGATTTGTGGTTTTTTGAAGTCTTCGTCCGAAAAACCAACCGCACGCAACATGGCGCGTGCTGGCGCAAATTCGATACCGTCTACAACTTGTGAGGAGTGCTTGCGGATATTGAGGTTATCTTGATTACTGTTACTGTCGTTGCTCATGGGGTATTCCTTGTATATGCCTTCTGCAAATAGCGTGGGTAGGGTGTTCTCAAATTGGGGACAATTCTATGCCTTAAGTGCTCTCAGGAAAAGGCTTAGCGCTGTAAGCTCACAATCAAGCGAGATACCCTTTTGTGCTTTCAGTTTTTCATACGATCAGCATACATACTCTTATTTATCGAGTAAAATATATTAAATATATCTAAATAGGTCTAAAAAGATATGATTTCAAAAAATCTGAGATCATTAAGACACTTTGTCGCTGTAGCAGAAGAACTGCATTTTGGGCGAGCAGCAGCACGTTTACATATGACTCAGCCACCGCTCAGTCAAAGCATTCAGGCGCTAGAAGAAGAGTTGGGTGTCATTTTATTTGACAGGACAAATCGTAGCGTCAGCCTGACACCCGTCGGAGCACTATGGTTGCCTCATGTTCGTCAGATTTTGGAAAATACCGAAGCATTACAACAAGTTGCGCAGCGATTGGCGCGCGGCGAAATCGGAACTCTGCGTTTTAGTTTCGTCAGTAGTACCGTTTATGGGGTTTTGCCTGAATTGGTCAGTCGTTTTTCAGTCGACTTTCCTGATGTTGAAATGACATTAAAAGAAGCCACAAGTAATCTCCAAGTTCAATCTTTATTAAATCAAGAGATTGATGTTGGGCTACTCATCGCACCGACACATCGAGATTTTCCGCCAAAGCTTGCCTATCATCCTGTTTCCTTTGAACCACTGATTGTTGCAATGCCAGAACAGTGGTTGAGTGAAACATGGCTAGATGAAACACAGCTCAATCTAGAAGCTGTTAGTCTAGAAAGCATCAATCTCAAAAGCATGGCGCATTTGCCGTTAATTCTATTCCCTCGCGAAAGCTCACCAGCCCTGCACGATCTGATTACGGGGTATTACGCACAGCTTGGAATTGAGCCTTTGCTCGGTCAGCAAGCGATCCAAATGCAAACGATCATTGGATTGGTCTCTGCGGGAATGGGGTTTGCCCTCGTTCCCAATTCAATGCAAACATTGCAGCGCAAAGGTGTTGTCTATAAAGCCTTGAGTGATGACGCACCCATCATGGAAACAGGATTAGTTCTCCACGCGCATCACGCACCGCCTGCTGCATACAACCTGCTCCAGTTAGCAATGAAAATTCGAGATGGAATTGGAAGTTATTAAAGTTTCCCCCTAGATGGCAATAATATCTACATAAATTTTAATATTGTGAGTGATCATATATTTTCAAATCTCCCCTTACCCCTCTTTCTCTAAAGAGGGGTAAAAGCTCCTTCCTTTAGAAAAGGAGCGCTACGCCTTGCGAAGCAGTGCTTCTCATGGGATGGATTTGAAAGGTTACGCTCAATAGACCTCACAAGATGTGTAGATACTATGACTTGAAAGGGAAGACTTCAAAGCAAGTGCTTACAGATCAGTTATAATCCCCTCATCTCTTTGACACTTTGAAAACAACGACTGTGAATCTTATTTTTGCTGGAACACCTGAATTTGCGGCAACTGCGCTGCAAGCCTTAATTGCTGCTGGACACAACATTTGTGCAGTGTACACACAGCCCGATCGTCCATCTGGACGTGGGCAGAAGCTAACACCTTCTGCGGTAAAAGCACTTGCCCTCACACATAATATTCCTGTGTATCAACCACTCCATCTAAAAAGCAGTACTGAAGAAGGTCTGGCAGCTCAAACAGAATTGGCAAAAATTATTGCTGACCATAAAGTTGATGTGATGGTGGTCGCAGCGTATGGGCTGATCTTGCCGCAAACCGTACTGGATATGCCACGTTTGGGTTGTTTGAATATTCATGCGTCATTGCTACCGCGTTGGCGTGGAGCAGCGCCGATCCATCGGGCGATTTTGGCAGGAGATACAGAGACTGGCATTACCATCATGCAAATGGACGCTGGGCTCGATACAGGCGATATGCTGTATGAGGCAAAACTCGCCATTGAAAATAATGATACCAGCGCAACTTTACATGATCGCTTAGCGATATTAGGCGGTGAAGCGATTGTTCACACATTGGAAAATTTAGCGCAATATCAAACCGATAAAACCAAACAAAATAACGAACTGGCCAATTACGCTGCCAAACTCACCAAAGCTGAAGGCAAAATTGACTGGACACAACCTGCTGCGGTCTTGGATCGACTCATTCGAGGATTACAGCCATGGCCTGTCGCATACACGCAAATGGGTGATGACGTCCTGCGCGTTTGGTCAGCTGTATTGCCTGAAACCAATGAAAATTCAGGACAAGCAGGCGAAATCATTCACATTGATAAATACGGCGTGACGGTTTGTTGTGGTGATGGGCAAGCTCTGCGCCTCACACAATTGCAATGGGCAGGCGGTAAGCCTCTAAATAGTGTACAAATCCTTCAAGCGCAAAAACTTCAAATTGGACAACAACTAAAATGAGCCTGCCGCCAAACAGTTCACCAAAATCTGCGCAGCCGCGCAAATTTCACAATGCCCCAGCAAATGCAAAATCTCGCCCCGCCCCGCTCAATCTACGAGCGCAAGTCATTCGCGTGATCGTCAGTGTGCAAGAAGGACAATCGCTCAGCACCTTACTGCCGAAGGCGTTAGAAAAAACGCCTGAACGTGATCGCGGATTGTTTAATGAATTGGTGATGGGGACATTGCGTCACTGGTTTGCGCTCGATGAGGTGTTACAACCGATGCTCGCGCGCCCACTAACCGACAATCGTGTGCAGGCTGCGCTGCATTTAGGTCTTTATCAGATTTTCCAGACGCGGATTCCACCGCATGCGGCGATTAGCGAAACGGTGGATGCCGCCAAACAACTCGGACAAGAAAAAGCCAGTGGTTTGGTCAACGCCTTACTGCGTCGTACTTTGCGTGAGCAGACTGAACTACAAGTAGTTTTTGATCAGCATCATGCCCTGCCCGACTGGCTCGCTAAACAACTCAAAGCAGATTGGGGCGATGAATGGCGTACTTTAGCGGAATCGCTACGTCATAGCGCGCCGCTATTTTTGCGCGTGAATAAACGTCAACGCTCACGCAAAGGTTATCTGGATGCACTTGCGCTGCAAGGCATTAACGCGAATGTGGTTGATCAAAATACACCTGAAGCCATTCAACTGCTACAACCTGTCAATATCCCAAGTTTGCCCGGTTATCTGGATGGTTGGTTTTCGGTACAGGACTTAAACGCGCAGCGTTGTGCAGCATTGTTTTGTGATGAGACCTTCAAGGGATTGGATGGCAAAATTGTTCTCGATGCGTGCGCTGCACCCGGCGGCAAAACCGCGCATTTGCTTGAACAATACACGCCGCAAAAAATGATCGCCCTCGACAGCGATTCGTATCGCTTAAAGCGTGTGCGTGAAAATCTGAATCGCCTCGAACTGTTTGATCAAAATCGCGTGGTGGTCACGACTGCAGACGCCAGCGAATGGCAAGCAGATGAGTCACTAGATGCGATTCTGCTGGATGCACCATGTAGTGCGACAGGCGTTTTACGCCGCCATCCTGATATTCGGTTATTACGCCAAGAGACTGATATTGCTCAGACTGTAGAACTGCAAGCCAAGTTACTCGATCATTTATGGTCACAGCTTAAAGTTGGTGGACGCATGGTGTATATCACCTGTTCGTTGCTAAAAGCTGAAAATGAAGATCAAATTACGGCATTTCTGGAGCGTACGCCGAACGCAGTTGAAAAACCGATTGCTGCGGATTGGGGCATGGCTCGTCCGATTGGGCGTCAGTGTTTCCCTGCGACAGATAGTGGCGATGGGTTTTATTTTGCGGTGTTGGAAAAGGTTTGATGACTTTAGGATTAGATAGAAAATCCATAAATGATCAATGGAATAGTTAGAAGCGAGCTCCCTCATGAAAATTCACGGCCTTCGTATTTACCCCCAGTCAGTCAAG
>JASLGO010000035.1 GCA_030150135.1 Aquirhabdus sp.
CCTTAATTTAGATCACCTAAATTAAGCAGCGGCTCTCACCCATTTCCCCAAATAACGAATCGACTTTCTCGACTCAGGAATAAACGGTGCAAATAATGGCCATGCATGCCACAAACCATTGCCCACTTCCAGTGTCACATCTACACCCGCAGCACGCGCCTGTCTGAAAAAAATACGACTGTCATCTTCAAAGATCTCCGTATTTGCGACCATCACATACGTCCGAGGCAAACCTGTTGCATCACCCAAAATCGGCGACATTAACGGATTGGTTCGAGACTCGACTCCTGCATAATGTCTTGCACAACCCGCCTCAGTCGTATCGGTTCTAGCAATCACATCGCGTGAGTTATTACGCTGATAGCTACCACCCGCCATACGAATATCCAACCACGCAGATAACAAAAACAACTGATCTGGCAAACGCACTGCGCGTTCACGCAACAGATAACACAACGCCAAAGATAACCCACCGCCCGCCGACTCACCACCAAGCAAAAGCGTTTTTCCTGCATGGGCTTGGATAAACTCTCCCCAAACATCAGCAGCATCATGCAACCCTGTGGGAAATGGATGCTCAGGCGCAAGCCGATAATCAGGAACCCAAACTTCACAATTGAGTTCCAGTGCTAAACGTGCAGTAAAGGCACGATGAGTTTCTGGACTGCCTGCCACATATCCGCCACCATGCAGATACATGAGCGCACGAGTCGAATTACCACCCGTTTTCGGGCTAATCACCTCGACAGACAAAGCACCAACTTGCTGTCTCCTCACCATTACGCCTTTTGGAACAGGCATATACCCCAAGCCTTTGGCAATTGCGCGTCTGACGGATGATGGCGTGGGCTCCCTCTTAGGCGCATTTTTGAGCTGCCTCGCCATGACATAACGCGCAATTCTTGCTTGAATACTGAGCATAAATATTCCTTAAACGATTCAAAACGTTTGTAAATGTGCCGCAATTTGTAGATAAACTTCGAGAGGGATTTTGGGAGATAACTTGTACAGTATCCGTTTTGATCAAAACCTGAACCAACGAAATTAGCGTTACTCAACATACTACACAAACTTGACAATACACAATGTCAATTATAATTATTTTTGATGCGAACCATAAAATCAATCGGCCGTGCAATATAAATAAAGCCAAAAAATGGATTGAAACTGCCAAAATTATCCTCATAAATGAAACATCTCGGTGGGAGAATGACCTATCGGGATGTTTTTTATGTGCATTAGATTTTCTTAAGCATGCAAAATAGACCGCTTGAGTTATCACAATTGTTTCTTTTTTACTAAATGATACATCGCAAGTACTGCGTTGTTTGATTCGTCACGCATAAAAAGGTACATTGCAACCTTTGTTTTTTATGAAAATCAGCCTTCGCCCAGCACTAAAAGCTGCTTGCGACACAACTGGTTTGATTCAACTCACACTGAACACCGAATATTGTTGATATTTATCTTGTCTTATTAGGAACTTGTACCATGAGTTTGTTTATTCAATCTGCTTACGCTGCAGATGCCGCCGCAGGAAACCCATCCCCAATCCCGTCAATCATTATGATGGTTGGTTTTGTTGCTGTATTTTATTTCCTGATTTGGCGTCCACAATCTAAACGGACTAAAGAACATCGCAATATGATCGACAGTGTGACTGTAGGCAGCGAAGTTGTTTTTGCTGGTGGACTCATGGGCCGTATCAAGAAGATTGAAGGTGAATACGCTGTCATTACCATCGGTACTGGTGTCGATGTCAAAGTTCAAAAATCTTCAATCGTCGCTGTACTTCCAGAAGGCACTTTAGCCAGTTTATAAGTCCAGTTCATTGATGTTAAACCTAGTGTTTTTTGATCAAACACAGGTTTTATCATTAAATTTGCACCATTAAAAACAAGCCACTGGATCGTTGCTTGTTTTTAAGGGTTGATATGAGTGATTAAAAGAATGATTTTCATAGAATCATTCAAAATCGAATCAATTTAGTAGCTAATTTTAAAAGAAGAGCACAGATGCGTTATCCAGCATGGAAATATGTGGTAATTCTACTGGTTTTGGTGATTAGCACCCTGTATGCACTACCAAACCTCTACCCCGATGAACCCGCAATTCAGATTACAGGCGCGAAAGCTGGTTCACAAATTGACGCCAGCGTTCTGAGCCAAGCAGAAGCCGCACTCAAAGCAGCAAATATCACATCGCATGGCGATAGTTTTGATGGTAAAACTGCACTTGTTCGTGTCCGCACCAGTGATGAACAGCTTAAAGCACAAGACATCGTACGCCGCGCCTTAGGTGACAACTTCGTTGTTGCGCTCAATTTGGCTCAAACCACACCAAGCTGGTTAAAAGCAATCGGCGCAGCACCAATGAAATTGGGTCTAGACTTACGTGGCGGTGTCCACTTCTTACTTGAAGTCGATATGTCTAAGGCCATTGAGCAACGTTTAGATACGTCGGTGACTGATATTCGTCGTGAATTACGCACAAACAACCTGACTTTCCGCACTGTGCAGCAAACACCAACAGGCATTAATGTTGTTTTTGATACAACCGCAGACCGTGATTTGGCAACCCCGACGCTACGTCGTAAGTTCCCAGATTTTGCACTTCAGCAACTGGCAGTTGGTGATGGCTTTGTCGATGCACTGACCTATACCGAAGCAAAGCTGCAAGAAATCAATCAATACGCAGTCGGTCAAAACTTAACAACACTGCGTAATCGTATTAACGAACTCGGAGTTGCAGAAGCTTTGGTACAAACCCAAGGTAGCAATCGCATCGTGGTTGACTTACCGGGCGTACAAGATACTGCTGAAGCAAAACGTGTTTTGGGTCGTACAGCAAATCTAGAATTCCGTATGGTTGCTGATGAAGCGGCATCTTATACAGGTGGCCCAGTACCTGCTGGTGCAGAAAGCTTTCCTTTCGAAAAACTGGATGGCCCTTCAATCTTGTTGAAACGCCAACGCATCCTAACTGGTGAACGCGTCCAAAACGCACAACTCGGTTATGACCAAAACGGCCAAGCCTCGGTTAACATTACCTTGGACACAGCTGGCGGCAAGCTGATGAGCGATGCTACGCGTAGCGCTGTGGGTAAGCAAATGGCGGTCTTGTTTATTGAAAATAAACAAAAGATTACCTACGCCACCGACCCAGTCACCAAGAAAACTATAGAAACACGTACACCATATACTGAAAGAGTCGTCATTAACCGTGCGACCGTACAGTCCGTACTCGGTTCAAACTTCCAGATCACGGGTATCGGTAGTCCACAAGAAGCCGCAGAACTTGCACTCTTGCTGCGTTCTGGTGCGCTTGCTGCGCCGATGTACTTTGTTGAGGAACGGACTGTTGGCCCATCACTCGGTCAAGAAAACATTGACAAAGGGATTCTATCTACACAAGTCGGTTTCGCACTCGTTGCCGTCTTCATGCTGGTGTTCTATCGCCTCTTTGGTCTGATTGCAAACTTTGCACTCTTCATGAACTTAGCATTAATTCTTGCCATCATGTCAGCAATCGGCGCGGCGCTCAGCCTCCCAGGTATTGCAGGTATTGTATTGACCATTGGTATTGCTGTTGACGCTAACGTCTTGATTTGTGAGCGTATCCGCGAAGAAATCAGGCATGGCGCCAAACCTATTTCTGCGATTGTCATGGGCTATGACCGTGCATTTGGAACCATTATTGATGCGCATGTCACGACCTTGATCGTTGCGTTCATTCTGTTTGCAGTGGGTACTGGTCCAATCAAAGGCTTCGCGGTCACGTTATCCATCGGGATTATCTGTTCGCTATTTACTGCCATCACGGTCACCCGTGGCTTGGTTCAATTGATCTATGGCAATCGTGGCCATGTTGAAAAACTAAGTATTTAAAAGGAATTAATCATGGCTAACAATACGATAGACAATGTCCAAGGCGATGTAAGTGCAGAACAGCCTTATCAGCACGATGAGTTTGTGATTCGCTTCATGCGATTTCGCAAACCTTTGGCAATTTTTTCGATCCTTTTAATTGTGATCAGTATCGGTTCGATTTTCTATAAAGGACTGAATCTTGGACTCGACTTTACGGGTGGTATCTCTGCTGAAGTCAACTACACACACGCTGTTAAACAAGACGATGTGCAAACTGCACTGACTAAAGCTGGATTTCATGACCCTGTCGTGCAGTATTTAGGAACGCAACGTGATTTGCTCATACGGATGCCTGCACAAACCAAGTCAACCGATGCAGCAACCTATATTCTCAAAGCAGTACAACTGCCAGAAAATAAAGCAACTGTTCAGAAAGTAGATATCGTCGGCTCACAAGTGGGGAATGATCTTTATCTACGTTCTCTCGGGGCGATTGGTCTTGCACTCGCTTTGATGATGATCTACGTCGCAATTCGCTTCCAGTTTAAATTTGCGGTCGGTGCAGTGATTTCATTGCTCCATGTGACCATCATTACTGTTGGTGTATTCTCAGTATTTAACTGGCCATTTGACTTGACTGTACTTGCTGCAGTCTTGGCATTAATCGGTTACTCATTGAACGACACGATTGTGGTATTTGACCGTATCCGTGAGAACTTTCGTAAGATTCGTGGTGCATCAGCGATTGAGATTATCGATATTTCTCTCACAGAAACCTTCCGTCGTACAGTGATGACTGTCGCAACCGTTGCACTGGTTGCTTTTGCGATGCTGTTCCTAGGTGGTGATGGATTGTTCTGGTTCTCAGCAGCGTTGCTGATCGGTTTGTTTGTCGGTACATATTCATCGATTTACATCGCAACAGGTTACGCAATCTTCATGAATCTTTCTCGCCAAGACTTTATCGTGGCGGTCAAACCTGAGTTTGAAGAAGAAAGCGTTGTATTTCATGATCCCAAAGCACCGAAAAGACGCTAACCCCCACAAGTTAATTCACATGTAAAACAAAAATGCCTGTCGAGATGACAGGCATTTTTTATTCTATAACTGGTTAATATTGAAGACTAATGCAGCAATATGTTGAGCTGATCAACTGCTTCCGACCATTCAGAATCTTGTCGCAATGCATCTTGCAAAAAATGTCGCTGACCGTCGTTCCAATATGGCGCATTATTGACATAAACATCTTTGGGTAACATATGGCTTGCTGCAAACCGCGTCATCGCTTCTTGGCTATTGTTAAGACCAAGCTGGGCAAATAGTGTTTCAAGATTGTTGGCTGACATATCCATAAGAATCATCCTTCTGCTGATTACTGACTCAATAAATCAAGCAAACTTCGGTGCCAAAGCATCATACGCTCATGTTGATTGTAATCCTTTCATATCCACCCGCAAGTGGATTTATTGCTATTTTAATGTCCGCTTAACAACCACTTGAATCAACTCAATATTGAAAATATTAGACTGCATAATCCGATTTACTATTGATGTTTGATCATGGTTTTGCGATTCTTTTGCACATTACTGTGCATGAATCCCATTATGCTGGTTTTACATATTTGATAAAACGCCACTTTAGACAACAAACTTAAGAGTATTCAACATGTTCAGAAAACGTCTGACTCTCCAAGAGTCTACTAAAGCAGGCTATATTCCCTCTGCTGAGGATCTCGAACAATTCCGTAAAGTCCAGCGTCTAGCCTATGCCGCAGCAGAAGCTGTTGCGAAAGAACTCAAACCGGGAATCACCGAAAAAGAAGCCGCTCGCATGCAGGAAGTATGGCTGTTAGATCATGGTGTGACAGACTGGTTTCACTCTCCATTTGCATGGTTTGGCGATCGTACAGCATTCTACGGTTTTAAAGTCGCATTACAGTTCTTGCCGACCAATCGTCGCCTCGAAGAAAACATGCCCTTCATCCTCGACAATGCACCCGTGATCAATGGCTATGTTGCCGATATTGGTTACACCAGCGTTCTCGGAGAAAATAAAGTTCTGGATCGCGTAATTGATGATTTGGCTGAACATCGTGCCATGATTCTGGATCTGATCAAACAACGTCGCCCAATGCGAGAGGTTTCTCAAGCTGTTGATCTGCTTATCGCAAAACAAGGCTATGAACCGCGTCACAAGGCTTATCCATTCGAAACATTGGCACACACGGTCGAACCAATGCCAGAGCGCAAAAATCAAAAGCCAAATACTGTTTTCAAATTCGGACTACAAGCCGTCGAATCTCTAGGAAAAATGGCTGCCCTTGGATTCAAACAAGGCTGGTCACCGATCTGGTCATCCAATGCAAGCTCTGACCATCCGCCAATTCCAGGACTCTGGGCAGTCGAACCTCATTTAGGTTTTCAGGGTGTTGGTGCCAAGTTTGAGGAACTACTTGTCATCACTGAAGATGATGCCTACTGGCTCGATGATGAATCGCCACATATGCGTCGCTGGAAAGAACGTGGGCTCTGGCCCGTCAAACAACGAACCATATAGGTTTAACAATTTTTGATACAAGACTCTGGTCGAAAGAAAAAAGTCACACGACTTCATCTACCAGAGTCACTCGCGACAATTTGTAAAAAACAATTTACCCCCGCCTCTCTCGCATTTACCTGAATACAATTGAAAACGGCACCGATGCCATTATTATGATCTTACTGATTCAATTCTGACTCAGCTTATTTAAGAGGAATTTTCCATGTTGCGGATTGGTCTTTTTTTATTGACTAACCTCGCGGTGATGGTTGTCGTCGGTATTATCTTATCGATACTTGGCGTAGGTTCTACGCACACAGCAGGCGGCCTAAATCTAGGTAATCTTTTAGTATTGTGTTTTGTCTATGGCATGGTCGGCTCAGCGATTTCGCTGTTTCTCTCCAAACCACTCGCAAAATGGAGTACCAAGACCCAAATCATTACACAGCCATCTAACCAAGCAGAAGCATGGTTGTTGCAAACTGTTGAGCAGCTCGCACACAATGCGGGAATTCAAATGCCTGAAGTCGGTATTTTCCCAAGCTATCAATCTAACGCTTTCGCGACTGGCTGGAATCGTAACGCAGCACTGGTTTCTGTATCGACAGGTTTGCTTGAGCGCATGAACCAAGACGAACTACGTGCAGTTCTCGCCCATGAAATCGGGCACGTTGCAAATGGCGATATGGTGACACTTGCGCTGGTACAAGGTGTAGTCAACGCCTTCGTGATGTTCTTTGCACGGATTATCGGTAATTTCGTTGATCGCAATGTATTTAAAAACGAAAGTGATCGTCCTGGCATGGGCTACTTTATTACCAGCATGGTGATGGATATTGTCCTCGGTATTGCGGCATCCGCAATTGTCATGTGGTTCTCACGCCTACGTGAATATCGCGCCGATGAAGCGGGCGCACGTTTAGCAGGCAAACAAGCGATGATTAATGCACTGCTCCGCTTGCGTCAAGAACAAGACATGCCTGATCAAATGCCAGCAGAAATGAAAGCATTTGCGATTAGTTCAGGACAAGAAGAAGGTTTTAGTATCGCTGCATTGTTTCATTCGCATCCATCGATCGAACAACGCGTTGAAGCATTACAACGTTTGAATGTTTGATTTATAACTTTCGCATAAGAAGGAAGGACGCCATCAGGTGTCCTTTTTTTATAGTCATGTAGCCGACTCTCACTCAACCAACTGTTTTTGTGTTAGAAAGTAAGCTGGACTTGCCAGCAGTAAAGAGACTAATTCAGATTGACGTTTCGTTCCTGTCTTCACGAAGATACTTCTCAGCTGGCTTTTGATCGTATTCATTGTAGTGCCTCGCTCAATCGCTACATCATCTAGAGTTTTACCACTACACAAGGCAACTGATAACATCGCTTCAGCTTCAGAAAGCCCAAATAGCCGACGAATCAAAGACGACGTAATCGTTGGTGTCGTTTCAGGATCGAATGCAAACAAGAGCGCAGCTCCTTGCACAGAACCGTTAAGTTGCAAAGGTGTAATCATCAGCATCAAAGGTAGCTGCTGAGTACGCGGTAATAAAATCACACTATTGAGATCGCTCTCATCGCCTCGACTGGCACGCACCGCTTTCGACAATTCGACACTCAGCTTGCGTGTCGTTGCATCGTGATTTGTTTGTAGATAGTGATTATTGAGCTTGAGATTGCGACTGTCCTTTAGAAGATGAACAGCACTTTGATTACAATGCGCCATTTGTCCCATCTCATTGAACAAAAACGTCGGCATCGCCAGTACATCCAGACTGCTTGCCAAAAAACTCTGTCCTATTTGTAAATCTGCAAAGCGTTGACGCATTTGCATAGTGCGCTGTAAATGAGGAATCAGTAAATTGTATTGGTTGATTTCATCACGATTAAAAGGTTGGTGCTGAGGTCCACGTTGTAAATACAACTCGGTCACCCACGCTCCTTCTTGCAGAACAATTGCACCTGTCGCATAAGCCATCCCTTGCGGGACAACCCACTCATTATAAAAACGCGTTTCTGCAAATTTATCTTTATCTGGCACATCCAGATTACTGGCATAAAAATGAGCAATCGGTGAACTTAGAATATGCTGCGCGAGCATATCTTCAGGCGCGAACTCTAAGGCATAACTTTCATGCCACTTTTTTTCCATCCCATACATCCACAGCCCTTTAACTTCTTGCGTTTCCACATTACGAATAATCAAGATCGCGGCTTTGAGATCAAAAAAATCTCTAAGTTTTTCAATAAACAACTGATAGCCGCTGGGAGCCATCACAGCATCATAAAGACAACTGAGTAAATCATTCAGGCTTGGTTTTATATCTTCAGTCATTTCTTTATACTTCAAATATTTAATTAAAATACACACTCGACTTTCAATACTTTGAAAAAACTAAATAAAGTTAAAAACAAATTAAATGACAACGTGGACTTAATCTAAATCATTTCAACAATTCCCCACATTGACCGCACTCTACGCAACCTATGTAACAGGGTAATTAATATGCCTTTTATTATCTTTATGTAACTACTAAAAGTTAATCTCTGATCCAAACAAATGCAACCTGTTTTAATCAAGAATTATTGATTTTATTGGCGTCAATCACCCAAATGGGGGATGGAATAAAGACAGATATTGAGGGAACATATCCTCACTGACTTACAAACAGTAACCATTCTTATATCCCTGCTGCATCTGAAAATTATGGTCTGTCATTCTTAAAGCTCAGTGAAACATTTGATCAAAGGGCAGTTTCTCAACTGTCATGAAGGAAATAGCAATGAATATGCAACTCAGAACCAAGCGCCTGACCTGCAAAGTCTGCTGCTTTAGTACTGTTGTCATCATTAGCGATCCTGATGAGCCTTTGCCGCTCTGTGAGCGCTGCTGTTCACAACGGTGGGAAGTTTCCGCGACAGAAGAAATCGTCAGCCGACACCCAATTCCTTTAATCAAAAACTTATTACACACCAAGATTTTTTAACTTAACCCATAAGCGATCACGAAAAACCAATATTAAGCTACTGATCAATAAATATTTTTAGTAAAACAGACACTTCAAAATTTAAAATATCCGCCGAGTAATGAGATGAATACAACACTGACCACATGCTCATTAAATAAAATCGATCAAGGTTACATCCTTATCGCTGATGAACCAAACGCCCGCATATCCTCTTGCGCAATAGCACGAGCAATTGCCCTCGCGCTCCAACGTGAAGGAAAACTTGTGATCACTGCGCACATGAGCCCACCACCAAGGCAACATCCATACAAAAAAGCAAAAGTAAATCATAGCCATTTTGTCACCGTAGATGGATTCAAATACCATGTTTATCAAATACACAGCCAAACCCATGAAGATGACACGATCACTGTTCGATCAGCCGACGGCATGTTTGAACATAAGATTTCTATTGGATTTTTACGAGTTGAACAGAATGTATGACAAGGCCACTATTTTCAATCAACTCAAAATAAGTTAACTCAAAAATCTAAAGAGAAACATCATGATGCTCAATGAAAAGTTTGCCAGAGGCATCAATCTTCAACAAAGGATTAACACGACCTTTAATGAGGTATTTGAGCTACCCAATAAAGACTTTTATGCAAGTTTAGATTTAGACAAGTTGCTCAAATTAAAATCGGCGCTTTCTGATATTAATAGCGCAATTTCCATCAAACTTGCTTTAGAGTTTTTAGAGTGGGTATCCGCCGCATTATCACTGGATGAACATGAAATCGCCATGATTCGTAATGATATCTTGCAGGAAGCCCACAAACATCAGCATTACGATATTGAACACCGCTCACGCAATGATGGTAAATCTTTCATTGCTGAAGTGAAATGTCGAGTTCCTTTACTCGAAGGTCATCGATATGGCGGTGCACAAAAAATCCGAATTTGGAAAGACATTGAAGCATTACGTGAAGGGCACAGCAAAGCAACACCCAATTCAATGGCTTACCGATTTATGGTGTTTTTTGATCGACCTGATATCAGAGAGGCAAACAACCATCTCATGAAATCGTGTTCCCAATTATCCAGCTACCTCAAAATCATTGATAGCGTTAAATCGCTTCCTGCGCAACCAAGTAATATGGTGTATGGAATATATATCAAACTTCGATGAATTGTTGGCAAGCTCCATTCAAAACATCGAAATTAATTAACATGCTGATTAAAACAACAATAAATTATAAAAAGTGAAAAGGGCATTAAAGAAAACGTCTTCGGGCGTTTTCTTTTTTATGACAGCAATATGATGAATCAAACCTATCTTTATTCAGTGCTATTGCTGGATTTTAGCTACTTGGCAATTATGAATGCCTATCGCAATCGCATGTGCGATTCGCCCAATAGTATCAGGTTTACTCAGGCGCAGCTCCTCATTTGGATTGGCAATGACACCAATTTCGACCAAAACAGCAGGAATTGGCGCAGTTTTAAGCACAATTAAATCGTCATATTGATGAACACCTAGTCGTTTATCAATTAATGGACGATTTTCACCTGCAATCGGTGTCGCATGATAAAGCGATGGCTTTTCACCAATCGCGAGCATTTGCTCACCTATTTTTTTAGCGCAATTTAAACTCTGATCATAATGTGTATTTTTGGGTGAAACAAAGATCGAGTATCCCGCAAACTCACGACGACGTCCTGCATCAATCCACTCTTGTGGCATCGAATCATGATGAATTGAGATAAATAAATCGGCATCAGGAGCTTTGGTGGAACGCTCTTGAAGGGTAATTTCCTTGCCATCAGCAGAAGTTCGAGAAACACGATCTCCGCTGGTTGTTAAATCTTTAGCCAGCGCGTTGCTCATATCTAAATTATATAAATACTCAACACGACCACTCGCGCCTGTCGCTCCTGGATGTAGTGGCGTATGTCCTGTATCGAGGGCAATATATTCGGCATGCACTGATTGGATGATCAGGCATGACAAAAAACAAAGCATCATTTTTGTCCAAGATGATTGATCATGATTCAAGATAAAAACCTCAAATTTGTTATTGTTTTAGCTCTCCCCGCGCTTCACTTAACATCTCAGAGCGAGGAGAAACTGACTAGGTTACGGCTTGCTTGGAGCAGCTGTGGCTTGTGCAGCAAGCAAACGATCATGCACTGCCGAAATTTCTTGCGTCAAGGGTGCAATACGATCATTGGTTCGCTTCGCCACACAGATCACGCGACGAATCTCTTTGTCCGTGCTAATCATAAGTGGGCTCCAGCTCTCATGTTCCAAGTTATAGCTTTGCTTTTCATCATCTTTGAGCTGATACCAATCTTGTTCAGCCTTAATCTGACAATCGACATCGCGTTTCTTGAGCCAATCTCGTTGTTCATCAAGTAAACTTTGTGTGGTCGCAGTGCCTGCAGCTTGCCAGAGTGTATTGAGCTGATTGTTTGCGGCTTCATTGGTCGCGTTGACCTCTTTTAAGCGCAAATCCATCGCTTGTTGCACCAGTGTTAACTTCTGATTGGTTTCGGCTGTCTGAGCATCAGCATCTGCTTTATCTTTTGCAGTTTTCGCCAATGTATTCGATAGATTTAATGCATCAACAATTGCGGATGTCATAAAACTAACCAAAAAATCAGGTGCGGTATAAGACAAAATCACTTTGCCATCCGCATCTTTTTGTAAAGTATAGTCCAGACCACTCGCCGAAACTGACTTCCCGTTATATTTCAAGCTGCCATCCAACGCCTGACTTTCTAGACTGCTATTGCCATTAATATCATCGCCACACTCATCCGTACAACCTTGCATCGTGGACGCTCCAAGTGCATGTAAGCTGGTACTCGCATCCGTAAACACATTAATGGAAGGAGTAACCTTAACGCTTGCAGTACACGATAGCGTTCCATCACTAGACGTCTGGTCTTGCGCACGAATGTTTGCAACTTTAACGTCTAATGAATTAAAAATATTTTCAAAACGTGCGGTATCGTAACTTTTCCCGACATTCAAAACATAAGTCTTTAGATTAACTACGGTTTTCTGCTTAATGTCGCCACTCACTTGCGCTGCGAGCATGGTGACAACTTCGGGATCACTACAAGATGTCATTGAACTCACGGTTACCACTTGTTGCTGCTTTGCCTTTGCTTTTGTAATGAATAAATAAAGCCCCACGACGAGCCCTGCAATGACGAGAAAAATGATAAGAAATTTCTTATAAGAGGATTTCAATTGCATGTTTAACCTTCGAAATGAAAAATAATCAGTATGCTGTTATAAATAAAGCCATTTTTAGAAAAATATTAAGATAATAAAAAATCAGTTTGTTCTTTTATTGACTCAAAATCAGGCCACCTCCTTTCTTATTATTCATTTATAAGACACTGTCATTAAAGAATATTATTTTTTAAAATAAAGTTCTGAAAAAAGGGCGCTGACGCACCCTTTTTTTATAACTAAAATGCGGCTTACCCAGAAATCTTCTTGTACTTCATGCGGTGTGGGCCTGCATCTTTACCATACTTCGCCTTACGATAGGCTTCATACTCGGTATAGTTACCGTCGAACCACTCTGGGCCTTCAGACTCAAACGCCAAGATATGAGTCGCAATACGATCCAAGAACCAGCGATCATGCGATACCACCATCACGCAACCTGGGAAGACCTGAATCGCATCTTCAAGCGCACGTAAAGTTTCCACATCCAAATCGTTCGATGGTTCGTCGAGAAGGATCACGTTCGCGCCTTTTTGTAGGACTTTAGCCAGTTTCAAGCGGTTACGCTCACCACCTGACAATGATCCGACGATTTTTTGTTGGTCTGAACCTTTAAAGTTAAAACGACCAATATAAGCACGCGATGGAATTTCGTATTCGCCGATTTTCAGAATATCCAAGCCTTGAGAAATTTCTTCCCAGACGGTTTTCTTATCATCTAGCTCATCACGAAGCTGACCGACATACGCCACACTCACTGACTCACCCAAACGCACTGAACCTGTATCTGGTGTTTGCTCACCAGTCATCATACGGAACAATGTGGTTTTACCCGCACCGTTAGGTCCGATGATGCCAACGATTGCTGTTGGAGGAACGTTAAATGATAGCTTTTCGTACAACAAACGATCTTCGAATGACTTACTGATATTATCGACTTCACAGACGATATTACCGAGACGTGGACCTGGTGGAATATAGATTTCAGAAGTTTCGTTACGCTTCTGGAATTCGCGTGAGTTCAGCTCTTCAAAACGCTCCATACGCGCTTTAGATTTAACTTGCTGACCTTTGGCGTTCTTACGAACCCACTCCAGCTCTTTTTTCAGCGCTTTGGCAAATGACTCTTCTTGTTTGCCTTCAAGCTCTAAACGAGCATTTTTTTGCTCAAGCCATGTGCTGTAGTTGCCGTGATATGGAATGCCATGTCCACGGTCAAGTTCCAGAATCCATTCGGCGACGTTGTCCAAGAAGTAGCGATCATGGGTAATCGCCACAATCGTACCCGGGAAGTTTTTCAAGAACACTTCCAACCATGCAACAGACTCAGCATCCAAATGGTTGGTTGGTTCGTCGAGCAGCAACATATCTGGTTTAGATAACAATAACCGGCAGAGTGCCACGCGGCGCTTTTCACCACCAGACAGCAAGGACACATCCGCATCCCATGGTGGCAAACGTAACGCATCAGCCGCTTGTTCGAGTTGGTTATTCAAGTTATGCGCATCCCATGCTTGGATGATCGCTTCTAACTTGCCTTGTTCTGCAGCAAGTTTATCGAAATCCGCATCAGGATCAGCGTAAGCCGCAAACACTTCATCTAA
>JASLGO010000050.1 GCA_030150135.1 Aquirhabdus sp.
AAAGCAACGTCGCGATGTGTAATCCATCCGAATCCGCATCCGCCAAGATACAAATCTTGCCATAGCGAAGCTCTGATAAATCATCACTACCGGGATCAACGCCGATGGCAATCGCAATATCATGTACCTCTTGCGAAGCCAATACCTCATTGCTTGAAACTTCCCATGTATTAAGAATCTTACCGCGCAATGGCATGATCGCCTGAAATACGCGATTTCGCGCCTGTTTTGCACTCCCGCCCGCCGAATCCCCTTCAACAAGGAACAGTTCGGTATCTTCACGCGTTGCACCCGAACAATCCGCGAGTTTCCCTGGTAATGCTGGCCCTGAAACAATCTTCTTGCGCTCAACTTTCTTCGCCGCTTTAAGGCGACGACCTGCGCGCTCAATCGCCATTTCCGCAAGGCGCGTACCAACATCAGGATGTTTGTTTAACCACAAAGAAAACGCATCTTTGGCAATGCTCTGCACAATCGGCGCAGCTTCACGACTCGATAATCGCTCTTTGGTCTGACCTGAAAATTGTGGCTCTTGGAACTTGAGCGACAGAATAAAATTCACACCATCCCAGACATCATCGCCTGACAACTTCATATTGCGCGGCAATAAGTTACGCATCTCACAGAATTCACGCAACGCATCGGTCGTGCCTGTTCGCAAACCATTCACATGAGTCCCGCCCTGCGCGGTAGGAATGAGGTTGACGTAGCTTTCCTGAATGCTATCGCCATCCTCTGCCGACCAGCACACGACAAATTCACATGCCGCACGCTCAGCTTTTCCACTTGCCGAAAAAGGCTCAAACGGCACAGTTTCTCGACCTTGTAGCTCATCTTTGAGATAATCAACTAAACCATTTTCAAATTGCCAAGTGAGTTTTTCGCCGCTTTCCTCATCGGTAAAAGAGACTTTCAAACCTGCCGAAAGCACCGCTTTGGCTTTTAAATTGTGTTTTAAGGCACGAACTGAAAACTTTGCATTATCAAAATACTTGGCATCAGGCCAGAATCGCACCAATGTTCCACTTTGTCGCTTTGGAAAACCTTCTTTCGCAGTTAAATCCGTGACTTTCTCACCGTGCTCAAAACTCATCTGATATTGGCTGCCACTGCGCAGCACACTGACATCTACACGCGTAGACAACGCATTTACCACAGAAATTCCAACGCCATGTAAACCACCAGAGAACTGATAGTTATCCGTGGAAAATTTGCCGCCCGCATGCAATTTGGTCATGATGATTTCAATACCGCTCTGACCATATTCAGGGTGAATATCGACAGGCATCCCACGTCCATTGTCCTGTACCGACAACGAACCATCTTTATAGAGAATGACTTCGACCTGATTGGCGTGACCTGCCAACGCCTCATCGACAGCGTTATCAATCACTTCTTGTGCCAAATGATTGGGACGGGTGGTATCCGTATACATCCCAGGACGACGGCGGACAGGGTCTAAACCCGAAAGAACCTCAAGAGATTCAGCAGTATATTGAGTCACTAAACACGTAATCCTTTATTCATTATGCGATTAATCAACTTGTATTCATCAACTTTGGCATGAATCATATCATGCAAATAAAAAATCTATCATTAAAGGAATCTTATCCGCCATATCATGCATGAAATGATCACCACCCGCCTCAATGATCATCGAACACTGTGCGCCTGCCTGTCCGTAATATCCTTCAGCAACCCGATAATCAAGCACTTCATCACCCGTTTTCAACAAAACCAAGATCTTTTCAGGATGGCTCGGAACCGGTTGATATAACGACTCTAAATCAACCAGATCACTTGGTGTCATCGTCCAGCCTCCTGCTGTCGTATGACCATTTTGTCCATGCGTAAAATAACGTTTAAACCGCTCAGAAGGTCGTACCGCAGGATTCACCAAAACTGACTTAATGCCAAACTTCGCCGTACAAACCGTGGCAAAAAATCCTCCCAAAGAGCTACCGACAACGCCAGTATCTGGATCGCTCTGAATCGCTTTAGATAATATCTCCATGACTTGTAATGGTGGTAAGTTTAAATCGGGACGAATCACTTTAATTTCAGGACGATGTGTCGCGCACCAGTCTGTCAGCATCTGACCTTTTGGAGATTGCGCATCGCTATTTAAGCCATGGATATAAATCAGTTGCATAAAATGAAATATCCCTAAAAAAACCACGTATCGAATAACGGAGAATTTACCACATCTACGCAGGTTAACGTTGTACAACTCGTTAAAGAATAAATGCACTCCCAATCACACTGTCACTTTTAGTCAATTGAACGAAATGAATTAACAGTTCACAAAAAGCACTTTAATGTTATGCTAGGGGCGAATATGTTTATATTGTGTCTAACAGTTCACTCTTAATCATACTTTTGGATCGTTTAGCATACACAGTAAGATACAGGATGTTTGAACAACAACGTCAAATAAAACCTATGGTGCTTTTTGACACCTTATTTCTACTGTGCAATAACCGTTATTGAGAGTCTTATGCCTAGCCCAACGCCCTTGCATGAACCTTATTGCAGCTTACGTAAATCAGCCATCACTCAAGGTGATCTGATTGAAGGCTTGGCGCAACTCGCAACAACTGGTGTTTCCAGAACAACCGAATTCGTACAAGCAATCTACCGCGAAACCTTTTTACGCTCTGTTGGACTATACCGCGAAGAAAATCAAACCCCTTTACAAAAAAACGTTTCTGATCGTGCATTCTGGTTCATCAAATTTATGATGAAACATTCGGGACAATACGCCGCACACGGATTGCGTATCTTAGGTCGCATGAGTCAAGAGCATGCTCAGAAGCCTCTCGCACCACCTCTACATATGCTCGTCAGTGCACTAAACGGCATTATGGGCGATCATTTAGTCTATGACTGCAACCCATTAGCACTACCCATGCTAGTCTATGATCGTCATGGCAAAGTATTCACAGGTCCTCTGAGTGGTCGGGTTGTCATCTTAGTTCACGGTCTGTGTATGGCCACACATAGCTGGTATCCCAGTAAATATCAGAGCATGGGTGAGCAAATTTATCGTCAGCAAGATTGCACCGTCCTTTATTTGAGTTACAACACTGGTCGTCGTATTTCATTGAATGGCAGATCTTTTTCTAACCTGCTGAATGATCTCGTCATCAAAAATCCAGATATTAGCCATCTCGATATTATTGGTCATAGCATGGGCGGGTTGGTTTCACGTAGCGCGCTGTTTTATGGCAAACAATCTGGTTTTAATTGGATATTCTTAGTCGATCATCTCATGTGTCTTGGCTCACCCCATCAAGGTGCTTTACTCGAACGCCTCGGCTACATGCTACAAGACAAAGTTGGCAAACTACCTCTAGCAGGAACCGTCGCACGACTTGGTGATTTGCGTAGTGCAGGCATTATTGATTTGCGCTGGGGTAGTATTCGTGATGATGATTGGGAACATCTAAAATCTGGACGACGAGGCGATTTTGCTGATAACCGTCGACCAGCCCCACTTCCGTCAAACATTAAGACATACTTTGTTGCTGGGACTATCGAACGCGAAAACATCCACTCAAAAGCACGCGAAGCGGTCGGCGACTATCTAGTGAGTGTTAAAAGTGCTCTTGGCGAACATGCAAATCCAGAATACCAACTCAACGTCCCGCAAGAACGTAAAGTTGTACTGTATGGCGTGGATCATATGCAACTGCAATATAGCCAACGTGTGATTGATCAAGTTCTGTTATGGCTTGCCCCAAAGCCTAAACAGACACCAAAAACCACACGACCTGTTTCAGAAGAATCAGCTTTAGCAAGCTAACAGACTAAACAAAAGCTCTCTAAATACAAACTTTCAAAGAGAACCATATCATCTCACCAAAATATAACCCAACAAAAAAGCAGCTCAATGAGCTGCTTTTTTTTATGACACATCCGTTGATCCGGAATTAGGCACGATTTTGATAACGGCGGATGGTTTGAAGCTGAGCTGCTGTTTCTGCCAATGTGGCTAAGGCAGCTGCAGAATCAAAGTCACCTTTTTGGTTCGCCAACAAGTTTTCTGCTTGTTGACGCGCTTCCAAGATTTTAGCTTCATCCAAGTTCGCAGCACGTATCGCTGTATCCGCCAAAACGGTTACAACGTGTGGCTGTACTTCAAGTACGCCACCTGATACATAAATCTGCTCTTCATGACCATTAGCATCCTGAACCCGCAGCGTGCTTGGCTTGAGTAGCGTTACCAAAGGCGTATGCCCTGGTAGGATACCCATTTGCCCTGCAACACCATCAGCAATCAGCATGCTAATATTGCCGCTGAAAATCGAGCCACTTACGCTGACTACATCACAATGTAAGGTTGCCATGTGGCGTTCTCCTGCTTAATGGTCTTATTTAGCTGCGAGCTTTTCAGCTTTAGCAACAGCTTCTTCGATACCACCAACCATGTAGAACGCTTGTTCTGGCATGTGGTCGTAATCACCAGCAATAATGCCTTTAAAGCCAGCAATCGTATCTTTTGATGATACCAATTTACCAGGTGAACCAGTGAACACTTCAGCAACATGGAACGGTTGTGACAAGAAGCGTTGGATTTTACGTGCACGGTAAACAACCAACTTATCTTCTTCTGCCAACTCATCCATACCCAAGATCGCGATGATGTCTTTGAGTTCTTTATAACGTTGCAGAATGGTTTGTACACCACGTGCAACAGTATAGTGCTCTTCACCTACAATGCCTGGATCAAGCTGACGTGAAGTTGAATCCAATGGATCAACCGCTGGGTAAATACCCAAAGAAGCGATATCACGTGACAGAACAACAGTCGCATCCAAGTGAGCGAAGGTGGTTGCTGGTGATGGATCGGTCAAGTCGTCGGCTGGAACATAAACCGCTTGAATCGAAGTAATCGAACCCGCTTGAGTTGAAGTAATACGTTCTTGCAGAACACCCATTTCTTCAGCCAATGTTGGTTGATAACCTACAGCTGATGGCATACGACCCAAGAGTGCAGAAACTTCAGTACCTGCCAATGTATAGCGGTAGATGTTATCCACGAACAAGAGAACGTCACGACCTTTGCCGTTTGCATCTTTTTCGTCGCGGAAGTATTCAGCCATGGTCAAACCAGTCAACGCAACGCGTAAACGGTTACCCGGTGGCTCATTCATCTGACCATAAACCATGGCAACTTTATCAAGAACGCCAGAGTCTTTCATTTCATGGTAGAAGTCGTTACCTTCA
>JASLGO010000172.1 GCA_030150135.1 Aquirhabdus sp.
CTACCGCACGCTCCTTGAACAAGTTCGAGAAGAGCGAGCTAAACATTATTTAAGTCAGACGGATTTAAGTTTGAATGAAATCGCAGATTTGCTGGGCTATTCGGAGCAGAGTCCGTTTCAGAATGCGTTTCGGCGTTGGACTGGGGAATCACCAGGAAGTTTTAGGAAAAGTTTTGGGAAGTGAAAAACAACGAAATGAATCTGCTCCATCTTTAGCTAAAAAGATTGATTCAACACCCCCTCCAAAAATTCCCGACTCCCTTCCAAAATCTCCCTTCCCACATCCTCCGACTTCATCGCCCGTGCGAGCAGCACCGAACCCACCAACTGCGACACCACTGCCCATGCCGCTTGATCATCACCCAACCGCTTTTTCCAGATCTCATGAACTTGCTGAATCGCATCTTCATATTTGATTTTGGTCGCATCATTTGAGCGGGCGATCTCAGCAGCGAGTGCAGGCACAGCGCAGCCTGTACGCGGGCTTTGTACATGCTTCCAACTGAGATACATGCTTAATTGGCAATGAATCCACTCAGGCGTCGGTAACTCAGGCGCATGATCCGCAAACATTTTCACGCTGGCTTCTAGCTCTTTTTCTACCAATTCTGTAAAGAGTTCAGCCTTCGACCCAAAATGACTATAGAACGCGCCACTGGTCAAGCCTGCCGCTTCGACAAACGCATCCACACCCGTCGAAGCAAACCCCTTTTCCTTAGCGAGCGCGCCACTTGTTTCCAGAAGATGCTTGCGTGTCGCAGCTTTATGATCTTTTGAATATCGCATCGCCTTATTTCCTCATACATTTTTCAGCAGATGAAAAGCTCAATAACTCGTTCGAGTGCTTTAACTGAAACTCACTTCTACTCCACTCAACGTCAGCGTACAGTCAAAGCGCTTGACATGGATTAAATCATAGCATAACGTTCGTTACTATAACGATCGTTATATTATAAAAGGTAGAAAGTTCATGAGTACTTCCACAAATACTGAACACAAAAAAGGTCAGGTGGCATTAGTCATCGGTGCAGGTGATTCAACAGGTGGCGCGATTGCCAAGCGCTTTGCCAAAGAAGGTCTGATTGCTTGCGTCACTCGACGTAGTGCAGACAAGCTGCAGCCACTCGTCGATGAAATCATTGACGCAGGCGGACAAGCATATGGCTTCGCCTCCGATGCGCGTAAAGAAGAAGATGTGATTGCTCTGATTGAACAAATCGAACGCGATATCGGACCAATTGAAGTCTTGGTCTTTAATATCGGCGCAAACGTGCCATGCAGTATCCTTGAAGAAACGGCGCGTAAGTATTTCAAAATCTGGGAAATGGCGTGTTTTGCAGGATTTCTGGTGGGTCGTGAAGTTGCCAAACGTATGGTGGTCAGAGAGCGCGGCACGATCATCTTCACAGGGGCAACTGCGGCGGTACGTGGTTCGGCATATTTCGCAGCATTCTCGGGAGCAAAATCCGCACTGCGTGCATTAGCGCAAAGTATGGCGCGCGAACTTGGACCTCGAAATATTCATGTCGCGCATGTTGTCGTCGATGGTGCGATTGATACAGATTTTATTCGCAATAGCTTCCCAGATCGTTATGCGTTGAAATCAGAAGATGGCATCCTCAATCCAGATCATATCGCAGAAAACTATTGGTATTTACATACCCAAAAACGTGATGCATGGACGCATGAACTTGATCTGCGTCCTTGGATTGAGAAGTGGTAAGGGTTTGAATCTAATTAGGGCATGTTGAACTTTTGTCGAAATTAAACTTTTTACTTTTTCCCGCGCGTTTCGACAAGCTCAACGAGCTATGCAGTTCACTGAGCTTGTCGAAGTGTACCGTAAAATGATTTTAAATTATTTTTTTCCTACAGTTTTCAACCCCTCAGGAAAACTATATTACCTAGGTAGATGAAATAGGAACACTCATCATGAACAAAACTATTGATTTTTATTTTGATTTTGGCAGTCCAACTTCTTATTTAGCATGGACACAATTGCCTAAGATCGCAGCAGCGGCAGGAGCAAAGCTCAATTATCACCCTGTATTACTCGGTGGTATTTTTCAAGCGACAGGCAACCAATCTCCTGTCATGATTCCACTGAAAGCAGTGTGGATGTTCAAAGACTTGACGCGATTCAGCGAACGCTATGGCGTGGTGTATCGCCAAAATCCATTTTTTCCAATTAACACCATGCAACTGATGCGCGCCGCGACTGGCATACAACTGCGCAAACCTGAATTGTTTGACCACTATCTCGCAACGATTTATCAAGCAATGTGGGCTGATGAAAAAAATCTTGGCGATCCAGCGGTGCTCGCGGCGTTGTTAGCGAAAGCAGGTTTTGATCCACAAGAGATTTTTGCATTAACCCAAGATCAAGACGTCAAAGACAAATTACGCGCCGACACAGATGCTGCGATAGCGCGCGGGATCTTTGGTCTGCCTGTCATGTTTGTCGATGATGAAATGTATTTTGGGCAAGATCGTCTAGATTTCGTCGAAGAAGCACTGCGCAAAGGTTGATCACATCAAAAATGACACAATCAAGGTGAATCAGGACATAAAACTGTTCACCTTTTACCCAAAATCCGCTATAAAGACCGACCTAAAATACTCCGCGCAAAATCCCCAACTCTCATGAAACTCATTCTCGCTCCAATGGAAGGTCTTACTGACCCGCCCATGCGTCGTCTACTCACCGAAGTCGGTTCATACGACTGGTGCGTGTCTGAGTTCATTCGTATTACTGATCAACTGCTTCCTGCACATGTAATCCATAGTTATTGTCCCGAACTCCATCAAGGTTGCAAAACCGACAGTGGCACGCCTGTGCATATTCAGTTTCTCGGTAATGATCCGATTGCACTCGCCGACAATGCTGCATTTGCCGTCGAGCTGGGCGCACCAGCAATTGATCTGAATTTCGGCTGCCCTGCGAAAACCGTTAATCGTCATCGTGGCGGTGCAGTGCTATTAGATGAACCTGAAGTGATTCATGAGATTATCGCCGCAGTACGCAAAGCTGTGCCTCAGCATATTCCTGTTTCGGCAAAAATGCGGCTCGGCTATCTCGATGACGCGCGAACACTGGATAACGCCCGTGCCATCGAATCCGCTGGCGCAGCATGGCTCACCATTCACGCGCGAACCAAAACCGATGGCTATAAACCGCCAGCCTATTGGGAAAAACTCCCTGCGGTACGCGAAGCTGTGTCAATGCCATTGATTGCCAATGGTGAGATTTGGACGGTCGAAGATGCGGCGCGGTGTCAGGAAGTGAGTGGTTGTATCGATCTGATGCTTGGTCGCGGCGCGGTCACACGACCCGATTTGGTCAATCGTATTCGTGGGCAACATGGCATCGATTGGTCAACATTGCTAAAACTGCAACTCGACTTCTTGGATAGCCCAACCAAAACCGATGCAGGACTCGTCGGACGTTACAAACAATGGCTTGGCATGTTGACGCATGGCTATGTTGAAGCCGAAGAACTGTGGGCGAAGGTTAAAAAAGCCAAACAGCTCGACGACATGAGAACCGAAATTGCATCAATACTCGGTACAAAACCACAGGTATTGGTGTGACCTAAACAAAATCGATTTATACAAAGCACACCGATATAAATACCGTGACCAAAGAAATAAGAATTAGATTATTGCCAATAAATTCCATTTTGAATCCCCCCATTCACTTTTTCTAAAATAATGTTCAAATCGACACGCATCAGCGCATCACAAAACACTTTACGTTGGAAAATAACTCTTCAAGTGCGCCAACACGTTTGCTAATCATGTCATCGCAGCCGCACTGCTCACATTTCGGCAGCTCGTCGCCAGCACGGCGTAGGCGAACAACTTGACTCCATCCGCAAAACGCGCAGATTACTCGTATAGGGGAATGTTTAGTTGACATGATGTACTCCTTCATCAAAGCACTCCATCATCCTGATAGAGGGTTTATACCTTGATATTGCAATTTGTGAGCCAGTTCACACTATGATTCTCAATTCTTCTTATTAATGCAGATGCCCATCTACTGATCTACGAAAAAAACTCCCATCTAAGGTTAAAGTTGTACTTAAAATGACATCGCCCAAAATCTCGTTAAAGCTCTTTAAAAACCATTATTGAGCCTTTCTTCAAAAAAAATAATGTCTCTCAAGCAGTAAATCGTCCTCCGATGAACACTTAGAAACTTAAAATCATGATTAAAAAAACTAAAATGTACATTTAATATACATTTTATGTGTTAACTGACTTGGTTTTCAGGGCGTCTACATAATGGCTTTTCCCATGTTGAGCACACTCATGCCAAATATAACCTGTGATAGAAGGCTCATAAGGAGCTGACTAACGGTATTAAATTACAGATGAAAAGAATGACAATAATGCCAACCTCGCCTCAATTACAGCAACAACTTACATCAAGAGATGTCAAAAATAGTCACTTGGTGCAATTTTTTGTCGATTTTGACATAACAAAAAAAAGACGAGTCTTTAGGTCAAAAGTTGTTTCTATGATTTGTATGTTCGATGTGAAATAAAATGACGGGGACGAGAAATCTCATTTTTATTTTGAATACTTACGCTGGGTCTTTAACTTATTCCCAGCTTTTTAAGAAACCATGTTGATGCACAGAATGTACGGCCAAAAAGTCGCGTGTATGTCGAACCCATTCATCATGATCATTGAGATCCAACTGACCACGCAGGAGTTGCCAGCGCAAATACACTAGCCATGTATTCAACACATCACCTTCGCAATATTCTTTCAGCTCGTTCCACTGCCCTGCTTGGACTTGGCTGCTGACATCCGCACCACTGACGCCTTGCTTACCTGGAAAACCAAATAATTGGGCAATATCATCTAATTTCTGAAAATTGCGATTATTGAACAGTGCCATCGCATCCATCAAATCAGTATGACGAGCATGATAACGATTTTGGTAATTGTCATAGCGGCGACTATGATCATGCTCACCTTGATCAAGGAAACGCGGCGCGGACAATTTATGTAGCATGGCACGATAAATCAGAACGGGTACGTCAAAACCAGCGCCATTCCAACTCACCAAAGTCGGAAAATGTTTATCAAACACACCGAGAAAGCGAGCAATAATGTCTCGTTCTGATAAATCCTGCTGGGTAAATGAAAAGAGTTTCATTTCACCCGAACCCACCCACAACCCCGAAATACAGACGATTTCGTGAAAAGGTAAACGCGGGAAATCAGTGCTGCCATCATAGCGACCATACGCTTCACTACGTCTGAGATGAGACAATGCTTGCAACGCCTCATCAGTCGGTAAATTTAAACCGTTCATGCGCTGACCCGCTTCGACATCGGTCACGGTTTCAATATCAAAGACTAATATCGGCTGATGCATACTGTGTTATTCCTCATCCTGAACAGAATAGAGCCCTGTAGACAGATAACGATCACCACGATCGCAAATAATACAAGCAATCACTGCATGTGGATTTTCTTCCGCAACTTTGATTGCAGCCCAAGCTGCACCACCAGAAGAAACCCCTGCAAAAATCCCTTCAGAACGAGCCAATTGGCGCATGGTTTTTTCGGCATCAATCTGCTCGATATCCATCGTCCGATCAACCAGTTCTGGTTTAAAGATGGTCGGCAAATATTCTTTCGGCCAGCGACGAATCCCCGCAATATGCGCACCATCTGCAGGCTGCAAACCGATAATTTGAATATCTGGATTTTGTTCTTTGAGATAGCGTGCCACGCCCATGATCGTGCCTGTCGTACCCATCGAGCTAATAAAATGAGTGATCTTACCTTCGGTCTGACGCCACAGCTCTGGACCTGTCGTTTTATAGTGCGCATCAGAATTGTCTGGATTACCGAACTGATTGAGCACACGTCCCTTGCCTTCAGCTTGCATTTGCAAAGCCAAATCACGTGCCGCTTCCATACCACCGCCTTCTGCGGGAACTTCGATCAAGGTCGCCCCATACGCCAGCATGGCATCTTTGCGTTCCTGAGTTGAATTATCAGGCATGATTAGAATCATTCGATAACCACGCATCGCGGCGACCATTGCCAGCGCAATACCAGTATTCCCACTGGTCGCTTCAATCAACGTATCGCCGACTTTAATGTCGCCACGCAGCTCGGCTTGCATGATCATGTTATATGCAGGGCGATCTTTGACTGAACCTGCTGGATTGTTACCTTCCAGTTTGGCTAGCACTGTCGCTTGGGTATGCTGAACGAGGCGTTGCAACCGAACTAAAGGCGTATTTCCAATGGTTTGATCAATAATCGTGGTATGCAATTGCGGTTGATCTGGCGCGAAATCATTCGTCATAGAATGCCTTGCTGAATGCAGCATGAAAGTTACTCAAATAAAAAACAGCTCAAACAAAAACGACTCGCAGAGAGTCTATAGAAGCAGAGCGTTGATAGAAATGTATTGTAGAGAAAAAGAGATCAACTTGCACGGTCAGCAAACCTCAACACGCCCTAATCTAAAAAGATGATTTATCCCGCTAAGCCATTTAGAATGCACCTACTCATCGGATATTTTCAAGCATTTAGAGCCATTGAGTGCACCACCAATCACCATAAAATCGTAATCATTGCAACGAAGGAAAATTTGCCTCATGGCCTCAGATCAAAGACTCTGGTTAAGCCGCCTAAGACTTCAAAATGCTTACGGACAGCTGGTCATGCTCATTTTCATTCCAATTACACTACTCACGGTAGTTGGAACATCGATTGTGATTGTCGAAGTTGATCGCTCAGCAATAGCGGAACAACGAAGTCGTGCTGAAGCTGTACTTGCGCGTTATCAACGTGCCAGCAATCTGCTCATTCGCGTATTGGATCAGCCTGATGGCGATACCAAAGCACGCAGTATCATGCAAAATATTCTTGGTGAGGAAAACGTGAAACGTGCGGCTCTCGTTGACATTCGAGCCGTTGCACGTCTCAGTATCGGTTATAACGCTGATGCACCTTGGCCTCAGTTCGGTATTAACCATCAGGCTTTTGGTCCGATCAAAAGCAGAGTCGGTAACAGCTACGGTTTACTCGTTGGCTACTCGACCGATAGTCCAATCTGGTTGGTGATTGATATGGACAATCAGCCGATGGCGCTAGCAAGTTATCGCGTCTGGTCTATCCTCGTCATCACGGGTTTGATCACCCTTATGGTACTGCTACTTTGCCTGAGTTTTTATTCAACCCGCTGGATTGCACCCATTTACGAGCTGCGTTTGCTGCTGCAACGTTTAACGATCGATAACCTGAACCAGTCCATTGATAACGGCAGTTACGGCGAAATGCGCCAACTGCAGCAAGATCTGAGTTTCTTCTTACGCCGCTTGCATCGTAGCGTGATGGAGCTACATGCACACAATGAACAAACCGAAGACGATCTACGACAAACCCTTGATACGATAGAAATTCAGAATATTACTTATCGCAAAGCACGGGATATGGCACTACAAGCCAGTACCACAAAATCGGTCTTTTTAGCCAATATTAGCCATGAATTGCGGACACCTCTGAACAGTATTGATGGTTTTATTAACTTATTATCAAGACGTGGCGAACTGTCTGATGAACAGCGCGTTTATGTACAGACCATCCGTAAATCAAGTGCACATTTATTGGCATTGATTAATAACGTATTGGACTTTTCCAAGATTGAAGCAGGCAAACTCGTTTTAGAAAAAGCGCCGTTTAACCTCGAAGAAACTGTCTTTGATGTGATCGACATGCTGTCGCCGCTTGCCAGCGATAAGAATCTGAATATTGCCGTTTACTATTACGACGATGTGCCTCGCTCCGTCAATGGTGATGCGCTGCGCCTGCGCCAAATCTTAACCAACTTGGTGAGTAACGCGATCAAGTTTACTCAGCAAGGTGAAATCACTATTCGCGTTCGATTGGAAACTCCGACGCATCATCAATCGAATCACCACAATCTGATTCATTTTTCCGTTCAAGATAGTGGTGTCGGACTGGGTGGAAACACTGAAGAAAACTTATTCAAATCATTCCAGCAAGGCGATCCGTCTGTCACACGTCAATACGGTGGTACAGGTTTAGGTCTCGCAATTGTTCGCCAGCTGACACAACTCATGGGTGGCGAAGTCGGATGTGAGGACAATCCAGAGCAAGGCGCAACCTTCTGGTTTACAGCAATGCTGGGGGTCTCTCACGAAAACCCTATCGACTGGCCGCAACTGTCTGGTCGCCGTGTGCTTGCATATCTAGAGCATCGCGCGAGTTTTAACGTCTTGCGCGCCTATCTTTCTCATACGCACGTCCTCCTTGAACAAGCCAGTTCTCTACCCGACTTGTTTGGGCGTTTGACTGATTTTGAAGAAGAAACGCAAGGTAAAGGCTGGATTATTGTCGATGTTGATGTGAACGACACACCTGCGCTACTCCGAGAAATTCGTACTCGTTATAGCGGCGCATTAGTCGTCTATGGCTATCAAATGGCCATTGATCCTGCGGTACTCACCACCTATGACGCACGCGCACTCTATCAACCAGTGAGCCGTGAAGGTTTATTACACGCTCTACAACCGAAAGCTCAAGAACCTAAACCCAATGCACCGCATTTTGAGGGGAAAAACCTGCATGTTCTCGCCGTGGACGATCACGCACCCAACCTGATGGTGCTTGAAGCCTTACTCGGCGATTTGGGTATTCAAACCACCAAGGCAACTGGCGGGCTAGAGGCGATTGAACTGATTGAATCACATCTCAATCCTGAATCACCAGAAGCACCGTTTGATCTGGTCTTTATGGACATTCAAATGCCCAAAATGTCAGGACTTGAAGCAACGCAGCGGATTCGCGCACTCGAAGCAGAACATAATTCCCGAAACTTAAAGCAACAACATACGCCGATCATTGCACTGACCGCACACGCACTCAGTGATGAGCGAGATCGCTTATTAGCAGCTGGGATGGATGACTATTTCAGCAAACCTATTCAACAGGCTCAATTGGTCAATATTTTAGAACGCTGGACGGGTCAAATGAAAGCGATCGAAAATAACCTGAATGACCTCGACAACATCTTACCAGAACACAACGAGCACCCAATCATTGATTGGCAATTAAGCTTAAAATTGGCGGCAGGCAAAGTTGATTTAGCCCGTGATTTATTACGGATGCTAATTGAAGCCTTACCTACCGATAAAGCCGAACTCATCCATTGTTGGGAGAATGGCGATTTCGAAGCCCTTCTCGCACATGCGCACCGTCTACATGGTGGCAGTCGCTACACAGGTACGCCGACTTTACGTAAAACCACAGGGGTCATCGAACGCGCTTTAACCAGCATCAAAAAGATCCACCCACTCAACAGCAATGAAGCCCAAGCCCAAGTAAAAAATGAACAATTTGTAAATTTTTCTGCAATGATTGATGCCATTGACGCCGTTTTAGCCTATCCTTTCGGAGAGATTGATACGGAATCACACTAATCGCACATTTCTGACGACTAGTACTCATTTGCACGGTAAGATTCATAAGGACATCGTCTGCTATGCTGATTTGGTTTACAGTTTTGCTCTATCCAGCCTCATTATTGATGCTGGCAACACTACTGCATCGACGAGTCAGTCTCTTTATTATGTTACTGACCCAAGCGCTGTTATTCGTTGGACCACTGATTCGTTTACTCTCTGGTCACGCACCTTTTAGCGGTTTCGAAAATAGTGCTTTGGCGTTGATTGCTTGGGTATTTATTGGCTTACTTTTAGGTTGGCCGATTGCCGAGCGTTTACGCCGCATGATCGATCGACGCCGAGAAAGCATTTCCAGCTCGATTATTTTATCTCAAGCCTTCCATAGCGCCGTATTTGCGACGATAATCACTACGCTGCTCAATACCTGTTGGCAACAACTGCCTTTAGGTTGGCCGATTTACAACAAACTGATTGGCAATTGGATTGGCGTTGAGCCAACCTTGATTATTCTTGTCATTTGCCTTGTGATTGGTCTGATTAGGCTACCGAAATTTATCAATTCCGTACTCTATCGTCGCTAACGTTTTCATGTAAAAACGTCATGTAAAATCAATGCGATGATTCATATATACAATTCACAGGATGCATCGCATGTCACTGGTTTTTTTGCAAAAAAAAGGCGCAATTGCAACCGTTCAACTGAATCGCCCAGAAAAACGCAACGCGATGAGCTTTGCTTTGTTGCGTGAGTTAGTTGCGACTGCGCACAAGATTCGTAAAGATAAATCGATTCGTGTGGTCATCCTGACTGGCGTGGGTGAATCGTTCAGTTCAGGTATCGACCTTTCTGATTTAAATAATAAAAAAAATACCGCCTTTGCACTCTGGGAATTGATTAAACCAGGTCAAAGCCTATTCCAAAAAGCCTTCCTCGTCTGGCAAGACCTGCCTGTACCAGTCATCGCCGCACTGCACGGTCACTGTATCGGTGCAGGCATGCAGCTTGCGCTTGCCGCTGACATTCGTATTGCCACACCAACCTGCAAACTCTCCATCATGGAAAGCCGCTGGGGACTCGTGCCTGATATGGGTTTAACACAAACCCTGAAAGGCATTGTTCCTCTCGATGTCGCCAAAGAACTGACCATGACCGCACGCATGCTGTCAGGCAAAGACGCTGAGAAACTGCATCTGGTGACTCATTTGGCAACCGATCCTCTCGCAGCGGCAGAAACGTTGGCACAAGAACTCTTGACTCGTTCACCTGATGCACTGCTTGCTGGTAAACGCGTATTGGATGCGATGCAACACAAACCGCATCGCGCATTACGTTTAGAAAAAATCTGGCAACTCAAACTTCTCCTCAGCAAAAACCGTCAAATCGCCATGCGTAAAGACAAAAAACCAGAACTTGAGTTTCAACCACGTCAATATCGATGATGCTTTTTCTCCTTCCCCTTCAAGGGGAAGGTCGGGATGGGGATGGTTTTATAATGAAACAAAAACCATCCCCATCTAAATCTTCCCCTTGAAAGGGAAGACTTCAAAGCAAAAACTGAAATATTTTTTAAAATGAACAAATAATCTCTATGAACATCGCATTTCTCGGTATGGGTCTAATGGGCAGTCGCATGAGTGTGCGATTGCTCAATGCTGGATTTCCCGTTAGTGTGTGGAATCGAACTATAAATGCGACTGAACCATTAGTTGCAAACGGTGCAACGCGTTTAACTAACCTCGAAGACATTTCATCATTTCAGATCATTGCGCTGTGTCTTGCAAATGATGCTGCCGTAGCATCCGTCGCACAGAAATTATTAGCCAATATTCAACCGCATCAAATTGTTATCGACTTCTCTAGTAGCTCAGTCGAACTCACCCAAAACCTCGCGGCACAGGCGAAAGCCAAAAACGCACAATGGATTGATGCGCCTGTTTCTGGTGGCGTCATGGGTGCAGAACAAGGCACATTGGTAATCTTTGCGGGTGGCGATGCAGAAGTGATTCAAAAACTCGCACCATTCTTTGCACCACTTTCACAGCGCGTCACGCACATGGGCGACAGCGGCAGCGGACAAGCAACCAAGATTTGTAATCAACTCATTGTCGCAGCAACCAGCACGCTAATTGCCGAAGCCATCGCGCTCGCAGAAAAATCTGGCGTCGATACTACGCTCCTCGCCCCC
Source organism: Aquirhabdus sp. (assembly GCA_030150135.1). GTDB lineage: Bacteria > Pseudomonadota > Gammaproteobacteria > Pseudomonadales > Moraxellaceae > Aquirhabdus. The sequence continues at coordinate 11,652 of JASLGO010000172.1, forward strand.
GCACTTGCAGGTGGTTTTGCGGATTCCAAACCATTCCAGATTCTTGCTCCGCGCATGGCAACGCACAACTTTGAACCTGTGCAATGGAAAGTTGAAACCTTAGAAAAAGACCTGACCAATGCAACCAAACTGGCTACAACTCACGGTTTGACGTTACCCGTTGCAGAGCGCGCATTATTACAGCTCAACCGACATGCAAAAAATGGCTTTGCGACAGATGATTTATCAAGCATTATTCAGGTCATAGAGTCCTAATTAAAAAGAATTCTCAATCTAAAGATCACTGAACCTGTCGAAGTGAGGTGACACGCAAAACGCCTCCTTCGTCAACAAAAAACGAATATCGAGCCTTTTTATGCTGCAATTTTCCGCCAATCTCTCCATGCTGTTTACCGAAGTTCCGCTAATTGAACGTTTTGCTTTGGCACACCAGCATGGTTTTAATGCCGTCGAAATTCAGTTTCCGTATGAACTCAGCATTGATCAGATTCAAGCCCAATTGAATAAACATCAGCTGAAATTGATTCTAATTAACATCCCCGCTGGCGATTTAATGCAAGGTGGCGATGGATTGGCAGGTGTACCGAGTCGTGAGCAAACCTTTCGCCAAGCTGTCTATGATGCTTTGGAATACGCCAAAGCCTTGAACGTTCCCAATGTCAATGTCTTGGCAGGTCGCCAGCCTGTCGGTGTTGATCTACTTCCGTGCTTGCATGTGTTAGCGGCGAATCTACGTTTCGCGATAGATGTCATGGCAGCATCGAATATCAATGTCGTGCTGGAGGGCATTAACGGTATCGATATGCCTCGCTTCTTGATCCAAAATATCGTACAAATGCAAGAAATGCTCGAAGCGGTCAATACGCCCAACATTCATCATCCGCTTAAAATGCAATTTGACTGTTATCACATGGCAATGATGGGAGAAGATTTGTTTTCGGGTTTAACTGAGAATATTCATCAGATTGGTCATATTCAATTTGCTGACTGTCCACATCGCCAAGAGCCAAGTACAGGACAGATTGATTACAAGAATGTATTTAGTTTGATTGATGCGCTGGATTATCAGGGTTATTGTGGGGCGGAATATCGTCCATCGAAGACGACGGAGTTGACGTTGGATTGGATGAGTTGGGTGGAGAATTGATAGAGTAATATACTTATTATTTCAACCATCTATCACAACTCAAACTTACGAGGCATAAAATATTTGATAATTGCGGCAATCGGAATCGCCAGAATTCCTACAACTAAAAAAACAACTACAAGAATTAAAAGCAGACAAAGTAAGCCAACAATATCTCCTTGCCCAGCAGTACCACCTGCGCCTAAAGAAAAATTACTGATTGCTTTTCCAACACTTCTGTCACTAGAAAAGATAGAAAAATATAATCCGTAAACACCGATCAAAATCACCGCAATGCAAATAACTCCTAAAACAAATCCTTTTGTCGTCATAGGAAAAAAGCAAAATGGCAACAGTAAGCAAAACCCGCCTGCAAATAAAAGACTTAGCAAAGCTATACAGACACGGGCATAAACAGGATCTCTCACTAATTTTCGGAAATAAGCCAAGATAACTCCTCAATGCCCACCCAAAGTCCAATCCTCACATCGAAGTTCTGGCACTTGAGCAAAAGCCTGATCATTGGTGACAAGTACACATCCTGTACTTAGCGCATGAGTCGCAATCAGTAGATCAAGCGGCGCAAGTGTTTTTCCTTGCTCTGTCATCTCTGCGCAGATGTGCCCATAACACATCGCAACTTCACTATCCCAAGCCAACACATCGACACGTCGAATGAACTCCTTCACAGCCAAATGAAGCTGCTTTGCCTCTGGTCGTTTAGCTAATCCAAAACGCAACTCAGCCTCGGTGATCGCAGAAATACATAACGCAGCCATCGGTGTCTTTAACACCTGTTGCACGACCATTGGGTGTTGCCGAATGAAATGGCTGACCGTATTGGTATCCAGCATAAACCGCTTCATTCATCCCAACCCCGAAAAGGATCTCGTTGATTCTCAACAGAATCATCAACACATCGCTCACGATCTGTCAAAAAATCAGATGGAACTTTTGTAGCCTTCAATGCTGTGAAAAAATCAGCCCAGTCAGCAGGTTTACGTGACAAAATCACATCACCCGTTTCAGGATCTTGTCTAATATAAACTTCTTGTGTATCAAACCGATATGCAGCAGGTAATCGCACCGCTTGGCTGCGACCATTAACAAATAATTTAGCAACTTGGCTCATGAGCATACATCTCACCTTTGTGATATATCACAGTATATGCCAAATAAAAAAAATAATCATCCTAGCATCACCTTCAACCGCCCCACCAACGCTTGATTCTGTTCTGCCGTGCCAATCGTAATCCGCAAAAATTCACTGATTCTTGGTTTTGCAAAATGACGCACGATGATGCCGTCCTCACGCAACCCCTTTGCAAGCTCAACCGCCTGATGTTGTGAATGACGCGCAAAAATAAAGTTCGCCGTCGATTGCAAAATCTCAAAACCTAAACCATCAAGCTCGCCCACCAAACTCTCACGTAAGCCAATCAACGTCTGACAAGTCGATTGAAAATACGCTTCATCTTCAAACGACGCCACGCCGCCAACAATCGCCAAACGATCAAGCGGATACGAGTTAAAGCTATTCTTGACGCGTTCCAGCGCCTCAATCAAATGCGCTTGCGCAAACACCATGCCTATACGCAATCCTGCCAAAGCACGCGATTTTGATACCGTTTGGCACACAACCAAGTTATCAAACTGATTCACCAAACTCACTGCCGACTCACCGCCGAAGTCGATATACGCCTCGTCGATGACCACCACAGAATCTGGATTATTGGTCAGTAATTGCTTAATTTGATCCAAACCGAGTAACACGCCCGTTGGCGCATTCGGATTCGCCAGAATGATGCCGCCATTTGGGATACTGTAGTCATTGATATTGATTTTAAACTGCTCATCAAGCGGTACTTGTACCGCATTCACCTCATACAACTGGCTATAAACAGGATAAAAACTATAAGTAATATCAGGATATAACAGTGGTTTATCTTTCTTGAAGAACGCCATAAAGACATGGGCAAGAACTTCATCCGAACCATTACCGAGAAATACTTGGTTGGTCTCCAAACCATGATATTTGGCAATCGTTTGCTTGAGCACACTGGCATCAGGATCAGGATAAAGTCGTAGCGCATCGCCATCACTACCCAGCGCAGCGATAATTGCCTCTCGTACACGCGGCGATGGTGGAAATGGGCTCTCGTTGGTATTGAGCTTGATCAGATTATTGATCTTCGGTTGCTCACCCGGCACATACGGCACAAGTTCACGAACCAAAGGACTCCATAAACGCTGGTTTACTGCTGGACTAGATGAACTCATTGTGCACCTCCAGCGCGATAGCGTGCTGAACGCGCATGCGCATCCAAGCCTTCTTGTTGTGCCAAAATATCCGCTGCACGCGCTAAAGGCTGGCTGCCAGTTGGTGAACAATGAATAATGCTGCTACGTTTTTGGAAGTCATAAACCCCAAGCGGTGAAGAAAAACGCGCTGTGCCAGAGGTTGGCAGCACATGATTTGGTCCCGCGCAATAATCACCTATTGCCTCAGGTGTATGACGACCCATAAAAATCGCACCCGCATGACGAATCTCAGGAAGCAAGCTTTCTGGATCATCGACACAAAGCTCTAAATGCTCTGGCGCAACACGATTGATCACCGCCAAGGCTTCGGTACGATCTTTAACCAGAATCAACGCACCACGATTTTGAATCGACGTCTGCGCAATCTCCACACGTGGCAAGGTCGCCAATAATTTCTCAATCGACTGTGCAACTTGATCGAGCAATGCAGCATCCGTCGTGACAAAAATAGACTGCGCCACTTCATCATGTTCCGCTTGTGATAACAAATCCATCGCCAGCCAATCAGGATTATTTGCGCCATCGGCATACACCAGAATTTCCGAAGGGCCTGCAATCATATCGATACCGACCTGACCAAACACTGCACGCTTCGCCGCCGCCACAAAGCGATTGCCCGGCCCAGTAATTTTATCGACTTGAGGAATCGTTTCAGTGCCGTAAGCCAACGCAGCGACCGCTTGCGCACCGCCAATCGTCAACACACGATGTACACCTGACAAATACGCCGCCGCAAGAACCAAAGGATTCAACTCGCCTTTGGGTGCGGGTACAACCATGATAATTTCTTGCACACCAGCCACTTGAGCTGGAATTGCATTCATCAGTACCGACGATGGATAAGACGCCTTGCCACCTGGTACATAAATCCCTACACGATCGAGTGGCGTGACTTTTTGACCGAGGACGTTACCCAGTTCATCGGTATACTGCCAGCCATCTTGCTTTTGTGCCGTGTGAAAGCTACGAATACGCGCCGCAGCAAGCTCTAATGCAGTTTTGATTTCTGGAGTCAACGCATCAAACGCCGCTTTCAACGCGGCTTGCGTCAGTTCAAGCTCAGCAAAGGTTTTCGCGGGATGATGATCGAATTGCTGGGTTAATTTGAGGACATGCGCATTGCCATGCGTGCGAACGTCGTGGATGATTTGATCCACCGTCTGCACTAACGCAGCATCATTGACCGTTTCAAAAGCAAGTAACTCATTGAGTTGCTCATTAAAATTAACATCCGCACTCGATAGGCGACGCATCATAAACCGCATCCACATTTAGATCATGAAAGGTGCAATTTTAGCTGGTTTCAGTGTGAATGTGGGTGAGTTGCTGTACTGATTTGCACATTCATCATAAGTTTATGTCATGAATTAAGCGACTAGACCCAATCCATTGATCAGATTAATCCTGTAATTCACGATGTAAAACATGGATTTTGCGCGTTAAAATTTTTAGGATCAAACCACTTTGTGCTCGTCATAGTTCGAAGTATTTGTTCACACAATGCAGAAAAATGGAGCGTTTATGGGTTTTCCAATCAAAAAAATCTCAACGATCATGCTGGGCTTGAGCCTGAGTATTACCTCATTTGCCGCTGAAGACATGGTCAAAGTCACCAAAGACAAAGATTATAATTTGGACGCTGACCTCAGTTATTTACTCAACACCACACAAAGTAGCGGCACAAGTTCAGATACCAAGCAAAGTTTCGCAGGTAATATTGATTTCAAACGCATGATTGGCAATTGGGGTGGTGAATTTAAAGCCAGTGCAGTCAACAGCTCAGACAGTAACACCAGTGGAACTGATGTTGAGCAATACCTAGCCTTTGGCAAAATGACCCACAGCGAAGGCAGTTTCTATGAGTTTGGCAAACTGCAATGGGAAAAGGATCTGACCAGTGCGTTTGATTACCAAACCTCACTCACCGTCGGTTTAGGTAGAGAACTCTATCGCGATGATGCACAGTTCCTGACTGGTGAAATCGGTGCTGGGATACGTTATGACGTTGACCGCTTACCTCCCCACGATAGCAAGACCGAAGCCATCGGCACGGCTGCCGCGCACTATGAACGTCAACTTTTACCCACCACCAAATTTATACAAGATGTAGGATTCGACTACGGTTCCAAATCCAACACGATCCGCACGCATAGCGCACTGTCTGTCATGATGACCGATAAACTATCAGGTCAAGTCAGCTTCGATTATAAAAAAATCAACGCTGACATCGGTGGTTCGCGCACGACTCTCACTGCTGTAGGATTGAAATATAGTTATTAATGACCCTGTTTGATGAGATCATTCAAACCATCGCACGCGTTTATTCTCGTGCGATTTTTTTTACTGATCATCATCAAGGACTGTAAGGATTTTCTGATACTATCAAGCTCTTGATAAATTTGCTTCTATACAAATGCTCTGTGTAGAAGCACACAAAATCGCAAGTGCAGACTCATCGGAATAGGACACTTTTCAAATGGCATACGACAGCAATAATATTTTCGCAAAAATCCTACGCGGTGAAATTCCTTGTACCAAAGTCTATGAAGACGAACATACTCTTGCGTTTATGGACATCATGCCGCAAGCCGACGGTCATACTTTGGTTATTACCAAAGAGCACGCGGAAACGATTCTCGATTTATCACCAGAAGGTGCTGCCGCGTGGATTCATAGCGTGCAGAAAGTATCGAAGGCCGTTAAAACAGCGATGGGTGTTGATGGTTTTGTATTGATGCAGTTGAATGGCGCAGCGGCAGGACAAAGTGTTCCGCATGTGCATTTCCACATTATCCCTAGCTCACTTGGCGCACTGATGAAGCGTGAACACGGATCACAAATAGGTGATATGCAGAAGATTCAGGGGTTTGCGGAGAAGATTAAGGCAGAGTTGGCTGGGTAAGCTATTATTTTTTAATAATCTGTAGGGGACGCACTGAGTGCGCCCGTTCTTTAGATGATCAGATTCGGACAGACCTCAGGTCTGTCCCTACAACAAATTCGATTGTCCACCACATCGTTCACTCACCCAACCGCTTCTTCAATCCCCGCCAAAATTGGACTCAGCACAGCTTGCTTCCGTTTATAACTGGCTTTATTCACAATCAAACGTGATGAAATCTTGGCAATCTCATCAAATGGAGCCAAACCATTGGCACGCAGTGTATTACCAGTATCGACGACATCGACAATCAAATCACCCAAGCCAACCAATGGCGCAAGTTCCATTGAGCCGTAGAGCTTAATCACATCCACTTGCTCACCACGACTGGCGTAATATTGACGCGTCAGATTGATATATTTGGTGGCAATTTTTAAACGCCCCGCAGGTCGTTCCCATTGACCATTTGCATCAACACGACCTGCGGTCATCAGACGGCAATTGGCAATTTTGAGATCAATCAGCTCATAAACGTTTTGTGCGCCATATTCCATCAGCACATCTTTGCCCGCGACACCAATATCCGCCGCGCCATTTTCCACATACGCAGGCACATCGCTGGCACGTAGAATCAAGATTCGAACCAAGGGATGCGTCGTTGGAAAAATCAACTTACGGCTTTTATCTGGATCTTCAAGCAGCTCAATGCCTGCATTTTTCAGCAAAGGTAAGGTTTCTTTCAGAATCCGTCCTTTACTCAGTGCCAGCGTTAAACCATGATCAAAGTTGCCCATGACGGCATCAGCGTTTGCATCACTCATTTACTTTACTCGTTCAATCACAGCACCTAAGCCGCGTAATTTTTCTTCAACATGCTCGTAACCACGATCAATGTGATAAATCCGATCCAAGATCGTTTCGCCTTGCGCTGTGAGC
>JASLGO010000060.1 GCA_030150135.1 Aquirhabdus sp.
AAAGATGAAAATTTATTTAAATTGATGAGCCGACAAAGAAAACTAGCAGCCGATTCATCAGGATATGGAATTGGCTGAATTAATAATGGAATTGATGGCAACATTAAACATTACCTCTTAGATATGTAGCCAGTTGAGTCATCGACATTTGAAATGGATCTGTTGCGATTTGACAGATAAAAGAGGTGACTCCTTGTTTCCAGATCTGGCTAAAGTCTTCAGGTGCGACGACTTCACGACCATGAGCTAAAGCTTCAGCAATACTCTCTCGGATCAAGGCCATGACATAGGCTTGGAAGCCTTTGGTCGACACATAGATCTGCATCGCAAATAGTGGGCAGTTCAGTGGTGGATCAAAAGTCACGTTAACTTTCTCCGCAGCTTTGATGGCGATTTGATTTAAAAATGGGTAGAGAGTTCCATGATGATGAGACCCAAGAGACAGTGGTTTTAAGCGGAAACGATATTGGAAGCGTCTGGCAATCTGACTATCGACGTCGAGGAGTGTGACAAATTCAGGCAGTCCAACGAGGCAAAAGCTGATCTTGGTCTCATTGACTAAGTTCTTTAGCCAATTGATCACGTTTATATTTAACTTTGCTGTTGTACTATTTCTGTCAAATAGATGATGAAATTCATCAAGGAAAACTAATTCAGTTTCACACACCTTCAAAAAATGAATTAATCGATCCGTAAGTTGAGCAGCCGTCCCTTGACCGAAAACAGGATCGCCAAGTTTTTTGAGCATTGCAGCCGCCAATGATTTCACTGTGATGGGAGAGGGCACTTCAATATAAAAGGCTGGAGTCACTTTTTTCGTATAGCCATCCATCGTTCTTTTATAACTCGGCATTTGATTCAGAATCGCATAGCAAACAGTAGTCTTGCCAAGACCTCCCTCACCAGTAAGAACACTGCCAATCGGCTCTCCAAATGCTTTGCTGCGCTGGACACATTGTTGAATACCAATGAAAGCTGCTTCAAACTCAGGATAAACGATGACTACATCATTGAGTGGAGCCACGCGTTCGTAGTAGGTTTCTTTAAAATTTTTCATTTCGGCTCACCTCAATGGATACAAATGATTGAGATACAAGTTCAGTGGAGTCTTGGGGTAGAGCTGGCGTTGTTTCTTTGAGAGTTATCAGATTTGCAGTATTAGGTTGAGGCTCTCTCGTTTTAGCTTGGTTTAGCTCTTTAAATCGTTGGGGAAGATCAAGCTTAAATTGCTTAAGCTTTGGTTTTGTCTTAACTAAGTCGGCTTGAATGTCCTGCATTAATCGATACCAATTGTATAAGTCGATATCTTTGCCGTATTTGAGTTCATCGGACTTGCTCATAAGCTTTTTACGCTTCTGAACTTCCATATGAACATCATATGAGAGGTTTTTTGTGTAGTCTGGATTAGTTGAGTAAGCTTGAATTACTTCATCTTTTTTATGAGGTTGAACGATATAAACCTTACTTAGATCTAAGTCATCAATAAGCACAATGACTTTTTTGACCCCATTTGCACGTAGCGTTGCTAATGCATGTGAATGGTATGTAATCCCATCAATGATCACTTGACCATGATTAATAGTTCGTTCAACTGGACGTCGACAGATAATATCGGCATCAGTGAGCGTTAATGATGATGGTTTTACATGTTCAATTGCTGATTCCCAAAGAGCTAGAGGTGCTCTTCCAGTGGAGGTATGCATCCTTTGCTGATATACATTACCTATCCAGCGATCGGCATATGTTTTGACTTGGTCTAAGGTGAATATCGCCTTATCTGAAGAGTTATAACTTCCCCTTTCCTGTGGATTGGAATATGTAGTTCCAGATAACTTATGAAAAAATCCCTTTGTTAATGTTCCAAAAAACCGCTCAATATGGGGCTTATTATCTGGATCGCGGATTTGAGATGGTGTGATCGTGATTTTAAGTTGTTCACAGACTCTTGCTAGGGCGTTATTTTTAAACTCCACGCCATTGTCGGGAATAATAATAGATGGGATACCACCTGGAAGTCCTCGACTAGGGCGAGTAATCATGTCTTTAATCACGGCAAGGGTGGTCATCGCACTTGGCGGGAACATACTGATATAGGTGCCAACAATTGCACGTGAAAATACGTCGATGGCACATACTAAAAATGGTCGGCCAAGAGGTTCACCTGTTGCTGGATCGACCACAATAATGTCTAAGTAATGTGTGTCGATTTCAACGACATAAAGGACGTATGGGCTTGGGGCGCTTACTCCAGCAGCCCGAAACAATTTTTTGGCAACCTGACTCCCTTTTTTTATTTTGGTGACTTCAAATGGATCCAATTTATTAATGTATCTTTGGATCGTTCTGCAACTTGGAATATATTCTGTTGAAATCCCCAATTCTGCACATTTCCCAAGAATGAATGCTTGTACATCTTTACTAGTTCGGTACTCTGGTTTGAGATAAACATCGTGAATTCCAAGGAGAATGATCTGATATATCTCGGGTGGAAATCTTAGATAATTATTGCTCTTAAATTGATTATTTAAACTTAAAGCATTGTTATTGTTGCTCCTATATCTATAAATCCAACGGGAAACTGTTCGTGCTGACGGCGGAGATTGATCTTCGATTTCTAAGGCAACATTCTTTATAAGGTCTGTTAGCGGCTCAAGGGCTGTAGGATAAAAAAGCATCCCTAGAGCAGCTTGAACGTATCTTTCTTTGCGTCTAATTTCTGCTGACTTGCTAGGATTTATAAGCTCTCTAGTCGGCAAAAATATACACTCAATTTCCCCACTGGTATAACGTTCTGTAAATGATTCAATGGAGATTGAAAAAGGCTTTCCTCCAGCAATCGCGGCATATCGAATCATGCCGTAATTAGTTGAAGTGATCTCGAATTCAGAATCGTGTCCTGTAAAAATGAAACGGATACCTGGGTAAGGTAGAAATAGTGACTTATCCATCTCATGCAACTCCTCTAAAGTAGTTTTGAGGAGTTAGGGAGATCACTTCATGAAAAAGTAAGTAATCACCCAATTCGAGGTCTAAACCTTCATTTCTGAGCAAGGTGTATATTTGAGATATGCCGTCAAAATTTCTTTGTTGCAGTGTTTTGGTCGCTAGCTCAATTTCAATTTGACTCCAAGAGTGTTGATGCCCTCTTTGGTACCAATAGAGTAATTGCTGTTGTTGCTTGAGAGAGGGAAGGCTATGTTGATCAATGAGTTTGAATTCGATACCTAATGGATCTAATAGATTTGCTATTTTTTCGAAACGATCTAATTCTTGCGGTGAAAGACTGGCAATTGATGGTTTAATCTCATGAATTTCATACTTAATATCAATGGTTTGAACGAGAAAATCAGGAATGCAGAAGTTATTTGGACTTAAAGGTATTTTAATTGCCTGAGTCCGGTAGCTTTGAACGGTAGGGTCTCTTTCAAGGCAAATAGCATGCACAAGTTCAAGACGACTCTCTAATGGAATAGCTCCACCGCATTTAGTACTAGGGAAAAGAGATGTCCGACGGCCAGAGCATCCCTGATAGATTTTGCGTTGACCATGCAGTGTTGCAGCAATGTTTGGTGTGGCTTGGAACGCATTCGCAATTTGATCCAGAATGAATCGATGAATGCTATGTTTTTCTTGGGTAAATAGGTGACTAGACATGCCTGTATCTCCAGTATGTTCGCATGACGTCTCTGAGTTTTCAGAAACGAGTTAATCCGTCGCGATTTGAAAAATTAATCGCAGGACTTGACTGGCGGCTTTATACAGAAGATACTTGGATTGCTACGGTCTTTGTACTTAATAGTATAGAGCCACCAACGGATCCTTATGGATCCGTTTTTTATTGTCTAAATTTTCTTTTATGTCATATAGATGAGACTCCTTTTCTATCGTAAAAATGGGTTTTTATTATCAGTTTGAATTGAGTTGCTTGTCTTCAATATCAACAGATAAGTGCTTACTTAAAGCAGCATTGCGCTGATTTGCAAGCCATAAAGCCACATCTTTGACTAATGCATATTTTCCTCGACGATTTTCTACTGAGAAGACAGGGACTGGTACAGTTTTTCTGGTGAGTGCTTGTCGAAAGGCCTCCGTCGATCTATATCCCAACGCAATTCGCAAGGCATCGTCAGCGATCATGGGGCCATGACGCTCAAAAAGATCCCTCTCAATCATTTCTGCACTAACTGGAATTGCGTTTGGCATTTTGGGCTCCGTCATATTCGGTCACGACTACATCATATATTCAGGGAAATAATTCATCAAAGGGTAAAAAAAACACTGTTCTTTTTAGTGTTTTGTTGTATATCTATAAGATATTTAAAGTTAAAAATCATTTTTAAAAACTTGTGTTACGTTTAGCGAACTTGTGTTGAAGAGGGAACATGGCATACAAACATAAAAAGCAACGTGAAGACGTAGATATTATTCGAGTCGTGCTCTGGTATGAATATGTAAGGCAGAAATTATCATTAAGCTCTTCAGATCAAATAGAAAAATTTTTCCAACCTGATAAATTTGTTAGATATAAGAATGGGGAAATTGGTTTTCCTGAGCGGTGGAAACTTTATCAAAAAGGTATTCATACTCCTCAACCGAGTTTTGTCCAATTAGTTGAATCGCATGTAAGCGGAAGCGAAGACATTTTAAATAGTGTTTTATGGGAGGCAATAAGAGGTCGAAAGACCCTAAGTTGGTATATAAAACATGGTATTAGCCAACTTACCCCAGAAGTGCAGAGAGTTTTATTTAAGTCTTCAGATCAATTAGCGCATGCGTTATCGCGTGGTCAACTAAGAAGACTTGAGCGATTGGCTGGATTGGATGCTCTGGCAGCGCAGGTAATTTTTTTACGGATTGCAGATAAACGAGGGGATCGGGAAAAAGCGTTTGAAATCGGGTTATCAGTTTATAGAACATTATTAATCATATGCACTCGCATTCTATATTTCAATTTGCGCCGCGTGTTAGTCGTGCTCATGAATCTATATGTGTTTCCACTTGCTCATGAGGGGCTTTGGAGAATAAGTGTTGACGATGGAAGGCAATTTGCTTGTGAGGTTATGAAAATCGGCAATCTTCTACTTGCTATGGAAGATAGAGAGTTAATAGGTGATGAACCTCAAGACTGGAATCGAGCAATGTCGGATTTGCTTGATGGGAAAATGGGATATAGTTTGAGGTGTGCTTTTATGGCTCCTATTGCATTTAGAACAAAACGTGATTCAGACGAATTTTATAAAGAAAATATAAATCATAAACTTAAGCAATGGGGCTGGAAGTTGCTTGAAAATGGCAAGGTAGAGCGCTTCTTTCCATGATAACTTATGTGTCATCTGACTACTGATAAGTTATCATTATCTGGGAAGTAGTTTTTTTGTAGTGCTAAATGCATAACTACATGTAAAAGCTATAGTTTACTTGAGGATTTTCGTTGTAAGGGATGTATTTGATGATATCTCCAACTTTTTGAGCACACTCTAAGGTAATTGGGAGCCGACCATCTAGTTGAGTGTTATTCCAGTTCATTTTTGTCAGACCTAGAATTTCTTTACATAGTTCTTCCAGAGATGAGTCATTTTCATGGGCTGAAATTAATAATGGGCTAGGAACATACATTCCTGGGTAGGTTTTATAAAAATCTATGAAACCTTTTGTGTATAAGATTGCTGAATTCTCATTGAGAGTCATTAAGGTTCCACGATGAGGAGGATAAATGCCTTCTCCAAATAGCCGTACATTCGTGTTCGTAATAGATACTAGGTCTTTTGATCTAATACCTTTTTCTTCAATTGCTTTTGAAAAACCTTGAATCTCCGATTCTCTAAATTTACTCGACTTATGAATTACAATTCTTGCAGGCATTTGGTGTAGCGCGCGATCGTATTCGGTTAAAGCATTTAATAAGAGCTCATAAGCTTGATCTTCTGTCATGAATGGACGTCTGTCACTTTTATCTAATGAGACAGGGCTTCCTCGAAGAATGACGCCGTGACCAAATTCATCAAATACTTGAGCGAGACTGGTCGATACAGTCTCCCCATCACGGCTGTAATAGAATCCCACACCGATATAGCAGGTCTTAGGCTTATGTTTATCTTCTACTAACCGCCAGGGAACTGTTTTATTTCCTTTGTAATATAGCGCGGTACAAAAGTTCCAAGCTCTTGTGGCGACATCTTGCCGTCCCGCCAACTTATCTTTATCAAGGCTAGTTTCTTGTACGAGTTGAAGTGGTACGCCTAAATGCATGCATTTTGCTTTTAGGAGTCGACGAAAGTTAAATTCGACTTCTTCTGCTTCAATAGTTTCATCATCCTCATAGGCTGTTTCAGCTTGAGGTACTTCCTTGGTCAGTGCTTTATATAGGTCTTCAGGAATTGCGCAAACGATAACGTCTATTGATCGGTTTTCCGATAGAAAACGAATTTGGTCGTAATACAATTCAACACAATTTTGAATACGCTCGTCTCGTGTTTTTAGCTTAATAATTTTATTTATTTCAGTGCGTTGAATCGTTCTTGTTAACTGGGGGGAGCGGATTAGTCGAGTATAGAATCCATAATTTTCATTAATCCCACCAAAACCACGGAATAAGTTTGGGTACTTAGTTTCTGCTTTCCCAAGAATGGCATGAGTACAATAATCAAGCCAGACATCTAGCATATCAATGCCTTCGCCTCGACCTACCATTCCAACGCGTAACTCATTACGTCTTAATTCATCCTTTTTATCATAAACCCCCATGGTCTCAATACCTGCTTTGGGGCAAATATGTACGCCGTTCCCAAACTCAAGGAATGGTTCTTTTAGGATTTTAAGTTTCATTACATTTCCTCCAAGATTAAGTCTGTCTCATCTGGAGCGATTGATGCGTCGGTAAGTATTGGTCCAGCTTCACTCGTCATTTCTAAAAGGTTTTTATATGTAACGTCAACTGTTCTATCTGGAGTATCGTTTGTAAGAAAATAGGCTAAAAATCTGACTAGGTTTTTGACGGATTGGTTGTGTTCTAGTCGCTTCTGTTTGGATAGAAGGTCTTCATGGTATCGTGATTTGCGGTAGCCGTTATATGTGTAGAGCCAACTAGGAACAATATTACAGAACCATTGTTCTTCAATATTCATGAAATATAGTGAGAAACTGAGGTGTTTAAAGTGAGCTATCTTTGAAGGGTCTTTTTTTGACATTACTTTTTCATAAACTGTCCTAGTAGCCTTTTTCTTTCCAATCCAAGTTTCAGCCCGTGAGTCTTCTTCAGAAGTAAAATAACAGCTTCTAGTTTCATTGTTCCATTTTATGTTTAGGAACTTAAATCTTTCGAGCGAGGAGTTTAGGAGGAGTTGTTTAAAAATATTGATATTGTCTATTACGCCACTGTTGCAGAGGTCATGTGAGGTCAATACCTCGATGCTGTCGTAATCAATTATTCCTTTAAAAGTATCGTAGTCAGTTTCTAAATTAATAAAGGTAAAAATCTTGTTTTCATAGCAAACCCAAGCGCTGGTTGACTTGTGAGCTAGTGATAACGCAAGCTTAACAATTAGACCTTTATTTGCTCTTGATTTTCTAAAATTTAGCTGTTCCTTAGCTTCTTTGATGGTTTCTTTCTCATCAATGATTAGGTCTGCAACATAGATTTGCTCTGGAAATTCAACAGAAACTAGATTGGTGAGTAGCGTATAAGTTTGCTCTTCACCCTCCGCCTGATAGGATAATTGAGAGTCAATCTCACCTAGGATTAGTTTGAACTCTTTGAGAATGCGTTCTTGAGCTGGAATTCGTAAAGCGGTGATAAGCCCAAGCAAATCACTCAGATCAATAATGTGCTTCGATGTGTTGAAGTTGAACATGCCATCAGTTATTTGATCTACTGCATTTTGACTATATGAGCTTTGTTTTTGAGTTAACATCAAAATATATAGTTCATCAAAAGAGTTATAAAAAGAGTGCTCTTTGAATTTAGTAACTGTTTTTTTTACTTTGTCTAATGTAGTGCTTGATGTGATTTGAAATGCAACACGGTCATGCTCATCGCCAAGATCAATTCCTGGAAAATTTTTTTGTTTGCGATTAAGGTTGAAGAGGTTAGATAAATTGAAAATCGGTTTGAGGATAGGAATAAAGGCATCTTCTAATACCAAGTTTATGTCAAATCTATTTTGTTTTGTTGATAGTTCAACTTGAGTGATGATTCTGCTTACAATGTCTCTAAACTCGTTTTCAATTTCCAAAATTCGCAAGAGACACCCCTACAGTTGAAAAAAGCATCAAGTGAATTTACATCAATATATCTTATTGATGCATCAGTATTTTTAATTGCGATAAGCATGCTATATGCGTTGCTGCAATATTTGATATTTTCTTATGTGTTGTTCATACATTACTTTGTTGTTCGACGCATAAGGACAAGGATTTATTTTCTGATAGTAAAAGGCTACCCCCAAGCAACCTTTTACTGTATGGCTTTCATGACAAACCATGTGACGTCCAATGACAAACCATGCGTCGCAAATGACAAACCATGTGTCGCGTGACGGTTGCAAAACTTTACCAGCTCAACGCCCCACCAGTCTGATACTCAGTCACACGCGTCTCAAAGAAATTCTTCTCTTTACGCAAGTCCATCATCTCAGACATCCAACCAAACGGATTCGTCACACCCGCATATTGCTCAGGCAATCCCAACTGATTCAAACGACGATTCGCGATAAACTTCAGATACTCCTCCATCATCGCCGCATTCATACCCAGCACACCACGTGGCATCGTGTCACGCGCATACTCAATCTCAATCGTCGCACCTTCCAGAATCATCTGAATCACCTCTTGCTGGAACTCAGGCGTCCACAGATGAGGATTTTCGTTCTTGATCTGGTTGATCACATCAATCCCGAAGTTCAAGTGCATTGACTCATCACGCAAGATGTACTGGAATTGCTCAGCAACGCCGCCCATCTTGTTACGACGACCCATCGATAAAATCTGCGTAAATCCGCAATAGAAGAAAATCCCTTCCAGTACACAATAAAACGCAATTAGATTACGCAGCAAACGCTGATCGTTTTCAGGTGTGCCCGTGTGGAACGTTGGATCACTCAAGTTTTGGGTGTATTTCAATGCCCAAGTGGCTTTCTTGGCAACGCTTGGCACTTCGCGATACATGTTGAACACTTCGCCTTCATCCATGCCTAACGACTGAATGCAGTACTGATATGCATGGGTGTGAATCGCTTCTTCAAACGCTTGGCGAAGCAAATATTGACGGCATTCTGGATTGGTAATGTGACGATACAGTGCCAATACCAAATTATTGGCAACGAGCGAGTCCGCAGTGGAGAAGAAACCGAGTGAACGCATCACAATGGTACGTTCGTCAGGAGTCAGACCACCTTCAGATTTCCACAGCGCGATATCTGCGGTCATGTTTACTTCTTGTGGCATCCAATGGTTTGCACAACCATCAAGGTATTTTTGCCATGCCCATTCGTATTTGAACGGTACAAGCTGATTCAAATCAGCACGGCAGTTGATCATGCGTTTGTCGTCAACCTGAATGCGCTGTGCGCCCATTTCCAAGTCTTCTAAACCCGCCGCAACATCCAGATGCTCTACAGAATGTTCTGCACGTTCAATGGCACTGGCGCCAGCAGAGAGAGTTGGGGCTGCATGGGATGGAGTAGTAGCCACAGACGGTGCTGGCTGTGCTGACGGCGCAACTGGTGCGACCGCAGGTTTTGTCGGGTTTGTTTGTTGCGGTAAGGTCGCGACGGCGCTTTCTTCATCATTGAAATCGTCCCAGCTGATAATAGACATTTGGTTTTCCTCATTTACTCAATATATGGCTTCAATCTTTAAATCAATGACGGGTCGGCGAGATCACGTTGCATGCTGATTTGTGGATCATGTGGTCTGTATTCGTGAACTTTGAAAAAAACTCCCTAAATAACTGTTGAATGAATACTTCAACAATCATGATTTGGGGGCGTTTATTCTAGGATTCAACGAAATGAAAAAGGTACTTATGCTGCATTGGATTGACCTTTGCAGCACCATTTCTAGCGATGCGACTTACGAGTAGCTACGACCTGTACTGCTCGAGTTGTTGGCGACCAACTCGCTTGGGTCAAAGAACTCGTCCAGCACATTCATGCTGCGCACTTGGTCAGCACGCAGGCTTAAGGTATGTGCGGTTTGATCCGCATTTTGACCTTCTTTTTTGCCTTCATAGTCCCAGAAGTGCAAACGTTCTGCACCTGCGTTCGATGCGCTAACACCTGCATCCATTCCGTAATCAATTGGCGCACAGACACGAACTAGAAAGCGTTTTTCCTCTTGGGAATAGAAAATCACTTTGACGCGTTTCTTATCACGGATTGCGTCAACAAACTCTTTCTTTGCAGATTTCGTGCTCATTGCTGTCTCCTCGCTTTTTTGTTTATCGGACTCTTGGATTCCTTGTGAATACATCACTGTGTTGCTTTTACATCACTACATTACGCTTTATGACTTGACATCCTTTGCCTTGCATTCTTCGTACTATTGCTCTTTTAACATACGAATCTCTACTATAAATACCAGAGATTCGTGTGACATAAAAGCACTAAAACGAACAGAATTGTTAAGCAGATTTGAGTTGCGAGCTAACTTATTGGCACGCTTCACAATCTGGATTATCAATCGAACACGCCAATGGAACTGGTGCGGCTTGTGAGAACGCCAGATCAGCTTCATTGATCGAAACAGACTCAGTTACACTTGGTGCTGCACTGTTTACAGGCGGCACTAAGGTTGGAGTTTTTGCGCTTACAGCATTCAGTGCACCTGTGTTAATCGTCGATTTCTCGGCTGATGTTGCACTGAGTGCACGGAGGTAGTAAGTGGTTTTCAGACCACGTAACCATGCCATTTTATAGGTGGTATCGAGTTTTTTGCCCGATGCACCCGCGATGTACAAGTTCAATGATTGTGCTTGGTCGATCCACTTCTGACGACGACTTGCAGCATCAACCATCCAGCGTGGTTCAACTTCAAACGCAGTCGCAAACAGAGCCTTTAGATCATCTGGAACACGACCGATTTGTTGCACAGAACCTTCATAGTGTTTCAGGTCATTGACCATGACCACATCCCACAGACCGCGTGCTTTCAGCGCACGAACGAGGTGAGGGTTGATCACGGTGAATTCACCAGACAGGTTCGATTTCACGTACAGATTTTGATAAGTGGGTTCAATCGATTGCGCCACACCACAGATATTCGAAATGGTTGCAGTCGGTGCAATTGCCATCACGTTACTGTTGCGCATACCGTCTTTTTGAACTTTAGCGCGCAGAGCTGCCCAATCTAAGGTTTGGCTACGATCCACTTCAAACATACGGTCTGGGCGTGATTTTGCCACGATTTCCAGTGAGTCAATTGGCATGATGCCTTGATCCCACAGTGAACCTTTGAACGTGCTATACGCACCGCGTTCAACTGCCAAGTCGCTTGATGTGCTGATCGCATGGTAGCTGATCACTTCCATTGAAGTATCTGCAAACTGCACCGCTTCTGGTGAGCCGTAAGCAATGTTTAGTTCATACAATGCATCTTGGAAGCCCATGATGCCCATACCGATTGGACGATGTTTGAAGTTTGAGTTCTTCGCTTGTGGCACTGCATAGTAGTTAATGTCGATGACGTTATCGAGCATACGGATCGCAGTTTTGACCGTACGTTGCAATTTGTCATGATCTAACTTGCCATCGGTAATGTGCTGAACAAGGTTGATCGAGCCCAAGTTACACACGGCGATTTCGTCCGCGCTGGTGTTGAGGGTGATCTCAGTACACAAGTTCGATGAGTGAACCACACCGACATGTTGTTGCGGTGAACGCAAGTTACACACGTCTTTAAATGTGATCCAAGGATGACCTGTTTCAAACAACATCGACAGCATTTTGCGCCATAGATCTTGAGCTTTGATTTTCTTGAATGGCTTGATGGTGCCTTCCTGAGTCATTTGCTCGTATTCAGCATAGCGTTTTGCAAACGCAAGACCCGTCAGATCATGCAAATCTGGTACGTTAGATGGGGAGAACAATGTCCAATCGCCATCTTCAATCACGCGTTGCATAAATAAGTCAGGAACCCAGTTTGCGGTGTTCATGTCTGGCGTACGACGACGGTCATCGCCCGTGTTTTTACGCAAGTCGAGGAATTCTTCGATGTCCAAGTGCCATGTTTCAAGATACGCACAGACTGCGCCTTTACGTTTACCACCTTGGTTGACCGCAACAGCTGTGTCGTTCGCCACTTTCAGGAATGGAACAACGCCCTGTGATTTACCGTTGGTGCCTTTAATATAGGCATTCAATGAGCGTACTGGAGTCCAGTCATTGCCCAAACCGCCAGCCCATTTGGAGAGCATCGCATTGTCTTGAATCGCACCATAGATGCCATGCAAATCATCTGGCACAGTGGTCAGATAGCAAGACGATAATTGTGGGCGTAATGTGCCTGAGTTAAACAGGGTAGGTGTCGACGCCATGTAGTCAAAGCTAGACAATAAGTTGTAGAACTCAATCGCATGTTCTTCACGGTTGGTTTCATTGATCGCCAGACCCATAGAGACACGCATAAAGAACAGTTGTGGTAATTCAAAGCGCACGTCATTGCTATGTAAGAAATAGCGGTCATACAGGGTCTGTAAACCGAGGTAAGTAAATTGTGCGCTACGCTCTGGTTTAATCGCGGCTTTGAGGACATTCAGGTCAAAGTTGAGAAGTTCTGGTGAAACCAGTTCTAACTCAATCGCACGTTTTAGATAGGTTTCTAACGCTTCACCTTCTGGCGTGTCTAATGGCAGACCTAAGAAAGTCAAACCTTCTTTCACCAAGTCTTCGCGCAGCAAGCGTGCTGTGACATAAGTGTAGTTCGGCTCAGATTCGATGCGTGTACGCGTTGCAAGAATCATGGTTGTTGCAACATCTTCTGCTGCGACGCCGTCATAGAGATTTTTGATGGTTTCATCAATCACGTCTTGAACATTAATGCCTTCTAGACCTTCGGCGGCTTTTTGCATGGTGCGTTCAAGTAGACCGAGATCAAGCGGTTTACGCTGACCTTTCTTGTCGACAACATTGAGTGTTGGATGTGCTTTAGAAATGTCGCCATCGCGTAATTTTGCGCGTTGTTCGCGATAGATCACATAGTCGCGAGCGACTTTGTGCTCGCCAGTACGCATCAATGCCAATTCAACTTGATCTTGAATTTCTTCGATATGAACTGTTCCACCTGAAGGGAGACGGCGTTTAAACGTACCCATGACCATATCAGTCAATTGTTGAACGCGCTCGAATACACGGCTTGAGCCAGAGGCTTCTTTGCCTTCGACTGCGAGAAATGCTTTGGTGATTGCAACGCTGATTTTTTCTGCATCAAAAACCGCGACTGAACCACCACGCTTGATCACGCGTAGTTGTCCAGGGATCGTGGCAGAGTTTGCCTGATCAAGGGTTGTATTGGTGGCGACGTTCATTTGAGCTCCTTGCAGAATTTCAATTCAATCATTTAAAAAAGTAAGACGGTTTCATCTAAAAAAATTAGTTAAAAATTCATTCAGCGGTTGGTGTAAACCGTTATGGTCAATCTGTTCATATCAATGCTTGGACTAAGCCAAAATCATGCCAATGTTTGGTGTCTATAAAACATTCGAAACACAACTTATAGTATGTCTAAATCTATCTAGGCACAAGATACGGTTTTTTTTGTCCGACTGCAAGTGCGGATTGATGAGTGGCGTTGTGGGTAAACTTGTGGATAAGCATGGGATAACTTTTGCTAAAACTTCCAAGAACAATCCTTTACCTGTCATTCAGTTTTTGTGGGGAAAATTTTTCATGAACATGAATTTTTTTTGACAAAGTTATTCTGATTGCAAATTTTGATCATGATCGAAGGTGTGTTGATGTTTGGTCAGTGTGAGGCGAAAAGTCAATACACTCCGGACGAATGTGTTTTTAATGAGGAAGGAATGTAACTAAATTTCGTTGTTCTACAGCTTTGACGTGGTATCGATGTATCAGTTTCGTGAAGCAATGCGCGTTTACATTGTAAACGAGATGGGATTACGGCATGATTTATTCCGTGTAGTGACGTGTTTATGATGTTCTTAGTATGAATGAGCAAGAATTCTTCACAAGTCATTTAAAATATGAACAATGTTTTCCTGAGAAAAAAGCCAATGGGCTTGGAGCAAATAGTATGACGCAAGAAGAAAAACTACCCCGTGTTTTGATCGTAGAAGATGATGAACGTCTTGCGACACTCACCCAAGATTATTTAATTCGCAATGGTTTAGAAGTTGGTGTAGAAACCGATGGTCATCGCGCTATCCGTCGTATTATCGCTGAACA
>JASLGO010000141.1 GCA_030150135.1 Aquirhabdus sp.
GTCTTAGTCGATTTCTGGACTTACTCTTGTATTAACTGCTTACGCAGCCTGCCCTATGTCAATGCATGGGCGCAGAAATACAAAGATCAAGGACTCATTGTAATCGGTGTTCATGCGCCTGAATTTGCATTTGAAAAAGACCTTAACAACGTCACCAAAGCAGTTCATGACTTAAAAATCACCTATCCCGTTGCAATTGATAACAACTACATCATCTGGCGTGCCTTTAAAAATGAATATTGGCCAGCCCATTATTTCATTGATGCTCAAGGACGGATTCGTGGTCATCATTTCGGTGAAGGAAACTACGATGAGTCAGAAAAAATGATTCAGCAATTATTAGCCGAAGCTGGTGATAAGAACCTGCCTAAAAATCTCGTCACAGACTCTGCAACGGGCGTCGGCATGGCTGCTAATATGGATAACTTACAATCCCCTGAAACTTATATTGGCTACTCTCGTGCCGCAAACTTTGTCTCAAAAGGTGGACAAATCCAAGACCAATCGCGCACCTATAACATTCCCAAAGCGTTAAAAACCAACGAATGGGCACTTGATGGAAATTGGCGAATTGAATCTGAACGCGCTGTGCAGATTAGCTACAAAGGTCATTTGTCTTATCGTTTCCATGCGCGAGATTTACATCTGGTTATGGGCAGTTCGGATGGAAAACCAATCCATTTCAGAGTTACCTTGAATGGTGCAGCACCAGGCGCTAATCACGGGATTGATACAGATGAGAATGGTATGGGGGTTGTCACAGGACAACGTTTATATCAATTAATTCGCCAAACCCAAACTGTCCAAGACCAAACATTCGACATTGAATTTCTCGAACCCAATGTCGAAATATTTTCATTCACTTTTGGCTGATGGCGAAATGATACTTAAGGATTGTACGGGCATCATGTCGGTACAATCCTTAAAGAAGCCCACAAGAAAAAGCCCAAATCTTTTGATCTGGGCTTATAGTGTTGTTATACAACTTCCGCAGTGTTAATTGCATCCTTTTGTTGCCATGCACTATATCTCGCTTACATGACAAAATAATGAAAACTCAACTCACTGACTAAAACATGAGTCGACATTTTTAAAACAACATCTGACAAAAAATAATCAACTCTATAAATCCCAGTATATTCGCCAGTTCCACGTGTTCCACTCAATTTTATCCACAACCTTACCCGCAGGCTATGTGGGTAACTTTCTTAGAAAAAACCATGTGATGTATTCGACAATTCAGTGAATTAGTATAAGATCAATTAAAAGTCAGCGTGTCTAAAAAGCGATATAGTGGAACTGATCAATGGCTCAAATTAAAGTGAGAAAAAGTTTCTGGATTGCGACTATCGTCGCGATGATCGTCACTGGGGGTCTAGTATGGCTGTCCTTCGCAACATATTACGGAGACACACCATATAAAGAAGGTACTGGAGAATACGTCGGCTATACCTCAGCAAAAGCAAATGGATTCAAGAGTTCTGCTGAATGTACAAGTGATCCAGAAGCAGTCAAATTAAAAGGGTTTGTAGCAGGCTGTAAGCGATGGTTTGAATTGCCATAATGACAATTCAAACTATACAAGAGATAAAAACCTTTAAATAAAAAAACTTACATTAACCAAGTTTCCCCCATCACTTAAACTTCATAAATTTTGCGCCACGTCATGCTTTGTTCAAGTTCAAAAGCAAGCTCTAACAGCAATCGCTCGTCACCATGATTCGCCATGAATTGACAGCCAATTGGCAAACCATCTTCACTCATGCCAACTGGCAACGAAATCGCAGGACCTCCAGAAGCATTATTGAAAGGCGTAAAACAGGCAAATTTCTGTAAATTATCAAAAATTTCTTCGAAAGATTGCGCTGGTGAGAGTTGACCTAATTTTGGCGGGGTATGTCCAATAGTCGGTGTTAAGATCACATCGTAATTCGCAAAAATAGCTCGATAATCCGCTTCCGCCTTTCTCAGACGGTAAAGCATCGCAGGTGTTTTATAGAAATCCCGCTGATACAGTTTGGACAAACCTAGCGTGAGATTGTCTACTTTAGCCAAATCAAACTGAGTTCCTGTAAACAGCCCTGTAAGACGTGACATCACCAACGCTAAAGATCCCCAATACAACGTAAAATCATCCACAAACTGCGCTTTGATCGGAAACGGCATTTCACTGACATGATGACCTGATGCCTCAAGTAGCTTTGCCACGGATTCAACAGTCGCACGTGTTTCACGATCAGCTTGATGATGAATCGAGTCAAAGCACACGCCTATTCTCAGTTTCTTTTGTCCTACTCCTTCCACCAAGCCAATCGGCTTGAGCTTCTGATTCTGGTAGGTTTGTTCCATTCCTGCAAAAAAATGAGCAGTATCCCGAACACTCCGAGTCAGCACACCTTCAGAGATAATATTTACTGGTAACATTCGAGCCGCGATACTCTTAACAAATCGACCCCGCGTTGCTTTAAGACCCACTAAACCGCAGCACGCCGCAGGAATGCGAATTGAGCCGCCACCATCATTACCATGGGCAATCGGCACAACACCAGCAGCAACCAACGCCGCCGCTCCACCTGATGACCCCCCTGCGGTATGCTCAAGATGCCATGGATTATGAGTAGGCTCTTGACCCTTATATTCAGTAGAACCATTTAAACCAAACTCAGGCATTTTCGTTTTACCTAGAACGGTGAAACCCTGAGAAAGAAACTGACGGATAAACGGATCTGTCACTTTAGCTGACTTCGCAGTGAATGCAGCCGAGCCAAAGTTTGTTGGCAGTCCTTTCACATCCATGTTGTCTTTAATGAAAGTCGGAACACCCGCAAATAGCCCCTGACTACGCTGGTGGGACTGCGCGCGCGCTGTCGAAAAGCAAGGAAGCTGAATCGCACACAACTGTGGATCAATGCTTTTTGCGCGTCCAATTGCCGCATCACACACCTCAGCGGCACTCACTTCTCTCCGCGCAAGCAGCTGTGCAAGCCCCACAGCATCATGGTCTAACATCACATCCTGACGAAATGCATGCAACCGTTGTTGCTGAAATTGGTTTGATTCTAACTCTACAACGGAACTCACTAACTTCTTGGCATCATTCATGGACGCGTCTCTTAATCAGAGAATCAGCTACTGACTCGTAATGGAATATTAGATGGGATCACGTAACGCTATCACATATTATGGATATCAGCACATCCAAAGCATAAGAAAATATAAAAATGCAAAATGAGATATAAAAGTTACTGCAGAATGAGATGAAAATTACTGCAAAATAGTGTGAAAAACTGACAGACAGAAAAACAAAAAAGCCCCAAACGATCATCGTTTGAGGCTTTTTCAACAATATGGCGCAGCGGACGGGACTCGAACCCGCGACCCTCGGCGTGACAGGCCGATATTCTAACCAACTGAACTACCGCTGCTAGGTCGTGTTACTTCTACAACATCAATCAACAATATTGGTGGGCGTTGACGGGCTCGAACCGCCGACCCGCGCCTTGTAAGGGCGCTGCTCTACCAACTGAGCTAAACGCCCAATATTGTGACTCTCACTAAAAAGAAAAACCCGCATTTGGCGGGTTAATCTCATATATGGCGCAGCGGACGGGACTCGAACCCGCGACCCTCGGCGTGACAGGCCGATATTCTAACCGACTGAACTACCGCTGCAATGGTCTAGCTAAACAAATCATTACTCTGTCAAAAGTCTCTTCACACAACTCTGAACAATATTGGTGGGCGTTGACGGGCTCGAACCGCCGACCCGCGCCTTGTAAGGGCGCTGCTCTACCAACTGAGCTAAACGCCCAATATTGTTTACCGTTACTGTGAAGCAGTGTTCGCTTAACGTGGGGTGCATTATAGAGAATTTCGGAACAGTGTCAACGATTTTACCGACATTTCCACAAAATACCGTTTGACTGCTCAAAAGCCGTACAAAACCTGACTATAAACCAGCACCATTGATATATATGACTGTTTTTCATGCGTTTTATATCAGGAAATATCGCATATTAAACTCGTGGTCACTGGGCTTGTCAAAGTATCAAAAAGCACGATGTTACGAAAGCCACACTTCGACGAGCTCAGTATTCTTGTCTCTGTAATGACCTGTATTGAAAATATAATCTCTATAGAAAATAAAAGATCACACAGATTCAACAATCTCTACAGTAGAGCCAACATCTACATGTTTAAATAAATCAATAATGTCTTGATTGCGCATGCGAACACAACCGTGTGATTTAGGCACACCCATAGGCTCGCTATCTGGCGTACCATGAATATAAATATAACGTGCATGCGAATCGACGTTTATACCATTCGCATTTTGACCTGCATTTACCCCTTCTTCCAAACCAGTCAGCCAGAGAATTCGAGTTAATATCCAATCGCGCGTAGGATGCGCGTTCGCAAGAGCCTCATCATAAATCTCTCCAGTTGGCTGACGCCCTCGTAGCACAGCATTTACAGGAAGCTCTCCACCGATTTTTTCAGTGATCACATGCCGACCTCGTGGCGTACATTCACTCCCTTCAATCTCACCAACGCCATTCAATGCAGTCGATACAGAATAAGCACGCGTCGTTACCGCTGAAGATAACGTCAGCGTTTGCTTGGAAATATCTATTAGAATATGAGTCATAACATCACTCTATAAAATCACTAAAAACCAAGATGAACCATCAATGTCCATCATCATGTCCCGACAAAATTTCTGCGGAGATTTTTACGAAAATAGGTTTGCCTGACTGCAACAGAACCTGAGCCATCTTTTGCTTGAAACCTTGTGTTGCCGTACTTGCACACTGGCGAAACCATGCCGCCGCTTCAATCTCTTTTCCTTGTTCGGCAAGTTTCGAAGCATGATTAAACTGACCTCGAAAATCACCTGCCTCAGCCGATCGACGATACCACTCTGCTGCTAATTTTGAATCTTGAGGAGTTTCCCATCCTTCCTCAACAAATCGCCCAACGATGTTCATTGATTTTGCATGACCCAATAAAACTGCTGCGTTATACAATCGCCAAGCTTCAGCTCGATTTTGTGGCACAACGACGCCACGAGCAAGTATATTTGCATAGTTATACATTCCCCAATCCAAGCCCAATTCTGCGGCACGTTTGTACCAAGCCACAGCCTCCGACGGATTCGCCTCTATACCCCAACCATTCTCAAGACAACGGCCTACCATATTGATTGCCATTGGATGATTTGACTCACTAGCGGTTTTGAACCATTGCAGGGCTTGTATCTGATCGACTGCAACACCCTGACCATCAAGCAAAACTTGTCCAAATAATGCCTGAGCTTCAACAACACCTTGTTCCGCCGCCAAACGTAATCCCACAGCAATTTGCTCTGGAGTACCAGATAGTTGTGCAATGATTTGTTGTTCGATCTCTTGAGACAATGAAGATGGGGTTCCGATAGGCATATACAAATTAATTAAATATGAGGAAATTGAATCGGCACAATACTAAACCACAGGGATAAATGTCAATGAGAATCGTTTACGATAATAATTAAGCAATAAAAACGGCGACATGAAGATTTCATATCGCCGTTTGTTCAATCAGATTCTTAAATAAAATCTAATCGACTTAGTACTGTTGGAAGAAAGTACGAGCCGCCATCGTACAGAATGGTGGAACCAATGTACCGTGGTATTGGCTTGCCACATAAACAGCTGGCGATACTCCAGTAGGAGTAGACGCTGCCGTAGCCTGAACAGACTGAGCAAATCCTGTTTGCAATTGTGTCGCAGCTGCACCCATCGTCGATAGAACAGTTGAACTCAATCCTGCGGTTGTACCTGTTGAAGCAAATGGCACTGCGCCTGTATCTCCATTTGCAGCAGTCTGATCCATATCAAGTAAAGCAAATTTTAAAGGGGTCCCTGATGATGCTACGTTTGCTAACACGCCTGTCATCAATTGGCCATTTGGTTTAAAAAATACTGTCGGATCATTATGACCACCACACATTAACACAGGCATAGATGGTAAATAGCCACGTAGATCATTCAGCTTGAATGCCTGACGCAATGGATTTGCAGGCGCACTTGCAGGAAGACCTGTCGTTACGGTAGGAACTGCGCCATCTGGATTTGCAGCTGCATCCCTCACATATGCTGCACGATATGCTGTCTGAACTTCATAATTCGTCGGAGAGAAACCAAAACTAAATTTACTCGTTGAGAGATCTGTTTGAGTAATAGGATCAAACTGATGCGTTGTTGCACCTGTTGGATCAGGAATGCTTTGGAATAATCCTGGTAGCGCTGTTGCACTCAACAGTGAAGCCGCAAATGTAGGATTCGCAAGAATACCTTCAACATTACTTGCAAAGCTGGCTGTATAAGCGTCCGAAGGCTGGGCATAGATATTGCCATATGCTTTCTGATAACCAGTCGTTAATAGTGGCGCAAATAATGTACCGCCCAATGGAGTATTACCATAGAAAATTGCATCGCCATACGCCGCTAAACCGTAAGGTCCAGACATTGGAGCGCCTGCAGTCACTTTAATACCCGCTGCATCCATACCTTTTAATGCAGCCATCGCAACATAGCCACCTTCGGAATATCCCGTGACATACAATTTGCCAGAATCTGTATTACCTGAGGCAACGGTAGATGTACCCAATGCAGCACGTCCAGCTTTTAGAGCATCGATCATTTCTTGCGATTGTTGCTTATAGTTGACATATGGATGATAGGTCAGGGTTGTTGGGCCCGTTCCACTGGTCGGTAAATCGTATCCCACATAGTTCGGCGCAATGACAATATAACCCTGTGCCGCAAACGAGGCTGCAACAAGTGTTGCTTCAGAATTGGTGGTGATATTAGCCATATTAAAAGTTTGATCTGCTGTTGTACCGTGCGCATACAACACAATCGGGCGTGCGCCAGTACACTGTGCGCTAGAGCCTGTTGGAACCATCACTGCTGCAGATGCATTCGTGGCCTCATTAGCTGCGCCACTTGTTGAAAAAACGATATGGCTCACTGTTACACCGCATGGAAGCGCATTTGGCGTTGCTGTACCAGCCGTCGAGAGTTGCAGTAATTGAGTACCAGACGATGAAGTCTGTAATGCACCTGTAAATTGTGCGGCAGACAACGCCAGAGGTGTTGTCGGTGTACCTTGCAAACTACCTGTCGTTGACGCACCCACTACCGTACCGTTATTGTCACCATTGCCACCGCCGCAGGCGACGAGCAATACACTTGTTGAAATTGTGATAGCCGCAGCTATTGTTGTTTTCTTGAACATTACAGCACTCCTTGCCTAAATTAGCAGTTTCAGAAATACCATACTATGACTTCGCATACAAGAATATACAGTGGCAGAATCAGTCAAGCCAACCCTCAAAAATCACTAAAACAACAGTACACTTACATCATCAATACACGGTTATAACCTACCTGTCATCATGGTCATACGATTAGCATCAATTACTCAAGCAAGCCCAGTGTAAAACTCAGCTTGTCATGAGCAAATTTTTCACTAATTTAACTGTTGGCTTACGCGATTTGAATAAAGATACAAAGCAAATACTGTCGGCATAAAAATATGTCTTAATAAATTCGTATAACTATCATCTTGAGTAAAAATAGCAATCGCAGTTCCCCAAACAGCAATCAGCACAACAAGGTAAATAGTCCTTGCAATTACACGTCCAAAAACAAGTAACACTCCCGCAAGAGCGACCAATAGTCCTAAACCACACGATTGAAAAGTTGAAAACGTCAAACACACTAATGTGCCAGCAAAAATAAAAAATCCCCCCAATATTCTAGGAGTGTTTTCTGGGACACCCTCATTTGCCTGATAACACAGCAAAAATAAAAGAGGAACAAATAGCCAAATAAATTTCAATACATAAACAAAAGTTGGATTTTGAAAAAATGGCTTCGGTTCTGGTGGTGTTTTAGCGTAATCTCCATAGAATACGGTTGCCTTCATATATTGAGTTTCGATGGATTTTGGAACCAGAAATAAGAGATAAACCTTTACAGAATGATTGCCAGAGATATTTAATTTGATGTCAGCGTCACCTACAAGAACATATTTCATCTGACCATTTCGATTGACATCAGTCCACTCATATTGCGAAGGTTTATCACTCCCTAATTGCATAACAGATTGTTCTCCCTCAATTCCACACTCTTCCTTTGTCGTTGGACAATGCACCTCGACAATGATCGGAATCTGATCACCAATACGATGCCCTTCTCTATTTCTCAATCCTGAGTATTGAAGATGGATCGTCACAGGTTCATTACCAACTTGTGGCATAAATATAGGCAAAGATACCGTCTTAGTACCTAATGGCGTTTGCTCGGTTTCCCCTTGAGAACCATATACGCCCCCTTCAATTTCACGCCCCCATTGCGCTTCAGCAAGCACCTTTAAAGGCCGATCAGCATCGGTACTATACAAAATGGATGGCGATACAGAATCTAGTACATGCACCTTAGTTGTTTTTTTAGTACAGCTCAAACTCACCAGAAGGATGCAGGCATAAAAGAATATTTGAACGAATGTCTTTTGTTTTAATGGATTGTTATTACTCATCCATCTCCCCTTTTTTTAATAAAAAACACAGCAATATTAGGAGTTAAAATATTAAAGTTCTTACATAACGACCTAAGGAGTATCGAGTTTAGTCAACTGCTGTTGTTCACTACTCAAATAAACCCATTGTCCTTCTGAGATATCCTCCAACTCAAACTGCCCGATTTGCTCACGATGCAGCGCAACGACATGATTACCCACTGCCGCGATCATCCGCTTCACTTGATGATAAATGCCTTGATGAATCGTAAAACTCAAAATTTGGCTATCTTCTAATGTGCAGTCAAATGCGCGCAATAATTCTTTTTCACCATTTAACTCCACACCCGCTTCAAGCTGTTCAATTTGTGCTGAGGTTACAGGCTCATGCGTGATGATGCGGTAACGCTTCGGCACATGGCGGCGTGGATGAGTCAGTGCATGTAAATAAGCCCCATCATCCGTCAACAACAATAAGCCTGTCGTATCCTGATCTAAGCGCCCAACACATTGCACACCACGCTCAATCAGTTGTGGTGGTAAAAGACTAAATACACTCTGATGATGTTGCGGGTTGTGCGAACATTCAAAACCAGCAGGCTTGTTCATGGCAATATAGATTTTTTCACGATATTGCCAAGTTTGACCTGCAACAGTGAATTCTAAATTCTCAGTTGGGAAATTAGCTTTTGGGTCGCTGCATGGTGTGTTATTGATTTTTACTTTGCCGCTTTCGATGAGAGAACGACATTGTTTACGACTACCGAAGCCTTGGGATTGGAGGATTTTTTCGAGGTGCATACTTATTTTCTCTAATCTTCTGAATCAGGCTTTTTCTTATCATCAACTTTTTTCTTATCCTGATCATTAGCTTTCACCTGAACACTCCTTTCTCCAAAAAAAGGTAAGTTAGATTTAGCCTTATGCATTGTTTTGGCAGGATTCTTCCTAAAAGCCTCCAAATTGATAGAAATTAACTCAGCTTTTAAATTGTCAACTTGTTCTAGATCATCTAATTTTTCAACTTCGCTTTTATATCTTTCATATGATTTAGCCAATGATTCTTTATGAGCATACTCTTCTTCTAATCTTGCATATTTATTTAGATTAATATTCGCCACTGTTGCCAACCATAATAAAGGCAAGTTGATTAGGAAGCGAATTACTATTGATTGGATAGTAATTTGATTAAGTTTTGTAAAATCTATAGTAATAAAATTGAAAAGAGCTAATAAAACTAAAGCTAAAATGAACACGCATAAAGCAATAAATTTATTTGTTCTTGCTTGTTTTCCTTTCTCAACAAATCCGCCAGCTAAACCTGCATCACTTGATAAATCAATGACTTTCTTTGCTTCAATCTCAACTTCTTTTAAAGCGGCTAATCGAGTTTCAAGCTCTAATTCTAAAGATGGTTGTTTTTCGTTGCCAAATATTTTGGTGTAAAACTTATCTAACTCGTTTCTCCAAGTATCAGTCTGTTCTTGTAAACTCACCCCACCAAAGAACTCATCACCAACAAATACTTTCGTATAAAAATCATTTAGCTGATTAAACTGAGCATATGACAGACTAGATTTTGTTGTTTTCTCGCCATCATGCCCATTAATTTCTTTGACAAAAATTTCATGATACATATCCTGAAACTCTGAATCTACTTGCTTAATACGATCAATAATATTCTCATTATTGCCATCAACTTCAAATAGTGACTGATATTCCGATTTAATCTTGCCAATTAATGCAGAAATACTTTCAATATTTTCAGAGTTAGTTATGGAAAGTAATTTCTGATAATATGTATCTCCATCGTCATCTGTAGCATCCAGCGACTCTTTAATTTCAGAAATTTGATTATCAAATTCCTCAAATTTAGCTAATTGGGCTAAAAGCTGATTTTTAACTACATTAGACTCCGCGATTGCTTGTGAGAATTTTTCTTTTTCAGCAGAAAACTCTTTAGCAACAGTTCTTCTTTGATCAGTAAGTTCGACTAAATCTGATCTAAGACTATATTTGGCAGATAATTTTTCATGCAAATCTCTTAGCTCAGTTAACCCTATATTTAATTTCTTTAAGTCTTCTTCTGAATTTCCCAAAATTTTATCAAGAATACTGCCAGCTTTACTCATTAATAATTTATCCAATAGCTCTATAAAAAAAGGCTAGCATAAATGCTAGCCTTCCATACTTAGCGATTTAACTAATTAAGTCAACTGAGCAACACTGATTTTACCAGTTTCGATTTTGTCTGCTTCTTTGGTGTATTCAGACATTTTGTCGAAGTTCAGGTATTTGTAAATATCAGCAGACATGCTGTTGATATTATTCGCATAAACCATGTATTCCTCTACAGTTGGCAACTTGCCGAGTACCGCTGCAACAGATGCCAATTCAGCAGAAGCCAAATACACGTTCGCGCCTTGACCCAAACGGTTCGGGAAGTTACGAGTAGAAGTCGACACACAAGTGGTGTTCGGTGCAACACGTGCTTGGTTACCCATACACAGTGAACAACCTGGCATTTCAGTACGCGCGCCAGCACGACCGTAAATGTTGTAGTAGCCTTCTTCCATCAACTGATGTTCATCCATACGTGTTGGAGGAGCCAACCATAGACGAGTTGCAAGTGAACCACCTTCAACTTTGTCCAAGAGCTTACCAGCAGCACGGAAATGACCGATGTTAGTCATACATGAACCGATGAACACTTCATCAATCTTCTCGCCAGCAACTTGTGACAATGGTTTTGCATCATCTGGATCGTTCGGGCAGCAAAGGATTGGTTCTTTGATGTCGTTCAGGTCGATTTCATAAACTGCTGCGTATTCTGCATCCGCATCAGCTTTGATCAGGCTTGGGTTAGCCAACCATTTTTCCATGTTTTCAACACGGCGTGCCATTGTACGTGCATCACCGTAACCTTCTGCGATCATCCATTTCAGCATAGTGATGTTTGAACGCAAGTATTCAGCAACTGATGATTCAGACAAAGTGATCGAACAACCTGCTGCTGAGCGCTCTGCAGATGCATCTGACAATTCAAATGCTTGTTCTACGGTCAATTGTTGACCTTCCATTTCGCTCAAGTCGATTTCGAGGATACGACCGTTGAATACGTTTTTCTTGCCTTTCTTCTCGATGGTCAATTCGCCACGTTGAATCGCTGCATAAGGAATCGCATGCACGAGGTCACGTAAAGTGATGCCAGGTTGCATTTTGCCTTTGAATTTAACCAATACAGACTCAGGCATATCGAGTGGCATTGCGCCAGTTGCCGCAGCAAACGCCACCAAACCTGAACCCGCTGGGAAAGAAATACCGATTGGGAAACGAGTATGTGAGTCACCACCAGTACCAACAGTATCTGGCAACAACATACGGTTCAACCAGCTATGGATGATACCGTCACCTGGACGCAGCGCAACACCGCCACGGTTCATGATGAAGTCAGGCAATGTGTGATGTGTGACCACGTCAACTGGTTTTGGATATGCAGCAGTGTGGCAGAATGACTGCATGACGAGGTCAGCAGAGAAGCCCAAACATGCCAAGTCTTTCAACTCATCACGAGTCATTGGACCTGTAGTGTCTTGTGAACCCACTGTGGTCATTTTTGGTTCGCAGTATGTACCTGGACGAACGCCTTTGCCTTCTGGCAAGCCACATGCGCGACCAACCATTTTTTGTGCTTGGGTGTAGCCTTTGCCAGTATCCGCAGGTTGTTGTGGATGACGGAACAAAGTTGATGGTGCAAGACCCAATGCTTCACGTGCTTTACCTGTCAAACCACGACCAATGATCAGGTTGATACGACCACCAGCACGAACTTCGTCAAGAAGTACTGGAGTTTTGAGTGCAGATTCAGCGATTTGAGCGCCGTTTTTGAATGCAGTCACAGTAGCGGTGTCTTTGTTGACCTTCAGAACAACTTCGTCACCCATGTTCATGCTGTTGACGTCGATTTCAACTGGCAACGCGCCTGCATCTTCCATGGTATTGAAGAAAATCGGAGCGATTTTGCCGCCCAAACATACACCGCCTTCGCGCTTGTTCGGGATATGCGGCATGTCTTCGCCGAAGAACCACAATACAGAGTTCGTTGCTGATTTACGGCTTGAACCAGTACCAACGACGTCACCAACATAAGCAACTTTGTTGCCTTTTGCCAGTAATTCTTTGATCTGAGTCATTGGACCGATTTCGCCCGCTTTTTCTGGGTTGATCCCATCACGAACGTTTTTCAGCATTGCATTAGCATGCAGTGGGATATCTGGACGTGACCATGCATCTTGTGCAGGTGACAAGTCATCAGTGTTGGTTTCGCCTGTGACTTTAAACACAGTCACTTTGATTTCTTCAGCAACATCAGGACGGCCAGTGAACCACTCTGCATCAGCCCATGATTGCAATACTGCTTTTGCGTTTGCATTGCCTGCTTTTGCTTTTTCTTCAACATCATGGAATGAGTTGAATACGAGCAATGTCTTTTTCAATGCTTCAGCAGCGGTAGCACCCAATTCAGCGCTATCCAACAAATCAACGAGTGGTGCTACGTTGTAACCACCGAGCATGGTTCCCAGCAGATAAACAGCACGTTGTTTGGTGACTAATGGTGAGCTGGCTTCGCCTTTTGCAACAGCAGCCAAAAATGCAGCTTTAACATACGCAGCTTGGTCTACACCAGCAGGAACACGGTTTTCCAGCAGATCAACCAAAAATGCTTCTTCGCCTGCTGGTGGGTTTTTCAATAAGGCAACCAGCTCTGCAGTTTGGTTTTCATCGAGCGGCTTTGGTGGGACACCAAGTAGGGCACGTTCAGCAACGTGTTGGCGGTAGGCTTCTAGCATGGCTTTGTCCTTTAGAAATAAAATAGTTTAGGAGTCGATAGGCAGCGGTCTTTGACTGCGAATAACAGTATGGAGAGACTTTTTCGAAGCAAATTTGATCGTTTTTAGAACAAAATAGCGTTGAATATCGTCAAGCAAATCCTAGTGGGCGGAATATTACTAGACTTTGAGCTAAAAGTTAATCAGATAAAGGCATAACCATGTAGAGATTAGGCAATGGTCGATATTTTCTTATGAAATGACGCCGCTCAAAGACATCTAATTATCCAAGCAGACTGCCCAATCTAAGGCTGTCATATGTTCCTTCTTTTAGGGTTTTAAAACTGTTTGTTTAATGGCAACTAAAACACACACATGACGATCAAAAAAACCCACCGAGGTGGCGTCGTACCATTTGTATATTTATTAACCAAACCTGGCTTAATAAGACATGCCAACGATGCGATAAAAAGAACATTAAAAATAATCATCAATATAATCAAGATATAGCCCCTTATAAAACCTGCTAATTTACAACTAACTCTTTAATTAAGAAAAATAATGATTAGAATTCAGAATATTGTCTCCAAAACTCACCACACACACTCCTATTTTCTCGACATTGACCTGCCTCGTTTCTAACCAAAACCGCTGCCCTACAGCCAAATCCCCCCAATCTACAGTGAGCATCAAACACACCTGCCCTGTATTCACATCAAATGACAAAACTTCCGCCGCTTCAAACGGCATAAAGCAATTCACATGTGCATAAAGCAACTTGAATAAAGTCTCTTTTAAGGAATACACTATCGTGAGCCACAACTCACGATTGAGTCCAGATCGCTCTCCTATCATTTGCTCATTGATAGATGCCGTTAATGATGCAACTTCATGAGCATATTCAGCTGAAAAAACAGGTTCGCAATCAATCGCAATCGATTGATAATTTTTTTGATTTGCGACGACAGCAATTGCGACACCATACGATTCAGTGACGGCATGGCTAATTGACCCGATATAACCTTGAGGCCAATCAGGCACCCCCTGCGAAGTGCGCCCAAGCATATGATCTATCGCACAGCCAGCCTCTATGAGCGCAGATAAAGCACATCTACGACCAGCCAAATAGCTTGATTTTCGAGTCTGTGACGTATTGTGGAAACTTCTCGGCAAAATATCATGCGTATTTAATGCTAAATCGTCGAATAAGCGCATGATTCCTGCATAATCATCAACGCAAAATACATGACTATAACAATAGACATTTTTAGGTAACCATTGTTTGACAATATTCACGACGCTTTACCCGCATTTAACTTGCATTAGGGATTACAATACCGCTAAATATTTGTAACAGCTTTCTTTGCTAGTTTCACCTTATTGATTGTGCTTCTCGTAAGATTATTACCGTAAATGGACATTCTGTGACTTCTGTAACTTTTGATAACGACAATATGACTGATTCAACAACCCTAGTTCCAGCGATTGTACGCGGCGAAAATCGTCCTGACTTACTCAAACATGAAGTGTTGGCTGATTTATTTGAAGAAACGGTCAATCGTACACCAGACCAAACTGCATTAATTTATAAAGATGATGTGTTAGGTGAACGCAAACTGAGTTATGCCCAGCTCAATCAAGAAGCTGATCTCATTGCGCATCACTTAATTCAGCACGGTGTCGTTGCAGGTCAAATCGTTGGCTTGTGGCTGCCTCGTGGCATTGAGCTGTTAGTCGCTCAGCTCGGCATTGCAAAAGCAGGTGCAGCATGGCTCCCATTTGATACGGAAACTCCTGTTGATCGTATTATCGTTTGCTTAGAAGATGCCAATGCCGCTGGTCTCATCAGCGATGCAAATTGGCTACCTCGACTCGAATCAGTTCCAAATACAGTATGGACTGTAGAATCTCTACTCGCACCTGTTGAAGCGCCACTGAATCGTCGTAAAGACTTCTTGCCTACACATCCAGCTTATGTGATTTACACATCTGGCTCGACTGGCAAACCGAAAGGGATTGTCATCAATCAAGGTAGTATTTGTCACTTCTTGCGCAGTGAAAACTCTGTATTAGGTGTGCAAGGCACAGATAAGGTTTATCAAGGTTTTTCTACGGCTTTTGACATGTCGTTTGAAGAAATCTGGATTTCCTATCTGGTTGGCGCAACGCTGTGGATCGCGCCAAAAGCATTAACCACCGACCCTGATGCGTTGCCAGTTGCACTGATCGAGAATGAAATCACCGTTCTCCATGCTGTCCCAACCTTATTGGCTTTGTTTAGTATTGATGTACCGAATTTAAGAATTATCAATCTCGGCGGTGAAATGTGCCCAGACTCCTTAGTGGAGCGTTGGGCTTTACCACATCATCAGATTTTTAATACCTACGGTCCAACTGAAGCGACCGTATCTGCAAGTCTTGCAAATCTACATCGTGGGCAACCTGTCACCATTGGTAAACCATTACCAAACTATGGCCTGCTTGTGGTCGATGATCAGTTCAACTTGCTCAAACAAGGTGAAACTGGCGAGCTGTGTATTTTTGGTATGGGTGTCGCTGATGGCTATCTGGGTCGCCCTGATTTAACTGCTGAAAAATTCCTAACAAACCCTTGGGCAGAAACACCAGAGGAACAAAAACTCTATAAAACAGGTGACCTTGCGATTCTTGATGAAAAAGGTCAAATCGCCCTGCTTGGTCGTGCGGATGACCAAATCAAAATTCGCGGATTTCGTGTTGAGCTTGGCGAAATTGAAGCTGTACTCACAGAACAAACTGGGATTGGTACTGCTGCGGTATTGCTGCGTAACGAAGATGGCATGGATCAGCTCATTGCCTTTATCGTTCCTGATGGTTCGCAAGAACATGATCTGGATGCAAAAACAGAGTCATTAAGCAGTCAGGTTCTCCGTACTAAGTTACGTGAGAAGCTACCGCCATATATGGTTCCAACTCGTTTTGAAATCATTGAACAAGTACCACGCTTGCTGTCGGGAAAAATTGACCGCAAAGCGTTGCGTGTACTTCCTCTGACGACCGTCGTTGATCGCGGGACTTCCGATGAACCAACCAATCCAGCTGAGATTGCACTGTTTGGCGTTTTAAACAAATTATTTCCAAATGCACCAATCCAACTCAGCGCTGATTTCTTCGATGATTTAGGTGGACACTCACTACTTGCAGCACGTCTGGTATCAGGTTTACGCGCATTTCCAGAATATAGTCATATTACGATTAATGATTTATATGCTCGTCGTCGTGTTGGCGCGATTGCAGAAAAAATGTCTGAAAAACCAGAACAATATGACGAAGCCGAGGCTTGGCAGCCCGCGGAGTTAGAAGATCATACATGGCGACGTTTTTGGTGTGGCCTGACGCAGCTTGTGTTATTACCATTTCTCATCAGTTTGCATATTTTACAATGGCTTGCACCATTCTTTACTTATAACTATTTAACAGGTAATCCTGAAGATAGTGTCTGGAATGCGATTGGTATTTCCTTATCCGTATTCCTACTGACTCAAATTACCGGTTTCTTTGTTTCTATTTTTGGAAAAAAACTACTGCTCACTAATATTACTGCAGGACGTTATCCATTATGGGGAAGCGTATATTTACGCTGGTGGTTGGCTGACCGACTATCAGATGTCGCACCTGTACACCTACTCTCAGGCTCATCACTGTATCACTGGTATTTACGCGGCATGGGGGCAAAAGTCGGACACGATGTGTCGATTGGTTCAGCGCATGTCCGTATGCCTGCATTGATATCAATTGGTGACGGCGTCAGTATCGGTTCATCGGTTAATCTCGAAAATGCACGAATTGAGCGCGGCTGGTTAATTTTAGGAAATATTGATCTTGAACCAGAAAGCTATGTCGGTTCTTATGCCATTCTAGAAACCAATACACGCATCAAAACCTATGGTCGTCTGAATGGTTTGTCTGCTCTTTCTCATGGGCAAACCATTGGTGAATATGAAGTTTTGGATGGTGCGCCTTCTAAAAAGATTGGAACATTTGATCCAACAAGCTACCCGCCTCGTCCTGCGGTCAGCAAAGCTCGTTTGGCTGGTGAATTTGCATTCTTCTTGTTCAGCGTCATGATCGTCGCCTGTTTGTTCTTCATTCCAATCTTCCCAACATTCATTATTGTTGATTGGCTTGACTCACATTGGCTCAGCCCTTTGCTTGCCGCTGACAACATTACCTTGACGGCATTGCACTATTTTATTCTGGCAATTCCTGCAAGTACGCTGATGGTCATTGTGACAATATTGGTTTCCGTCGCGATCCGCTGGATTGCACTACCACGTTTAAAACCAGGCATGTCATCAGTGCACAGCGTCACTTACTATCGCAAATGGTTTGCCAACCAAATTCAGGAATCCAGCTTGCAAATTCTGCGTGGTATTTATGCGACGGTTTATGCCCCAACTTGGTATCGTATGCTTGGGGCAAAAGTCGGACGTGATGCAGAAATCTCCACTGCGATGGGCGTTGTTCCAGATATGCTCACTCTCGGCGATGAAAGCTTCATTGCTGATGCGGTCATGCTTGGCGATGAAGAGATCAGTGGCGGTTGGATGATTCTTAAACCAACCGTAGTTGGTAATCGTAGCTTCATTGGCAACGGCGCTTATGTACCTGACGGCACGATTATTCCTGATGGCGTCTTAGTTGGCGTGCAATCCAAAGCACCAGAACACGATATGAAAGAAGGCGAAACATGGTTTGGTTCGCCACCAATCCGTTTGCCCGCACGCGAAAAAATGGTTGGATTTACCGAAGGACTAACCTTTAAACCAACATTTTTCCGTCGCATTGCGCGTGGTTTGATTGAAGCAATGCGGGTCGTGTTACCGCTCGCGCTAACGATTGGTGTGGGATACATGATCGTTCTGTCCGTCATCGATATTACAGAGAAAAGAGGATGGACAGCAGGCTTTATCATGCTCGTTATTTCAGGGCTACTCTATGGAATTGGCTGTTTTATTTTTATTGCACTGCTGAAATGGACGCTAATTGGGCGCTATAAACCTAAATCAGTACCGATGTGGACATTCTTTGTTTGGCTAAGCGAAGCTGTCACTAGCTTGCACGAATCAGTCTCAGTGCCCAACTTTTTAAATTATTTACGCGGCACGCCATTCTTGCCAATGATGTTCCGACTCATGGGAACAAAAATCGGTAAGCACGTTTATTTGGATACCACAGATATTACCGAATACGATTGTGTTCAAATTGGTGATCATGCAGAACTCAATAGCTTCTGTGGTCCACAAACACACTTGTTTGAAGATCGAATCATGAAAATTGGCAATGTGATTATTGGTGACCGAGTTACAATCAGTGCGCGCAGTATCATTCTGTATCATGCAGAAGTCGGTCACGATGCTTATCTCGGACCACTCACTTTAGTGATGAAAGGTGAACAAATCCCGCCATCAAGCGCATGGACAGGATCACCAGCCGTGCCTTGGCGCAAGACATAGTCAAACCCCAATATTATTAAAATAAAAAACCGATATTGTGATGAATATCGGTTTTTTAGAATAATCACAGTCAACAAGAGGTGTAATATCTATTAAAAATCAAACGCAGAGAAAATAAATTTAAAACGAAGTTCCATCTTGAAAATGTCTAAAGGACAGCGATATTCTAGGTTCGGTATATTGAGTCGATTTTTTGACTGAATATAAATAATTTCTTTGGCAATTATCAGACAAGATAATTAAATCTCCATCTGTCAGCAAAAACTCATACTCCTCCCCACTATGCACATCTTTAAATGTGATATTTCTCGGTGCGCCATATCCAATTGAAAATGCAGGCTGATCTAAATCTACCTGAGATTCTGCATTACTTCGGTAAGGTAATTCTGCATTGCCATTTTCATAAAACATTGCATAACAAGAATTCATTCTGACGTTAAATGTCTGATTGATATTCTTCATAATTTCCATAACTCTAGCATCAAAAGCATGTCCTTTTCGAAACTGTCCTGTCGAAACAATATAATCAATTCCCATATGACAATATGGTCGATGAGGAACTCTTTCATCACGCAACCACTCAAGATTCGTTTTAAGATACTCGAAAATTTCATCTGTATCTTTTACATAACGATGAATAATGTGGGCATTTGCATTAGGCAAATTGAGTTTATGATCATCCATGTTGATTCTCGTTTTGCAGTATATCCATATACTTTTTTGTTCAATATCAAAATATAATCTAAAACTCAGATCATATATTTATTCATGTGCGTACCAGTCGATAGCAGCATAACTTTTAAAACATCTAAATGACAACCCTATCCGTGCTCCAGTTGCATCAGATGATTTTTTAACACCATGTAAATAATGCTCATTCGTATCGGTTGATAAAATGCACAGATCTCCATCTCTCAACTCAAAGTCATATTCTTCATGCGTTTCAATGTCTTTAAACGACCAACACCGAGAAACTCCGAGTGACAAAATAAAGACAGGTTGATCAAAATCAATTTGGTATGCCATATCATGTCTAAATGGCATATTAGCATTTCCATCTTCGTAGAAATGCGCATGACAAGAGTTCATTCCAACATGAAATTGATTATTCAAAGTATTCATAATGCTCAAAATCACTGGATCAAATGGCCTTGCTTGCAAAAGTCGTCCTGAAGCATTCGAATGATCAGAAAAAATATAATCCATTCCCATATTGCAATATAATCGGCCCGTACCATCGTCGTAAGGAATCCAATCTAAATGTGTTTTTAAATAATTAAATGTATTTGAAGTATCTTTTACATAATCATGTAAGAGATAAACATTGGCTTTAGGTAAATCTAGTCTGACTTCTTCCATATTGATCGCCATATTTTAATAATAGATATATGTCTATTGATCCCTAATATGACCTGAAGAATATCTACATTCCACAAAACGATCAACAAATATCGCGTTTAATGATTGATTATATTAAAATTACTTAACAACAGCCCTTTAACAGTTCTCATTTCCTAATCAAAACTCAAAAAAACAAGATAAACATTACAATAACAACAACTATAATCAAATCATTGAAATAATTAATCAACGACTCAAAATACTTCATCAATTAAAAATGACAGACTTACTTTACTCTTCTTCATGTATTCTTTTGTGGTGACTGACGATTCATCACTGCACATTTATCATATTTTATCGTTGAAATTAGA
This sequence comes from Aquirhabdus sp., assembly GCA_030150135.1. Taxonomy (GTDB): domain Bacteria; phylum Pseudomonadota; class Gammaproteobacteria; order Pseudomonadales; family Moraxellaceae; genus Aquirhabdus. Next base: position 20,602 of record JASLGO010000141.1, read on the forward strand.
GCTACACTATAGGCAACACATCTTGGATTTTGTCATGTTCGATGTTTTAGAAGACACTACAGCCTCGCTATCTCAGACACAGACTGCACCGAGCCAGCCTCATACCAAACGTGGTACTGAACGACGTGAGGCTTTACTTGCTGCCGCTGATGAGTTGTTTTTACAACATGGCTTTGATGGTGTCAGTTTAGATAGCTTAGTAGCACATGTTGGTGGTTCAAAAGCATCAATTTATCAATATTTTGGATGCAAAAAAGGACTTCTCGTTGCTCTCGTACAGCGCCGTCATGAATATTTCTTTAATGAAAGTGCATTACCTACCGAATTAGGCACGAAAACACTGAGAGAAGTTTTATTAGACAATGCGCACAAACTATTCAAAGCTTTTTCTCAACCTGACAAAATTGCATTTATGCGTCTGATTGTTCGTGAGTCTCAACGCGATCCAGAAATCGCACGAATTGCGTATGATTTAGGACCTGCTCGCGGTCAAGCAACGATGGCGAAGATTTTGAGCGAAGCAGCATCACGTGGTGAGATTTCATGCCCATCCCCCCATGAATCAGCAATTATTTATGGTGGTTTCTTACAGCATATCAAATGGCGCTTGCTGATTGGTCTAACGCCCGTTGAAGAGCATGTCGATATCAATCATTTCTTTGAATACTCCGTCGATTCATTTCTGGCAGGTCATCACTACGCTCGCTAAGACAAGAACATAAGAAGATACGAACTCTCATAAAAGTATGAGTCAAATATCAACATAGCCCAACTAAATCAAGTATAATCTTTGGTTTTTCTCGTCTTACATTTCTTCGCGCTGATATATCTAGTCAATATGAAGTGCAAAAAACAATCAGACAATGGATTTGCAAGACAATATTTTTTGCGGCAATTCGCGGAGTTAGCATGTTGCGGTCAGCTGGTCAGCCTCCACGGCACTTTTTAAGTTTACTTGATACTACCCCTGAAGAACTACGTAGTATTCTGCGTCGTGCAATCGAACTTAAAGCAATGCATCACGAAGGAAAGCTCTATCAGCCTTTTCAGGGCAAAGTCCTCGGCATGATTTTTGAGAAATCAAGCACACGTACGCGGATTTCATTTGAAGCGGGTATGAGCCAATTTGGCGGTAGCGCTATTTTTCTTTCGCCACGCGATACACAGCTCGGTCGCGGTGAACCTATCGAAGATTCAGCGCGTGTGATTTCTCGCATGGTTGATCTGGTTATGATTCGGACCTTTGCACACGAAACCGTTGAGCGCTTTGCTCAATACTCACGCGTTCCTGTCATCAATGGTTTAACAGATGATCATCATCCGTGTCAGCTTCTCGCTGATTTACAGACATTTATGGAAATGCGTGGCGATGTCGCAGGAAAAACCTTCGCTTGGATTGGTGATGGCAACAATATGTGTAATTCATATATTCATGCCGCACATCAGTTAGGTTTTCAATTAAAAGTTGCCTCACCGTATGGCTTCGAACCCGACCCTACACTACTGCAAGAGTTCTCTCACTGTGTCCAACTCGTGTCGAGCAGTGAAGAAGCCGCCGAAGGTGCCCACTTGGTCGCGACTGATGTCTGGACAAGCATGGGACAAGAAGCTGAACAAAATATTCGTAAACGTCGCTTTGCAACTTATCAAATCACACCGAGATTGCTTGATTTAGCGGATGATGGTGTATTGTTTATGCACTGTCTGCCCGCTCATCGTGGCGAGGAAATCTCAGAGGACTTACTCGATGATCCACGCGCAGTCGTTTGGGACGAAGCTGAAAATCGTTTGCATGCCCAAAAGGCTTTGATGGAATTTCTATTAAAACCCCAAGCGTAAGGATTTAGCTTTTTCTCCTTCCTTCAAGGCATAGATAGGTATCTACTTTTTAATAGTTGGATTTTGCAGATGCTTTCAAATCTCCCCTTGCCCCTCTTTCTCTAAGAGGGGTAAAAGCTCCTTCCTTTAGAAAAGGAAGGTTGGGAAGGATTTGACAGGCATACGATCAATAGACTTCACAAGATATGTAGATACCTATTGCCTTGAAAGATAAGACTTCAAAGCAAAAATGCCTTTAATACCGCCAGCTATAGAAGAAATCGATTGCACGCTCTATGGATGAGCTTGCTTCCATGTAGAATCGCTGCGACATTTGATAACGTAACGTTAATTTATTAACAGGTGTAAAGACTCCGACACCATAACGCACGTACAAATTAGGAGATAAATAACCTGTGACATTGACCTTCGTATCGCCATCAGAACCATCGGCACCAAAGGTCAAATTACTTAAGCCTATTGCATTACCAATTTGATTAGTAAAGTTCCGTGAACCACTCAGTCCAGCACTAATGCCCGCCGCAGCCAACGCGTTATCCACATCAGTATGAACCAATGCTGTATTATTAATCGTAGACGAAGGTAAATTAGTTGTCGTACTGATATAGCCTGATAATATCGCACTATAAGTCTCTTGGTCTGTTAGACCCGCATTATTCCATGTACTAATTTTTGGATTCTTTGCCGAACCTTGAATAATGATTCCTACCGTTCGGTTATCAATGATTTTATCGGCTTCAATATCTAGTGTCGGCTCCAGTAAAGCCCCCTTAAATTTAATATTACTCTTGGCTAAGACTAACTCTTGTCCATACGCATCGACTTTGGTATTCGGCTCTAACGAAATCTGCCCAGTTGCCATAAGACCGCCTGTGCCACGCTGGGTGATCTGTAAGCCGCCATCAATCCGCGCATTAGCTCCAAAACCTCTAAAGCGTAGATCATTACCAACCACGACATTCACATCCATGTTAATCATCCATGCTTTAACGTTTTGCAGTACTGCAGCTGTTGTAGACTGATCTAGGCGAACAATCCGCACATCAGATGATTTCGCAATCGCTTTACTACTGTTCGCTCCCGGTGAAATAACACCATGTGGTACATCAACACGCCCACTAATAGACACTTGTTTATCAAGAGGTAAAATCTGAATATCAATCGCAGGACTAACGGCAGCCGTGACCATCGGAGGCTGACGAATAATCAGCTCATTTCCAGTCAATTTCAGATTCACAACAGGTTGATCCGCCCAACTGGCAAGACCTGTCAAAGTCCCTTTGCCATCACCACTCATGAACTGACCATTCATGGTTGCTTGCGACCCACGAATCTCTGAAGTCAGATTAATATCGTGTAAATTTAATGGAATGCTGCTTGCAACAACTTTGCCATTATCCAGTTTAAAGTTTCCATAGAAAGTAGGCCCCATCAGCGGACCACTCATCCCTCCTGCAAGTGATGCCACACCAGACAACTCACGGATACCTGGAAAGAATGGTTTAAACACTTGTAGTTGAACATTATCCAGCACCAATGCGCCACTGATTGTTTTTCCTTCTGCTTTTGGATCAATCAATGCATCAATATAACCCGCTCCAATATTGGGAGTTTTTGCATCAAAGCGCAGCCTAATCCCATTTTCCTGCGTTGAAATCAACAAACTCAATCGCTGGTAAGGCAAAGTACTCGGAGGGTCTTGTGGATCATCCGCATCTAGCCCTATAGATCCATTATCAGTAGAAATTTCAGCATCCAATTGTATCGGAGAGCTGGCTTGCCAACTTGCTGAAGCCTTACCTTGTAGTTTCCCCGACCAAATCATGCCATTAGGCATCATGTCATGAAAACCACTTAAATCCAGCTCATCTAAAGTCAATGCCACATGACCCGTCGAACGATTTGCAACCACAGGGTCTACAAAACAAAACCGACCTGCGCCAGACCAACAATGTGCTGCAATCGAAACGGTATTCATTTTATTTTGGTATTGTAACGCGGCAGGTTTTTCTTGCCGCAATGTCATCTTGCGACCAGTTAAAATACCTTGTCGAATTTCTCCATTCCAATTTCTTTGAGCATCCAAACCACCAGCAAGTTGAATCGCAAATTGTGTCTTGGGTGTCTTAGTAGAAAAATCTAAAACATGCGACTGCTGTGTTCCAGTGAGCTTTGCATTGATATTATTGATAAGCTGTTGATCACGCCTAAAATCGTTCACTGTCAGCGCCAATTGACTCGGTTGTAAACCTAATTGTGGTATCCGCCCAACCAGATTTGCGCTCTTTATTGCAAAAGTAGAATACTTAAAGTTTTCTACATTCAGATTCACTTGCGTATCAGGTGCTTGTGCTTTCCCTGATAAATCAACAACTCCGAAGACACGACCACTCATATCTGGATGTATTTGTCCTAGATTTTTGGCATCGATTTGAATATTAAAACTACCAACTGGCGCGCCTTGAGGATTGGTCGACACGCCACCATTTGCGGTCAGACGATTACCCGCCCAATCCAACAAAAAGTTAGTTGCTGTTAATTTATCTGGTAATGGAGAAATGCTTTTTGGATTAAATACGGCATCCAGTGTTCCTTTAGCGAGCAAAGGTTGTTTTTTTAATAATCCAGTTAAATCCAGCTGAGTCACTTGTACATGGCGCGCTGTCTGACTCCATTGGCCATTGGTATTAAATGCACCTGTCAGTGAACTTTGATATGACGGTAGGAAAAAGCCCAGATTAAAATGATTGAGTTTTCCCGTTGCTGACCATTGCACGCCATTTTTGGTGATGACTTGTCCTGTTGCACTAATCTGTCCCGCAGCGCCATCATGCTCGAAGCGCTCAATCTTCGTCAAATCTGGTGTACCAGAGACAAGAATGCTCAACTTGCCTGATGGAGCTTCACTACTTTTCAAATCACCATCAAACTTTGCTAAATAAGCTTTGATTCCATGAGTGTTTTTTGCAGTATTCTTTGTTAAGAGCACCTGTCCACGCCCAGTCAATTGAATATTTTTCGTGGATGCAGATGAATTCGGTTGAGGCGAATCCGCCTTTAACACACCCACTAATGCAGGTTGAATGACGATTGAATCTTGTACGGATGAACTCACACCCGTCGCATGAATAGAACCTTGTAACTGACGAATTATCGAGTCAGCGCCAATACCCAAACCTTTCGATGTAATATCAGCAGTCCATGTCATCGGTTTTTCAGGTTTCTTATCATGCGCTGGTGTTGCAAAAACCATATTCGCCGAAGCATCGACAGCTCCAGCCTCCCCTCTGAAAGTCAGTGATGGAACTTTTAAGCCTGTACGCTCACTGAATAAATTTGCCGCATAATGCCCTGCGGGTAAATACTGACTGGCCAGCATATCCAGATTAGCATCCACTGAAACATGTTCTTTATTCAGGCTTACCAATGCTTCACCGCGCTGAGTATTCACTTGACCAACACCAGCCAACATACGACTCATATTTTCCCAACGCACATCAACCGCAAGTGGTAAAGCGTTATTAGCGAGACTCCCCAGTCGAGCAATACCAACAAGCCAGCGCTCTCCTGAAGCACCAGTTAGACTCACACCAATTTGAGATTTATGTGGACTAATCAACGCGGTATGTCGAAATGGTCCAGTCAATACTGTCGGCAAATATGGCGCATAAGGTAATACAGTTGTTGGCAATAAATTGACAACCTGCACACCTGAAAACTGACCTTCCACAAACCAATGAACGTCTTTTTGCCAATCAAGGCGTCCATAGCCTGTCATCGTTCCTTTTGCAATTTTTGCTTGGATGGACTGAAATTGCAGGTCTTTATAGTCGGTAAACATCTGAACAGCATATTGTCCAGATGGAACATTTTCGCCAATCAGATCGGTATTGACATCAATCCCAATGCCATGTGGCGTCGTGTGAATCACAGCAGAACCAGATTTGGAATATAAGTTTTGCTCTTTCACAATCGGCCAATGTAAATCACTCCAATTCACTTGTCCTTTCATCGAAAAAATGTGATCCATAGGACGAATATCAACCGATCCTTTGAGCACACCTTGGGATTTCTTTTGTGATGGTATCGCACTCACCACGCCATGAATTTGTTCAAGATCACCTGTTGCATCCACTTGAAAATAAGGAGAACCAATATGATCTAGCAGGGGAAGAGATGCTCTCGCCTTTGCACGAATCGGATAGTGCGCATTGAACTGCATGGTGCCTGTGACTTGATCTGCCGCAAAGCCAATATCGTTAATGCTAGAGTTGGTAATCGTCAATAAATCGCCTTTCCAACTGGCTTTTTTTAACTTGATCTGATTAAAAATAACGTCAACACGATGAACAAGTTGATGAGTCAGCGGATCATGGACGATCTGTTTAATCGTCAGTTTATTCACAACACTATTGTTCACTCGCAGAACAACAGGCATACGAATCACTGGATAATGGTAAGGCTTTCCAGTCGGGAGAGTTTTAATATCGATGACTAAATCATCGATCGTGGTATGAATAAGATGTACTTGTCCCTGTAGGATAGATCGCCAGCCGATCCTAACATTCACTCGTTTCGCTGTAATGTCTGTCGATTCCAATCCAACTTTGACATGATCCAAGATCACGCCATTTTGGAAGTTCCCTTTGACATAGTGATAAGTGACAAGATGCTGAGATGCTGCAACTTTTTTTAGGACCCACGCAGTTCCTGAATCTGATCCGATTAAAGCCAAAACACTGATAAAACCTAAAGCAAGTAGCCCAACAATGATCGAAAGCACATTCACCCAAAGTCGTTTTTTCTTTTTTGGAGGCTGATTATCAAGTGGAGCTGGTTCTAGATTGTGAATATCGTCAGTCATCTATAAAGGTGCTCCAATATAGAATACGAGACGAATTGGAGGACTGGTTTCTGACACACCAGCCGCTAAATCAACGCGTACAGGCCCAACTGGCGACGCATAGCGGATTCCAATCCCTGCACCAATCTTGGTTGGTGTCTTAAACTGGTTATCGTAAGCATTCCCTGCATCCACAAATATTGCACCACGCAGTTTTGGCTTAAACAAATAATTATACTCAAGTGAGCCTACGATTAAATTTTGTCCACCCACCTCATAACCATTTACCAGAGGAGACAAGCTTTTATAATCATAACCCCGAATACTTTGATCACCGCCTGCAAAAAAACGTAAGTTATAAGGCACTTGATTGAAATTTGACGTCAATATTTTACCGACATCAGTACTGATCACGATTTGATGGTTATCTGCAAACGTCTGTAGAGCCCGAAGCCCTGCCCGCAGAATAATCATATTGGCATCAGAATACGCTGATCGACTACCCACATCGATCTGATAATATTGTCGATAGCCTGACGTTGGATTAATGCCACCCTTGGAAATCACCTGATTTAATCCAAATCCTGCTAATAACGCTTGTTGATGCGAGCTCGCTCCTTCGATATTAAAAGGCGCTGGTAATAAAGAGGGGTCAACATTAATCGCATTATTCGCAAGCTCATCATTACGGTAGCGTAATGAATAAGTGCGTTGCCACTCTCCCACAGGATTAATCGTTCGCTGAACACCAAGCGTTGTTGTTTTGGTATCTACCTGAAGTCCATTCGTTTCATTCAGATTCTGCTCAGCATATCCCCCAAACACACTCACGACATCACTGAGTGGATTACTCATCGGAATGTTATAGCGTAGATCTAAAGAGTTAAGATTTTGAGATAACTCAGCGTTGGCATCAAAACTATCTCCTGAATCATTCACCAAAGCACGCCTATACTGTGTCCGAAGTCGTGGACCTGTATCCGTGCCATATCCGATACCCGCCTCTACATTATTCGGGTGATCTGCATTGAGTGTCACAACAACAGGAATACTGGGTTTCTCATCATGATCGAGAGGCTGTGATGTCGAAGCAGCCGTTGTAACCGATGACTTCTGTGTATCCACATCGGTTTTTTGAGAAGAGTCTGGTACAGGCGTCACACTAGGCGTAGAACTATCTTGTACTGGAGCGACTGAACTCGTTGAATCTGATGGATTAGTTGCATCAGGAACAACATCAGGAGTTGGAGCATCCACTTGGACGTTATTAAAAAACCTCGTATCCTGTAAATTTCGTGATAACTTTGCCAGACTCGCAGCATCATAAGGCTCACCTGATTTAAAAGGTTGAAGCGCTGCTAGCACACTCGGTTTTAAAGGAAGTTTTTTGGTCGGATTACTATTCTGATAAGTCACATCGCCGAACGCATAACGCACTCCCGTATCATAAGACAATACGATATCGGCTGTTTTGGGTGGCAAAGTCACTTGCACATCATGCACAAGATAATGTCCTTTAAAATAGCCATGATCCGTTGCAATATTTACAATTCGTGTTTTCGTATTTTCATACTCAGCATGATTCAGCGTATCGCCTACTTTAAGGTCAGGCTTTTTCTGCAATTGAATATAGGCCTTATCACTTTCGCCATCACCTGTAATTGTGATCTTTTGACTTGCGACAGTCACAGGAGTATCTGGCACCACATCGACTAGCAAATGATCACGAGATGTTTTATTAAAGTGAAAAGTCGCTGTGTAATAGCCGACAGCCTGTGCCGCATCGACAGCCAAACCTCTCAATCGTGGTAAATCATTCTGAAAGTCGTCAAACTCTTCGACAGTAATTTGCTTTAACGTTTCTTTTAAATTAGTTTCTAAAGCCTCTGGTGCACCATTGACATCAACACTAATGGTTGGCCCTGCAACAACGATATACTTACTTTTAGGTTTACGCCAAAAAAATATGTGATCTTCAATTCTGGTCAGCAAACTTGGCTTTACGTCGCTCGGTGGTAACGAAATTGGATTGGGGGAGTTATGAGCATCTTCGATCGCTGCTTTTGAGGCTGCTTTCGTCGCATCTTCTTTGGCAACAGGATTCACAATAGACGATACAGGCACACGATCTTCCTGAGCGACTGCCGCCGATACCGATGAAGAATTAGTTGCGCTGACATCATTTGTTTCAGCCAGAGTGGACTGTGCGGTCAGGCTAGCACCGAGCAATACACACACAGATGTGCTGAAACGCGAATTAAGCATATGAAGAAAAACCTATTTTTTGTCGCTCAACCGTATGAGCAATGACCAGATGAATAATAACGTGTTGTCCTAGAGCTTGCTAGTGAACTCATAGATCGTTATGGTAGTAGATGCCTGTATTCAGCCTGAGTGTTTCATGTCCAACCAATTTTCACTACTTAAAACACGACGATTTCTACCCATCTTTATTACCCAATTTTTGGGTGCGCTCAACGATAATACGTTCAAACAGGCGCTCATCATCCTTTTTACATTTCATGCAGCATCAGTCATCAATGTACAGCCGACAATTCTAAACAATCTTGCAGCAGGGTTATTCATTCTTCCCTACTTTCTATTTTCGTCAACAGCGGGTCAAATCGCTGATAAATACGAAAAGTCTAAACTTACGCAATATATCAAGATATTCGAAATTATTATCATGTCTTTGGTAACCATTGCTTTTTTTACCAATACTTTTTGGCTGTTCATGCTGGCTTTATTTGGCATGGGCACGCATGCGACTTTTTTTGGCCCCATTAAATATAGCATCTTGCCTCAATTACTCACTCGAGATGAAATTGTTGGGGGCAACGGATTATTTGAAACAGGAACCTCCTTTGCCACACTGGCAGGCATGATCCTTGGTGGCACGATTATGACCATCGCTGGGACAAACTATCTATGGATTAGTGGAACGTTATTAATCATTGCAATTGTCGGCTATTTGTTCTCACACGAAATTCCAGCCCGCGCCATCGGTCATGCTGACTTAAAAATTAATTGGAACGTCTTTGCGACAACGAGACAAACGCTTCAATATGCCAGTAACCTTGGTGATGTCTCATATACGATTTTAGGAATCTCTTGGTTCTGGTATTATGGCGCAACTTTCTTGACTCAAATTCCTGTATTTACACGCGAAATACTTCATGGTTCAGAAAGCGTTGTGACACTTTTACTCACCGTATTTTCTGTGGGTATTGCATTAGGTTCACTGCTTTGTGAGCACTTTACAGGCAGACATTCACAATTAAAATTAGTGCCTATTGGAGCAGTAGGACTTACCGCCTCAGCAATATTTTTATACCTCGCGTCGCATGGCTTGGTCAGTCAATCAGATCATCAAAATATCATCGACGTCATATACCAAACTCAATATTGGCCAATATTTATTGCGTTTGCTGGTATTGGCATGTTTGGCGGATTCTACATCGTGCCACTCTACGCACATCTACAATATGATTCCCCTGAAAGTTTCAGAGCTCGTGTCATCGCTGCAAATAGCATCATGAATGCTTTATTTATGGTCGTATCCAGCATCGTATCTGTTGCAGTGCTATCATGGCTACATCGTTCTATTCCAGAACTATTTTTAGTCACGGCAGTGCTCAGTGCAATTGTTTCACTGATTGTGATTAAACATTTGAATACAGATAACACCTAGCGACTCTGATCTTAGAAAGCGTTATATTTACACAATGATTCAATGGAGTGGTTACCATGCTTCACCAGACATTTGCAGATCGTATCATTGGTGCATTTGACCAAGCTCTGCGTAGCGTGGTACCGAATACAACTCAAGCTGAGCGTCCTCTTCCCGGCTCTCAAACCACGAGTGAACTTAATGTTCGCGACGCACGACACGTTGCAGGACTCATGCGTGTCAATCATAGTGGAGAAGTTGCTGCTCAAGCGCTCTATCACGGTCAAGCCCTTACAGCCAAACTTCCTCATGTTCGTGACGCTATGCAACAAGCCGCACGCGAAGAACAAGATCATTTGGCATGGTGCGAAGAACGACTCAAAGAACTCGATAGTCATACTAGTTTATTAAATCCACTCTGGTACGCCATGTCGTTCGGCATTGGAGCAATTGCAGGTTTAGCAGGCGATCAATATAGCTTGGGATTCGTTGCAGAGACTGAGCGACAAGTCGGTCTGCATCTCGATGAACATTTGCAATCTCTTCCCGAAAATGATGATCGTAGTCGCGCAATTTTGCAGCAAATGCACAAAGATGAGTTACACCACCGAGATCAAGCCATCGAAGCTGGTGCTCAAGAACTTCCAGAATCTGTAAAAGCTGTCATGGGCGTTGTTTCAAAGGTAATGACAAAAAGTAGTTATTTTGTTTAAGTGACTTCTCGTACAGACAAAGAAAGATTACTTTAAGTAGGCAAGAAATGGACTGATTCAAACACTTAAACTGAGCATGAAGCCATGAAAAGATCTCTGCACCTACTCATCACTGTTCTCTTATCGATTATCGCGAGTGGGTGCTTAACATCTGAATTATATCAATTAAAAAAAGAAAGTTTTAATGAGGAACTGACAGGTTTTCTCATTACCCAAGATCAAAAACAAGTGGTTTTAGTAGGTCAACGCTATCACTATATCTTTCCAATGGATAACACCGTCAAAAATACGCTGCAGTGGTCAAATCGCTCCAAGCTAAGAGCAACTAACCTGCATTTTGTGATCAGCAAGAACAATATAATCAACGGAACATTCTTATTAAAAAGTGAAAATGATGCTGTTTTATCAGATAACGATAAAGCATTTTTATTAACCAATCATTTCAAAATCAGAACGGATGGCGTTTATTATTTTGCAGGAAAACTATCTCAGGGCACCGTTTATGAATCAGGGAGTTTTAAGCTCCCTGAAGCACAAGCCTTTAAAAAACCTTACTATCTAAACATTTCTTATGATTATGCAACGACAGGTCAGACGCTGACTAAAATTCTCGTGACACCTTTGGCTGTTGCTGGAGATGGCATTGATACTGTTGTCGGTGCGATTATTGCTGCTCCGTTAGGAATTGCTTTTGCAAATAGAGAAACAGATGACGAGCATGACACAGTTCATTAATCACATCATTTTCATTAAGGCTGAATAAGACTGACGATTTGCTCAAATCCAGACCAGATTTCCTTCATCGGAACAATCACATCCATTGGTAACGGTAAGCGATGCAAATCAAACACTGCATCCAGCCCCACCATTTCCCAAGCAATCAAATCAATGTCTAAACGAATGATATTTGATTTACGAATTCGACCCGCATCATCTTCAAGCTGATAAATAATTTTTCTGATCGATTCAGCTGTTAGATCCGAATCAAGTCGCACAGCCATATTCAAATAATTGAAACCAACACCTGAACGCGGCGGCAATTCATAGCGTGAAGACAATAAAGTATCCCCTAATTTCGCAAGCTCCACACATGCAAAATCAAGAGAAGGTTCGGGCTGATCATTACTGCCCAGAGCTAGCCAATAACGCATGGCGCTCCCGTATAATTTCAATACCTACTGCCTGTGCACCTTTGACCGCAAGTGGCTTCTTTACTTTGACTTGAACAGTCTGCACAGTAGAAAAGTGATTTAAGATCATTGCCGCCAGTTTATTAGCAAGTGTTTCTAATAATTGAGGTTTCAATGATCGCGTCAACTCAGTCACCTGCTCGGCAACAAGTGCATAATTCACTGCATCCTGAATATCATCGCTCATTGCCGCAGCGCGTGTATCAACTGTCATCACAAGATCAATCAACACAGGCTGCTCAATTTGCCGTTCCCATTCAAAAATACCAATGACTGCATTTACGCGTAAGCCTTCAATCAGGACTTTATCCATCACCCACACCTTCTGAAAAACACGCCTTCATGAATAGCAGTCATCAAAACACAAAATCTAACATCAATGAATAAGCTTAGAAACTGGCTCTTCAGCAACCAACTGTAAACGTGCATCAGCAAACATATCCATGTGCGGCGTCAACACTTGCATGAAGCGATCGAAATAAAGCATCTGTTTCATAAGTAGCGCAAAATCACTTGGGAAACGGATTCCATGACGTTCACCAACCTGAACCATATCCATCATCAATGTATTCAAATCACCCGTATCGCCAGAAATGATTTTTTGTGGATCAGTCATCAGTAATGTTTTAAACATCGTTTCAATGTCTTTTTCTAATACTTTGAGATCAACTACTGCATTCGTCATGCCCATTTTGACCATGTTTTCAGCCATCAACGCATAATCCGTCGTTTGTAAGGCTTGCATGAAGTTAATCGAAGATTGCCAAACTTCTGGTTTTAATTGACCCACAATACCAAAATCAATAAATCCAACTCGACCATCGGTCAACAGCATAAGGTTTCCAGCATGTAAGTCCGCATGAAAACTCTTACATAACATTAATGACGAGAACCAAGTATTCATAGCTGTAATCAGTGCTTGAGAAGGCTCTTTGGTGTGCTTTTTCATGGCATCAATATCAGTCATTGGTACGCCATAGAGACGTTCCATGGTCAGCACTGTACGTGTTGATGCACGATGATACACTTTTGGCGCAACAACTTGGGTATTGTTGGTTGCTTTCAAAAACTGTTGGAAATCCTCAATATTTTGAGCCTCTTCAATAAAATCAACTTCACGTACCATACGAATCTTGATTTCATTCACCATCGCAGCCAATGATGCAAACTTCAGCTTCGGCATCGCACGCTCAAGCATCTTGGTCGCAAAATGCACAAAATTCAAATCTGTATATAAGATTGTTTCGACGCCTGGTTTCTGTACCTTAATTACAACGTCTTCACCTGTAACCAAAGTTGCCGCATGAACCTGAGCAATGGATGCAGATGCCAAACATTTCTGATCAATATGGCTAAAAATTTCAGTTAATGGACGATCAAACTCTTCCGTCAGCTTCGCCTCAATTTCCGAAAAAGGAATCGGTGTTGTCTGATCTAAACAAGTTTGAAACTCCTCCACATAGGCACGAGGAAAAAGTGATGGAGAACTGGCAATAAATTGACCTAATTTAATATAGGTCGCACCGAGTTTTTCAAAAGTTTCCCGAAGCAGTTGCGGCGCAGAAGGCTTATCCTGCGCATAACGGATCCCTGCAAACAGCACAACCAAAGTTGTCTCACCAATACGAGCAAGACTACGTAAACTATTTTCTAGTAGGTGTTTTTCTGGTGATTGTTCAGACATTCACATAATTCCTAAAACTAAAAGTTCTTAAAACATTCATAATAAAATACAGCTAAAAATCTCATGTCATCTTAGTAAGTCAAAGACCCACAACAATGTAACAACGATTCATTTCATTTATTCATTTTTCTTTACTGCATACAGGACAATCTGGATCTTTGTGATAACGAATCTGACGCTGATTAAAACTTAAACCATCCCACAACAACAGACGCTCAGCCAAACTTGCCACATTCATACCAAGATACAATAACGCCGCATGCGCTTGCATACTACCCATAACTGCCGTCGTTGTTGCGAGTACACCCGTATCAGCACAACGTCGTGCATCTTCTTCATCAGGCACATCTTGGAACAGGCAACGATAACACGCTTTGTCAGGCAATATCAGTGTCATTTGTCCTTCAAAACCAATTGCTGCTGCGGACAATAACGGAATTTTAGCATCCACACACGCTTTATTTACGGCATCTCGTGTCGAAAAATTATCCGAACCGTCAAGAACCAAATCAACATCCATCAGAAACGTGGATAAATTATCAGCATTCACACGCTCTTGAATGGCATCTATCGTCATCCAAGGATTGATCTGCGTTAAGTTATTTTTTGCAGCCACGACTTTCGGCTGACCAATATCTTGAGCAGTAAAAAGTGTTTGCCGCTGTAAATTACTCTCATCCACCGTATCAAAATCAATGATACGGAGAAAACCCAGGCCCGCTCGCGCTAAACTCATTGTAGCAGGACAGCCTAAGCCACCCATGCCAATCATTAAAACACGTGATGCCGACAACTTCTGTTGAGCGTCTATATCCCATTCTGGTAACAAAATCTGACGGCTAAAGCGAAGTAGCTGCTCATCATTTAACATGTTGTTTACCTGACCTCATGCACAGCATTTTTACGTCCAAGTGTGACGCGATCATTACCACCATAATCTTTGATCGTGCGCACATCATTCAGACCTTCACGCAACATCAGATCTTGGACTTTTTGTGCTTGGTCATAACCATGTTCTAAAACCAATAACCCCTCAACATTCAAATAATCTATGGCTTGATGAATAATCATCTTTAGATCACTCAAACCTTGATCTTGGGCAACCAATGCCGTAATCGGCTCATGCGTTAAATCTGCCAAATGCACATCGTCAGGATCAATATAAGGCGGATTGCTCACGATCAAATCAAATGTTTCTTTTCTCAGCAATGCCTCAAACCAACTTCCTTGTAAAAAACGAACCTGATTCAAACCATGACTTTGTGCATTTTCCTGTGCGACAGCTAATGCTCCACCTGAAAAATCTGTAGCAGTCACTTGCCACAATGGACACTCGCTGGCTAAAGACAACGCTATCGCGCCAGTACCAGTCCCCATATCAATAACACTCAGCGCTTTATCCTTCGGTAGAAGCTCTAAAATCGTAGTCACAACAATTTCAGTATCAGGACGAGGAATCAATGTATCAGGTGTGACTTTTAAATCTAATGTCCAGAATGCTTGTTTTCCTAGAACATAAGCCAGCGGCGTACCAGCTTGAAGCTGTTGCTTAAAATCTAAAAATTGTCGTGTCTGTTCAATAGTCAGCTGAAAATCAGGATAAGTACGAATAAATGTATAATTTTTATCAAGAATATGCATCAACAGTTGTATCAATTCACGAGTATCTAAGTATACATCTGTTTCATGTAACTTTTTTGTATTAACACCATCAAACTGCAAAGCTTGAGCAATTATCAAAACTTCCTCACTTTGCATTTGATTAATCATTGATTAGCCACCATTTTCTTGAGCGAGTAATGCAAGCTGATCCGCTTGATGCTCTCGATGCAATGCATCTAACAGCTCATTCAAATCACCCTGCATCACTGCATCCAGTTTATAAAGTGTCAAATTAATACGATGATCCGTCATACGACCTTGTGGAAAATTATAAGTACGGATGCGTTCTGAGCGATCACCTGTACCCACTAAATCACGACGCATACTCGCCGTCGCAGCATCAGCAACATCACGCTTTGCTTGCTCAAGCCGCGCAGCAAGCCATGACATCGCACGTGCTTTATTTTTGTGTTGACTACGCTCTTCTTGACATTCAACCACTGTACCAGTCGGAATATGAGTAATCCGCACCGCAGAATCGGTTTTATTAATATGCTGACCACCTGCACCACTCGCACGATAAGTATCAATCCGCAAATCCGCAGGATTAATCTCAACCGTGTGATCAGTATCCACTTCAGGCAAGATGGCAACCGTACACGCCGAAGTATGCACACGACCTTGAGTTTCAGTCGTTGGCACACGCTGCACGCGATGTGCACCACTCTCAAACTTCAACCGACCATAAACACCATCGCCTTCGATGCGAGCAATGACCTCTTTATAACCACCATGCTCACCATGGCTTTCCGAAAGAACCTCTAAGCTCCAACGCATTTTTTCCGCAAATCGAGAATACATGCGAAATAAATCACCAGAGAAGATCGCAGCCTCATCACCACCAGTTCCCGCACGAATTTCAAGAAATGCAGAGTTCTGATCACTCGGATCTTTTGGGATCATGAGGATGTTGAGTTCATTGGTATACTCAATGATACGCGCTTCTGCTTCGCGCTTCTCATCATCAGCCATGTCACGCATGTCTTTATCACTGCTTGGATCTTTGATCATTTCTTCAGCAGTTTTAATATCTGCTTCGGCTTGAACAAATAGCCCCCAAACGCGTACCAACTCCTCTAAATCACGATGTTCACGCGATAACGCACGGAAGCGCTCATTATCACTAATAACGCTACTATCAGACAGTAAAGCATTTAATTCTTCAAAACGATCAGTCAGTTGGTCTAAACGTAAGCGAAGCGACGGCTTCATGTGCAGGCATCCAAATCAGTCTAAAAACATCAATAAAAATGAAACCAGCCAACGAATTAATCAGCTAGGTAAACCTCATTTTTTATTAAAAAAATATCAAGGGCGCGTAGTTTGACAGCATCTATGAGTCGGTGCAAACCAAGCAGCCACGTTTTCTAAAAATACCGCTAACCAATCCGCCGTTTTAGACCCTTCGTCTGAATGATACGCGTTGCAATTTCCTCAACGGACATTTCAGAAATATTCAAACTCGGAATACCCTCGCTGATATAAATTCCCTGAATCGCACGTAGTTCCATTTGACACTGCTGGAAACTCGCATAGCGACTACCCGCTTTGCGCTCATTACGAATCGCAACGAGACGTTCAGGATCAATCATTAACCCAAACAACTTATGCTTATATTCTTTGAGCACTTTAGGAAGGCGATTATCATCTAGATCGTCTTCAGTAATTGGATAATTAGCCGCCCGAATACCGAACTGAAGTGCCATATAAATACAAGTCGGTGTCTTACCTGAGCGAGACACACCGATCAAAATAATATCTGCCATATCATATTGACGTGTTCTCGCACCATCATCGTTGTCTAAGGCAAAATGAACTGCATCTATTCGAGATTTATAATCCTGCGAGTCAACCATACCATGGCAACTACCAACGATCGGCTCAGGCGGAACACCCAACTCACCAGAAATCTTACTCAAAATCCCTTCAAACACATCAAGATTACAAGCTGATGCCGTATTGATAATATCGCGCAACACAGGGTCAACCAGTGTATCGAACACCAATGGACGAAGTTCGTCATCATGCGCAGCTTGGTTAATTAAACCCACGGCATCAAACGCACTGGCTTCATTATCGACATAAGGCAGAATCCGCATATCGAACTCAACCTGTGGAAATTGTGACAATAAGGAATGCCCTAATGTCTCTGCTGTAATCGCAGTACCATCAGAAATAAAAAAAACCGTCCGATATTGTTTTTTAGGCTCAGGGATATTTGATGTAGATGATTCGTTCATAGCATTAACCAACGTATAGAGAACGCTACTATAGCCTCAAGACAATCAAACTTTCTATGATTATTCTTAAATACTTGATCTGAATCATCATGAAATAAAAAAGACTTCCATCAAGGAAGTCTTTTCACTGAACTTATATGATCTTACGCCTAGTCATAGGCAGATCACTCATTTCAAAAATGAAATGCCCTTTTGTTCTAAGCGACGGCGTAACACTACCAAAGAGACTAAACCTAATAACGCACCAAACCCAACACTACCACCACCAGCTTTGGTCTGGTCGGTTGTTGTTGCAGTATTGGTCACTGTCACTGTTCCAGAGTTAGATGCCGATAAATCATAGTTCAGCACTTGGTAAGTAAAACTATCATTGAACGGTGAATACAAATTGTCATTAACATAAGTAATCGTACCGCCGTAACAAGTGTATTGAGTTCTATTCACATTGTTGTTTGCACAAGGCTCTTCATACTGAGCAACAATATGACCTTGTGTCGGTTTGGTAATAATGATGATATTCGCAGGAATATTGGTCACTACACCATTTACAAGTCGATTATCAGAATAAAACGCTGGCTTTGGAACAACCTTACCATTGATATTCACTGTAGGGTAATTTGTACTTCCTATCGGACCATTACCATCATCACTTGCATGTGACAATATATCTAATGGAATACTCGCCGCACCAAATGGTAAAGTTACTGTAAAACTGTTCGCTGTCGGAGCAATGCTATTCACTGTAAAAGATGCAGTTCCTGTCGAAGTATTACTCGGGTTAGCCTTCTCCGTGATTGTATACTGACAGCTATCTATCGTACCACCCGGCGTTACCGTTCCATCATTTCGACTAGCCAATAATTGCTTCATCACGGGATTCCATTCGCAATGAATATTGCCTGAATCACTCCCAGTAATTGTATATTTAGTCGAATCTGTCAATAAATCAATCGCACTCGTATTTGAGCCAGTTAGATTTTCTTGTGCACTGTCATTTGAAGTTACAGACATCACGACTTCACGATAACGATAACTGCTCTTATACGCATCCAAATATGCCTTATTCTGAGCAATCAACTGAGCAGCCTGTGCGGCAGTCACACCAGTTGTATTCGCAACTGTATTGATAACTGTCGAATAAGAGACGTTTGCACCACCAGTATCGTAGTTTGCAGTCAAAATCGATAATTCAAGTGCACCAATATCACAAGTAATCGTTATAAGTTGCGAGTTCGTATTTTGAATACCACTACCACGCGCTACGCCACGTTGATCACTAGATCCACAACTAGATACCACATCTCCTTTATGAATTAATGGACCGCCAGATATAGGTAAATAACCAGATAGATCTGAACCACCATACAATCCTAATGGACTGACATAATCAGAAAGCTGCTTACTACTATCTGCATAGATATTAGTATCTTTTGCTGTTGTAGATGCTGGATGCAAGCTACATTTGCTTGTTGCAGTCGTTGCTGGATTACTGGTACTTGCAAATAAATTTAAAGACGCAGATGTACCCACTGGTGTCACACCCGTAGCAGGATCAGGTGCCCCAAAATATTGGCAATCAGTAGCGTCATTAAAAGCCACAATATTATTCGTCAAACTTAAACCTGAAGAAATACCATAAAGCAATGCAACAGGACTATGGTTCTCTGTAATAGTGTTACTTACTAGAGCAAGTGTACTGGTACGCCCCAAGCGAGTATTAATATTACCAACCATACTGACCGCGCCAACCTGTACGTTAGAACTCACTGCGCTACTGGATGTTGTATTCTGGGCTATCGTAGAGGCTGTGATAGACGTCGTGGCTTGTCCACAAAAATCAAGAATTGTAGAGGTATTTGCGGAACCATTATTGGTTACACTCAGTTGAGAGAGCGTAAATGTTCGAACTGTTGGGATTAAATTATCAAAACAACTCATTCCCAATACAGCACCTTGAGGAGCATTATTGCCAGTAAAGGACACTGCAGTCGCAGTCAAATTAGACAAAGCACCTTCAATAAAAATCGCACCACCTTGCAGAGCAGCAGTCGCATTATTGATTTGAACACGATTTAGATAAACTGTTCCACCTGCAAGAATTGACCCTCCAAACCCAGAGTCACCAGTTGTTCCACCAGCAGTACCACCACTCAAGATAATGTTTGAAAGATTCAAAGGACTCAAGCTAACTGAAGTATTAAATATACGAGCATTATTTGCAGCAACAATCGTTGTTGCAATCGGAAGACGTGCTGGTTCTGCACCAGTCAAAGGGTCGATAGAAAACGGATCAGATGCGGCATCGCCTTGGATATTCATATTTCCATTAACAACTAACTCACCTTGAGTCAGGGTATATGTACCCGCTGCTAATTGAATCGTATCTGTATAATATTGTTGTCCTGCTGCACATCCACCCACAGCAGTTTTAGTTGCACTCGCTTTAATTGCATCGCGAAGAGAACAAACTTGAGTGTTACCACTCACATCATTAAATGTCGTCACCGTAATCGTTGTAGCATGCGCAACATTCAAACTACTAAACAATGAAAATACCAAGGGCATTGCATATAAAGAAATACGACGGATCATAACTGACCTCCTGTCAGACGACGGCGCAGCGCAAGCCCCATCAAGCCAAATACTGCAAAAATTCCAATTCCGCCAGCACCAACCGTTTTACTCGTAAT
>JASLGO010000072.1 GCA_030150135.1 Aquirhabdus sp.
ATGAGTGAATTGGCTAAGGTTGCGGGCGTTGCACGCGGGACGATCTACAACAACCTGCCGAATCCTGAAACTTTATTCGAAGATGTCGCAGCGCAACTCAGTGCAGAAATGAATTTACTCATCTCCATGAGTTTCAAGGATGTTGACGATTCCGCAGAGCGTATTGCTCGCGGAATTAGACTTTATGTTCGCAGAGCGCACGAAGAGCCAGATTGGGGGAAGTTTATATGCAGATTTGCAATGAACTCATCTACGCTTCGCGATCTTTGGGTCAGCATACCTGTACAGGACATTCTTTTAGGCATTAATCAAAGTCGTTATGCTATTCGTAATGAACAACTTTTAAGCGCAATGGGGATTCTTGCAGGAGCAGTTTTAACATCCATTCTCCTCGTACAAGAAGGTCATAAAACTTGGCGTGAAGCAGGTAGTGATGCGGCAGAACTCGTTCTGTGCGCGCTTGGAGTTCCGCGACATGAAGCGCGGTCTATTGCTGTGCGCGAATTACCACCACTGCCGAAATTGAATGATTGAGTGCAAGAGTGCAAAGTTAGGAAAACACTTTCCTGAACGATCAATATCCCTCATCAGTACGCTACAAAAATAGATACAACAAACGCCCATGACGGGCGTTCTCTTTTTTTGCAACAATCAAACCTTCTTAGTCAAAGCATCACGGACATGTGGCACATTATCATCTAGCCAATAACAACGACCGCGCTCAACAACAAGAATTTCCTCAAACTTGCAGCCACCGCCATGCCAACCAATATGCGGTTCAATTGCCCATAGACCTAGCTTCTTGCCAACATGCTCAGGCGTTAAAATTGCTGAAGGTCCCATTTTTAGAAAAGCCAGATTCGTTTCCAATGAGAACCAGCCAAAACCACGCCAGCCAACGCGTAGATGTTTGCCAGCTTTATTTTTCACCCGAAATACGCGATGACCTAATACACAGTGTGGATATTTGGCATGGATATTATCGTAGCCCGCATCTGCAATGATTTGATTGACTTGCTGCCATATTTCGGCTGGCGTCATGGCGCTCTCAAACATCTCAGGGATAATTGCGCGCAGTTCCAACAAAAACGCTCGTGCTTTATCCAATTCAGGATTTGGGCCTATTGAAACGGCATAACCCACATCGCCAATATAACTATCGATGACAGGTGAAACATCCAGAATCGCCGTTGCTCCAGCTTCAAGCTTACGATCACTTGGATGGTAATCGCCGTAGCTTTCATATCCGTCGAAACGTGCATGATCCCCGAACCAAGCAAACGCACGATGCAAATAACGTTCAGTCCCATGTCGCTTTAAATAATCTTCCAGCAAGTGCGCTGCTTCACGTTCAGTCATGCCAACGTAAAGCTGCTTGGCAACATGCTCAACAGCGTCATAAGCCAAACGCTGGGCACGAGTAAAGCCTTTAAGCGCCTCGTTTGTTGCTTGTTGATCAGCACCACCTGAGTAATAACGCGAAGCGACTCGTGACACAGTTCGGTAAAGTTGATCTAGTGGACCAACTGGTTTTGGCGTATATCCGATAGGCATAATTCTCTCCGAAATTAACTCATCGCATTCGCGGTAAAGCGTTCAAGATCAACAGGATCATGTGAGCAAATCAGCTCAACTTCACCTTTGTGATGAATCGCCAACTGCTGTAATCGAGCAAGATTTTCCACGCGAGCACTCGGCACAGCCGCAATCACAACTTGAAAAAACGTTGACCCAGACGGCGTTTGTGGATTTGTCGTGACTTGGCTGTGGTGGTAATAAGCATCGCCACAGTGCAGCAGCCATTTGTCGCCATCCTTAACCGCCACACCCATATGACCACGGGTATGACCAATCAATGGAACTAACAAAATATCGGTGGAAAGCCCCGGAATCGCTCGAATCCCTTTGAAACCAAACCAATCCTCACCTTGTTCTTCTTCATGCACCACCCACTTTGGATGATGATCAAATTGCGGAAAGCGAAAACGTCCTTTCTCACGCCATCCGGGTTGTTGAATCTGTTGCAGTTCAGGTTTAAGCAGATGTACTTGTGCATTAGGAAAATCTGCTAATCCGCCAGCATGATCTAAATCGAGATGAGTCACGGCGATCTGACTCACATCGCGTGGGTCATAACCCAATGCACGAACTTGAGAAAGCGCGGTTTCTTCCATCACAAGTTTGGGTTTGAATAACGTCTGATATGTGCCACCCAACCGACGCTTTGGATCGGCAATGTCCTGTTGCCCCAATCCAGTGTCAACCATAATTAGCGTTTCTGGCGTTTCAATCAGTAGACAATGACATACGAAATGACCCGGTTTACTCCAACTGCCATTTCGATTGTTCATGAGTTTGTCGCAGAACGGACACATCGTTCCGCAATTCAGATGATGTATTTTGATACTCATATCACTCTCCTAGTGACTTCATTCGTGACCTAAATCGACAGCACAATTTTGCCGAAATGCTCATTTTTGGACATGCGCTCAAATGCCGCAGCAAAGTCATCGAAACGATAGACTTTATCGACTGGCATTTTCAAAGTTCCGTCAATCAGTGCAGGCATGAGCGCATTTTTAGTCTGAGCAATAACCTCGGTAATTTCTGCCAGACTTCTGGAGCGAAAGCTGACACCAACATAAGTCACTCGTCGCATCGAGTGCAAATCGAAGTCAAAGTTGCCACTTTCTCCTGCCATCCGCCCGACATTCACCATGCGCCCACCGATTTTGGTCACGGCAAGATTTGCATTGACCAGTGGTCCTGCAAGAAGATCAACAACCAGATCAACGCCTTTTCGTTTGGTTGCTTTAAGGAGCTGAGTTGTCCATTCAGGCGCGCGCGAATCTAAGGCAAGATCAGCACCAAATTCACTCAGACGTTCACGACGCTCTGATGAGGTTGATGTGCCGATGACTTGACTTGCGCCCAGTAATTTAGCGATTTGCAAACCCATTAGACCGACAGCAGAACTTGCACCTTGAATCAATACAGTTTGCCCAACCTCAAGCTTCCCATTACTCGCAATCGCATCATGCATCGTTTGCAAACCGACAGGCAAAGCCGCAGCGTCCTCGAACGACAGATGATCAGGAATCGGATAAATCCAAGCGGCATTGGCAATCACATATTCAGAAAATGCACCGGGACCCGCTGCCATGACACGGTCGCCTACTTTCCAACTCGTGACGCCCTCGCCTAATTCCACAATTTCCCCTGCCCATTCAACCCCAAGAGGAAGTCCAATCCCTCCAGCAGCACCATGCGAGCCACCGCTCGACATCATAAGATCAACACGATTTAACGAAGCGGCTTTGATCTTCACCAGAACATAGCCAGACATCACACTTGGCTTTTCATAATCCTGCATGACAGGGCCATTTTCAGTAGATACGATTGCACGCATGGATAGCGCTCCTACAATGACTGAGTTGTTGATTCTGGAACCACATTGATTTCGCAAACTTGATTTAAAAAATCAAAGTTTTTGAATACCCGTAATGAGCCAGAGTAATAATTAAATTGAATTGCGAGATCAAAGCTTACGAATCGGTTTTTTACCATCCCAATTCACCGAAGCTTTTTTGACATAGTCAAAGATGACTGCCTTACTACCGCTGACATCAGAGAGTTCAATGACCGTTCCGGGATGAGCCTCTGTTTCAAAGTACGCAAAACGTCCCTGCTCACCACCAATTTGACCTTCATGACCTACGGTGTAACCGAGAGATAACGCAGTGTCATATAACGCCTGATAGTCTTTCGTCCAATACGCAACATGTTGCAGTCCTTCATGCCCTGCATTTAAAAAATCCAAGTACATCGAAGGTGCATCGTTATTTTGTTGAATGAGTTCAATTTGAACGTCACCAGAATTAGCAATCGCCACACTCATATCAAGGTCTGATACTTGTCCCTTATAGCGAAAATTCTCAACTTGGACTTTTTCAATGTAAAACCAAGGGCCTACACCCATGACATTGATCCAATGATCCATCGCCGCGTGAATATCACGTACAACATAGCCATTTTGTGCAATGGCACCAAAGATACGACTCATGACACGAACCTCCAAAAGTGGAGCCTTAACTGCTTATAATTGGATGTAAATCAATGTTAATAAGACGTTTTAGGCTCAATCTGCTTAACTTAAAATCAAATTCAATCAATTCAAATTTGAATGCAATGACTTCAGATCATCATCAAGTTCCACGCGTGTGGACTCCAGAAAACGGCTGAGCATGTTGAAATACGAAATACACAGAATCAGTTCTGTTGCTTGGCGTGTCCCATATTTGGCTAGAATTTCAGCAAGCGCCTCATCACTTAAACGGATATCACGACTAATTTCTTCAGCAACACGACAAATCAAAAGCAATTCTTCATCCAGTCCTGTTACAGGCCCATCGACGCCAACCAGATTGATTTCTTCTTGAGTCACACCAAATCGAAGTGCCAGCAGCACATGCTGTTCCCATTCGTATGAAGATTTGGTGATATGAGCAACGCGTAATATCGCGATCTCACGTTTACGCGCATCAAATTCGCTTTGTAATAAAATAGAGCTGGCAAGTTGAACAAAGCCTTGCAGGCTGCTTTGTGCATTCGCAACCATACGAAAAACGTTTGCAGGTGGTAGGCTGGCTAAAATTTTTTTCACGCCAGTCGATAACTCTTCATCACGGGGTAATGGAATCTTCGGTTGCATGATTCACCTCTTAAAAAAATATGATGTGATTGGGTTTGAATGACGGCAGGCAAAAAATACCTGCCTTGCTAGTGCTGTAAATCAAACCAACTTGGCAGGATCAAAGAAGTCAGGAATTTCTTTGGCGAGCATCAGATCACCGTCGATTTTCAGCTTGCCACTCATGAACGCAGTCAGACCAGCCATCTTGCCAGTGAGCAACGCGATCATATTTTCATCAGACAAAGTCAATGTCACATCAGCATCATCTGTCGTTCCTTCTGCAACTGTGCAGAC
>JASLGO010000116.1 GCA_030150135.1 Aquirhabdus sp.
CGTATCACTCAAGCCGCTCGACAATGTTGATACAACTGAATTGGTTGCACTCAAGCCACTTGATACCGAGGACACTGAGCTAGCTACAGCACTAATACCGCTGGATATCGACGAAACAGTTGAGTTCGTATCACTCAAGCCGCTCGACAATGTTGATACAACTGAATTGGTTGTACTCAAGCCACTTGATACCGAGGACACTGAGCTCGCTACGGCACTGATACCGCTGGATATCGATGAAACTGTTGAGTTCGTTGTACTCAAGCCACTCGACACATTACTTAAATTTGAACTAACTGCTGAGAGTGAAACATTCGTACCACTTAAACCACTCGATAATGTTGACACTACTGAATTGGTATTACTTAAACCACTTGATAACGTCGATACAACTGAGTTTGTTGTACTCAAACCACTGGACACATTACTCAAATTTGAACTAACTGCTGAAAGAGAGACATTCGTATCGCTTAAACCACTTGATACCGAGGACACTGAGCTCGCTACGGCACTAATACCGCTGGATATCGATGAAACTGTTGAATTGGTGTCACTCAAGCCACTTGATAACGTTGAGACCACTGAATTCGTGGTACTCAAACCACTCGACACATTACTTAAATTTGAACTAACCGCTGACAGTGAGACATTTGTATCGCTCAAACCGCTACTAATACTCGAAACAACTGAGTTCGTGTTGCTCAAGCCGCTTGAAATACTGCTAAGACCACTAGAAATACTACTTAAACTACTCAAACTAGTACTTAAACTACTAATGCTACTACCAACATTAACGCCATCCAAAAATAGAGAGCCATTCACATATGCATCGCCACCAATCGAAAGATTCGTTGGGTCTGCACCTGATGCACCACCTGCGGCTGTAGGGTTATAAAATAAGATACGGTTCGTTTGAGTTGCTGCATCAGTAGTTGAACAACCTGGGCTGTTGGAAGACAAAATTAGACTACTCAATGCAGCAGTATTAACCAAGCCTGATCCAGCAGGAACACTAGTAATGTTTGAAGTAATATTCCCGAGATTAGTTAGATTCAGTCCAAGCAAACCAAGCACATTTATAAGACCTAAATCAGT
The DNA here is from genome assembly GCA_030150135.1 of Aquirhabdus sp. Lineage (GTDB taxonomy): Bacteria > Pseudomonadota > Gammaproteobacteria > Pseudomonadales > Moraxellaceae > Aquirhabdus. The sequence goes on from JASLGO010000116.1 coordinate 1,096, forward strand.
ATTAATACCCGTTAGTGCATTTGTTATGGGAGTGATGGGAGATGTCAAACCCGTAGTAGCCAAAGTAGAGTCAGTTGACCTAAGACACGTACTATCAGTACCATCATTAATATAAATTCCACCATCCGCATATGCCGTACTAACAAATGCACCACTGACACTGATTACCAATATTGCTGCGGATAAAATATTTCGACTAAATAAAGAGCCATCTTTTTTTTCTTTTTCCTTTGAGGTGATTTCATGATTTATTGTCACCTGAGAATGGCTTTTTCCCTGTGATTTAGCAATTTCAGATACTGCGATCCACGTATTCTGAGCTTTGCTCCAGATCACACGATATATTTTATTCATTTGCGCATCTCCAAAAACATTTTATTTTATATTCAGTGTCTTAACGGAAAAACGACCCCCTACAGTCACAAAAGACCATATCAATAGGGCTAATGAAAACCTAAATTTTTCAGAGAGCGAAGACGTAAAAACCTAGACTATTAGAAAATAGTCTCTCGAATGTAATTGTGTTAAAAATTTCATTTCAAGTGGCACTCCACGCTCGTCTGCGTATTACCTATTCTTTTCTCTACTTATTCGCTTTACTTTCTCTGTGGTTTTAAAACCTTATCTATTTCTCATGCTCAGCCAAATAGCTTTCCCACACTAAAAAGCCGAACTGCGCCTTTCTAATCATCACGACTACCGAAAAACAAAACTAATAGCTGCGACCGTTTGATCAAACCACTTTTTATATAGCAATGCAAATTCATTTTTTCACATAAAATTAAAATTAATCCATCATTTACATCATAAAAAAATGATCAGAATTTAGATTAATAAAAAAGCAATACCAAAATAATAACGGGGATATTGAATAGCGTTATATTTATGTATATAAAAATAATTTTACTGTTAGAAATATCAGGTTGCTTTTTTAAATATAAAAAAAACAAGATTGCTATCAATTCACTCTTTTTCTTTTTAAAAAAATTTTTCAGACAAACGGTAACGGAAAGAAAAACTCTAATTAGAACTTGTGGGACATTTCGTCTTTACAGTGAAAAGTAGTGAAATTGGATTTAAAAAAAACGCTAAGTTGTTGAACCTAGCGTTTTTAGCTTTTCTATCCATTTAGCAAAATGACGTTAAGAATTTACTGCTGTAAGTAAATATCTGCAGCATCATCATCACCACCTTCTTTACCGTCTGAACCAAATGAATACAGATCATAAGGCTTACCACTGCTACCAGGAGCAATGTATTGTAGATCGTTACCCCATCCATCTTTCGGCATCCCGCCTTTAATATATCCACCATTCGGCCATGTTTTTGCATCAGCTGGCTTATGGATTAAGGCATCAAGACCTTCTTGGGTAGTCGGATAGCGCGCATTATCTAATTTGAATAAATCAAGAGCGCTCGCTGTCGTTGCCAGTACTTGCTTGGTCGTACCCACTCGAGCTTTATCACTTTGACCAATCACATTCGGTACAATCAGTGCGGCAAGAATACCCAGAATTACGATCACAACCATCACTTCGATCAAGGTAAAACCTGTCTGACGTGAATTTGATAACTTCTGATGCTTATAAAAATCCATATTGATTTAAAACCCTATATTTGATTCAAAAATTCGATAAAGCGATTCAAACATATCTGATGCTATTTAACCAGATTGTTCATGTTGACGATTGGCAACATCACTGCCATCACAATCATTAAGACAATACCCGCCATAAAAATCAGCATAAGCGGCTCAAGTAACGACAATAACGTCGCAATTAAAGTACTTACTTCTCTATCCTGCATCGTGGCTGCACGTGCCAGCATATTTTCCATCTCACCAGACGTTTCACCACTACGAATCATCTGCACCATCATTGGAGGAAAATACCCCGAACGCTCTAATTGTGTTGCTAAAGCACCACCTTCTGTGACCTTCTCTGCTGCTAATAAAATAGCATCACGAATTAACCAATTACTTGATACGGCCGCACCAATATGCAATCCATCGACTAAAGGCACACCTGACTGAGCCAAAATGGATAAAGTACTTGCAAAACGGGCTGAATTAATTCCACGGCTTAATTTGCCAAATAAAGGTAAACGTAAAACAAATCGATCCAGCGCATAACGCCCCGTTTCTGTACGGATAAAACGCATGAACAGAAAACCACCGCCAATCATCGCAGTCAACATAAACGGCCATGTCAATTTCACGAAACTACTTGCACCCATCAGCATTCGCGTCAATAAAGGCAAAGCTTGATCTGTATGGTCAAATACCTTAACAATATCAGGTACAACAAACGTCATAAGCCCCATGACGATCCCAAAGGACATAATCAATAATAAAATTGGGTAAATCAATGCGCCCTGAATTTTCTTTTGCATCGCAAAACGATTTTCAGTGTAGTCAGCAAGCTGATTAAGGATCAAATCCAAATGTCCTGACTTCTCTCCTGCGGCAATCGTTGCAATATAAAGCGGTGGAAAATTACCTGACATGCGTAATGATTGTGCTAGCGAATGACCTTCCATCACTTTAGAACGCACCGACAGAATCAGACTCTGTACATGAGGCTTATCACCCTGCCTTGCAACTGCGCGCAACGTTTCCTCTAAAGGAATACCTGCTGCAACCAACACCGAGAGTTGTCTGGTCAGTAAGGCAAGATCATAGGCATTGAGACCACGTTGAAACCACTTCTTCCCCATTCCAGAAGTCTGAGTTTCCTCAACTGGCTCAACTTGAACAGGCATCCATGTTTTATCACGCAGCTGTTGGCGAATCTGCCTCGCTGAGTCGCCCTCCAGCACACCTTTATGTTGTTTGCCTGCGGCATCTATGGCTGTAAATTGATAAGCAGGCATTCCATTGACCTAAATTAAAAATAATAAAAAACTAAAGCACTTTAAATGAAATAAACAGTAAACAATATCTATCGCAAACTTCGCCTAATTGTAGCGCTGAATACCGCATCAAATCATGACAAAAGTGTACTGATAACACAAACTATCCAACAACTTAAATTCAGCAATAAATCTGCAACTACGCACCAACCAAATGAGCAGAGCTCTCAAGTTGACGAACCAGTAATCCAAGTCGTTTACCCTGTGCTACACATAATGCTTTTTCATCAGCACTCATGGGCTGATCATGCTCAGTACCACTGACATGAGATGCCCCATAAGGTGTTCCACCACGCTGAGTTCTCGACAACGCGACTTCAGAATATGGAATTCCCAATAACAACATCCCATGATGCAATAAAGGAATCATCATCGTTAATAATGTGCTTTCCTGACCGCCATGCATCGACCCAGATGCGGTAAACACACATGCTGGCTTACCCTGCAGGCTACCTGCCAACCAAATCGTTGCCGTCTGATCCCAAAAATATTTCATGGGTGATGCCATGTTACCAAAACGAGTCGGACTACCCAGCGCAAGTCCTGCACAATCTTGCAAATCATCTGCTGTTGCGTACAACTCACCTTCCAGTGGAATACTCGGTGCAATTGCAGTGGTTACACTTGCCACCTCAGGAACAGTTCTAATTCTCGCCTTCACGCCTGCCTGTTCAATTCCTGCAGCGATTGATCGCGCCATTTGACGAGTCGTTCCATATTTGCTGTAGTACAGCACAAGGACATAAGGTTCATGATTTACAACGGTCACTATTTATACTGCTCTATCAATTTTTAATTTACGCATTATACACAAGCAGGCACGTCAACTGCCCTAACTCAACGTTTATACAAACTATCACATTACTTATGTAATATCATGATGAATAGTCACAGATTGTTTTCAGATATACTGGAAGTTGTTCGTAAATCATTTTGACGCACCTTTATTTAATATTTGGCATTGATACACCTATGGACAGCTACTTAAAGAAACTACCGTTTTTTCACCGTGAATGGTTTCAATTCTTAGTATTTCTCATCACCCGATTCGAGAAAAACTATTGTAGAGAGCGATCTGCAGCATTGACCTATACGACCATGCTGTCCATCATTCCGATGCTGACTGTTTTTTTAGTCGTATTATCCACGATTCCTGCACTCGCGCCAGCACGCGTGAAAGTCCAAGAAACCTTATATAGCTACTTATTACCAGAATCCAGTTCAACTGTAACTCAATATCTCAATGACTTTGCCGAAAAATCTACAAACTTAACCATTATTGGAATCATTTTTTTATTTGTTACGTCAATGATGATGCTCTCAAGCATCGAAGATGCTTTTAATAAAATCTGGCACGTCAAAAATTTGCGCGGTGGTGCTATTGGATTTATGCGTTACTGGATGGTGATTTCACTGGGTCCGTTGTTCTTAGGGATCGCCTTTGCTCTTCCTTCTGCAATTGCATCAATTGAGATTCTAAATAGCAATTTTAGAGGATATTCAATTGACTGGTCTGTCTGGCTTAAACTAATTTCTGTCGCAACCACACTCATGAGCTTTACATTTATGTATTGGATGATTCCAAATCGTAAAGTTCCTTTGAAAAATGCCGCCTCTGCTGGGGTAATCGCGGGTGTTTCTTTTGAATTGCTCAAAATCGTTTTTGGCTTTTTCATGAAGCATTTCACCAGCTATGAAATCGTCTATGGCGCATTTGCTGCGCTTCCCGTATTTCTATTATGGATCTATCTCTCATGGAATATTGTTTTATTGGGCGTTGAGATCAGCTATGCACTCACGATGTTTAGGCACTCTGCGACACCACCGCGCCACCCATTATTATCTTTGATGTACATTTTGCACTTGCTTTACATGCGCCAAAAAGTTGGTCTAACCGTCAGTGAAGCAGACATGATGTCATTATTGGGCAAAAAAGAAATCGAAGACTGGCCTGACTTCATCGCACTTCTCAAAGAACAATCCATGGTCAAAAAAACAGATAAAGGCGACTACGTTTTATGCCGTAATCTAGATCAAATCGACTTCTGGACATTCTACCAAGGACTGCCATTCCCACTTCCTCGTCGTGAAGATCTTCACAACTGTAATATCACTACGCGAAGTGGTGATGAATGGAGCAAACAACTTCTTCCTTATCTAAAGGAAGCTGATGTTTATTTAGCAGAACATTTAACTATCCCGTTATCTCAACTGCTAGAAAATCAAGAAAAAACAAATCAATAATCATCAAGCCATAAAAAAAAGACAACCCTTTCGGAGTTGTCTTTTTTATACCCAATCATCTTACCAAGTGAACGGATTCCACCATCTCACAGGAACACCTAAAGCAACATCCTGTTTTCTTTCCAATCGTGCATTAGGGATCGGTTTCCCTTCTTGTCCATTAAACGAAGGATAATCTCCTCTTGCTACATCTTGTTGTTCAACGACTGGTTTATCTGGATCATCTACAAAACTATAACCAGGTGTTTTTAACGTTGTTGAGCGAATTTCTGGAATTGCATCTTTTTCAGGCAGTTGATTCAGAGGACCTGCATTCAACAAACCAAGCGCTGGATCTGGATGACCATGAGAATTTTCCTCATCATAACGCAGATAATAAGTCTTACCCGCTTCAACTTGGAAATCAGCCACCGTGCCTTTTTGGAAATAAATAAATCCTAAAGGACGACTCACTCTCATCCGGTATGTACCGGGCTTCATTTCAATCCAGTAATAGCTGTTATTGAGCAAACTCGGAATGCGTACACCATTAATGAAAATACTTGCCGCTAAGATTTCTCCCTCAGCCCAACGACTTTGCTGACGATAAAAATATACCAAAGCATATTTTTGATCGAGGACAGGTACAGGCTGAAAAAGCTCGCCTTGATCTTTACGGAATCGATCAACCGCCCAGCTCCCTAAGGAAAACCAATGCGGCGTAAAACGACCCGTATCTACAGGCTGACTCACATCAAAATTTGGAAGTTTACGTGGCTCAACAATCGTTGGATCACTTCTTGTACCGCTCTGAAGACCCATAGACGGTAAATGTAAATAGCTGCATCCTGACAGCATCAATATTCCAGTCATCGTAACGGTCACTGGAGCAATAAACAAATGACGCATAACATCCCTCAGCATTTTAATTTTGTTGTTGGCAATCCATATTCACGACTACATCGCCGCAATCAAATGTCAATATCGCCAATCGTAACACTCATCACGAGTTTGACAAACTATTATCATCTGAAAAATGTCCAAAAATACAAATCCGAACATGTCGATATATTTATACAAGTCACTTTTCGATGATCACGATTCCAACTTACACATTTTTAAGCACTATAAAAGACAAAAAACCGATCGAAATCGGTTTTTTGTCTACAACAAAATATCAATATAACCAGTGCGAATAAACGCTTATTGATATTGAGCTGGTACTGAAGCTGGTGGGTTAATGCTCAGCTCTACACGACGGTTTTGGCTACGACCTGCTTCAGTTGAATTATCTGCAACAGGGTTACTCATACCATAGCCTACTGCTTGTAGACGGCTTGCTGCTACGCCATTGCGGATCAAGTAATTTGAAACACTATTGGCACGATCTTGTGACAACTGTTGGTTATATGCTGCATTACCAACGTTATCGGTATAACCACGCACAGTGATGGTTTGTTGCGGATTAGCATTCAATGTTTGAGCTAGCTGGCTCAATGTACCCGCAAATGATGGGTTAATATCAGAACGCGCTGTCGCAAATGTAATTGCGCCTGGCATAATCAGGTCGACGGCACCAGTTTGTGGGTTACGTTGAACATCAACACCAGTTCCTTGCATTTGTTGACGTAGTTGCGCTTCTTGGTGATCCATATACGCACCGACGCCACCACCCAATACGCCGCCAATTGCAGCACCCGCAAGCATACGAGAACCGCGATTTTTACCTTTACTGGTTGCTGCACCTGCAAGCGCACCTAACAATGCACCAGCACCAGCACCGATACCAGTATCTCGATATTGTGATCGTCCAGTTTGTGGATCAGTCGCACAACCTGACAGTGTAAGACCAGCAACTACTGTTGAAATAATTAATAGACGCACGGACATTCTCCAAAATTAATGTTTTTTAACAAGCACATTTTGATAGTGATAACACTATCGATGCCATATACTTTTTGTTAACAATAATACATTTTGTTACATGGCAAGAACTGCCAATTATGACACATGATCCTCTTTATTATAGAAAATCAGCATAAAAATAAAGAAATATTTCTTAAATTCACATAAGAATTTTTAATAAAAATTAAAATAAATCTAAATCTTACAAAATAGCATCGACAATCATTTGGTAAAAACACATTAATATACACATGCGCATTTTTAACATTGCCCTCATCGCACTTAATCAATATGATAGGGCGAACTTAATTTTAAGCTGTTTATTCTGATCGGAGCTTAGTAATGGCACGCATTTCTGCATTATCATCACAACCTTCTTTGATTGAACGTGCACGCGGAACTCTTATCGGAGCAGCAATCACAGCCAGTACATTTACACTAGGTCCTCCAGTATTAGCGATTGGGTTAGTACGAGTCTTAACACCAACACGTCTAGCTGGACAAACGCTAGATCAACTCGCGATTAACCTCACCAATAAATGGCTAGGCATCAACAGTTGGCTCATTGACAATGTTCTTCCTGAGATTGAATGGCAGCTCACCATGCCAACGGGTCTAAGTCTCGATAAACAATACCTGCTGATTTGTAATCATCAAAGCTGGGTCGATACAACGGTCATGCAACACATTGGTCTACCGCGTATGCCATTGACGCGTTTTTTCACAAAATGGGAGCTTATTTTTATCCCATTTCTAGGACTAGCCTTTAAAATTCTAGGCTTCCCAATGATGAAACGACATAGCAAAGAAGCGATTGCAAAGAATCCAGCATTAAAACAACAAGACATGATCGAAGCAAAACGCGCTTGTGAAGGGTTATTAAATCAGCCTTTTACCTTACTTAACTATCTAGAAGGCACGCGATTCACGCCAAAGAAACATGCAGCACAGCAATCGCCCTATCCTAATTTATTGAAACCAAAAGCTGGAGGTTTAGGACTGGCCATTCAGATTTTAGGTCAACGTGTCGATGGGTTAATTGACATGACGATTGTTTATCCAGATGGGATTCCAGGATATACCGATTTTTGGATGGGGCGAGTTCGACGGATCGGCGTCGACTTGCGTGAAATCCAAATTCCCGATTGGGCTTTAGCCGGTGATTACGAGGAAGATCGCGAATTTCGCGCGCGTTTTCATACATGGGTCGCAGAACTATGGGCTAATAAACAACGAACTATTGACCAAATGATGAATCGTTTTAACCATGTAGACGATGCTTTAGCTCCCGCAAACATGCAAATTAATGCAAAATAAAGCCTATATATGTGTTTGATCATCTCGTGATTGATCAAAACTGATGATGATTAAGCACTAAAAGGGTCATATTAAATGCCAATGGATTCAACCGCCTCCTCAGCCAAAACTGAGGAGAACTCACGATCACCACAGCATCCTCAACCCAGCAAAATTAGCTTAATTTACGACATGCTGATGGTGGTGAGTGTTTTGGCGAGTCTAGTTTTACTGACCGCTCAATACATTCTGAATGCTGAATTTGGTTGGATACAAGATTTAATGGCATTCTCAAACGTCTCCCCAACACAAGAGCTTCTGTTCAAGAAAACCTTAAAAAACATCAATCATTTTATTACTGGTTTTCTGGTGATTGAAATTGCTGTCCGCTGGTTGATTGCTATTATCCAGCAGCGGCATTTTCGTTGGTTTTTCTTCCCATTTATCCACTGGTATGAGGTTTTGGGATGTTTACCTATTCTGCGCCCATTACGATTATTTAGAACCTTTGTGATCGCCTACCGTCTTTACTTATTAGGCTATCCAATACTTCCCAGCTCTTGGATTATTAAAGGTCGGTTCTATTACGAACTCGTGCTTGAAGAACTTTCAGATCGAATTGTATTACGCGTTCTTGATGGCGTATCGTCCGAACTGAAACAGAATAAAACACACTATATTCTGCTAGATCGCATTATTGACAGTCACCGCCCTCAATTAATTAAGGTGCTTACAGAAATACTAGAGGCTAATTTCCCCAACTATATCCAAAAAAATCAAGAAACCCTCAGTCTATACGTTACAAATGCCGTTGAACGCTCTATACAAAATACCCCTGAATTACAACAAATGCTCAATTTGATGCCCGTAATCGGAACCCTCATTTCTCAACGCATCGAATTAGTGAGTGTTAAACTCGCTGAAAATATGACTGTCGAATTGCTACAACCATTTACTCAACGACCCTATCCGATCTATTCAGAAGTTGCACACCATATCGGAAGCCTGCATGTTCATACGCCAGAATTTGAAGCTCTCGTAAACTCTGTTGTCATTGAAGCCATTGATGTCATTCGTAAGCAGGTATCCATTCAACAATGGAAAACCGCAGACTACGGTTCGACAAACCATCAAAATAGCTGATGAAACAATGGAGATAAATCAAGGATTCTCATCAAAGCAATCTAAGTCAGAATTCTCATAGTTTATCTCTAGCACTCTGAGATATTTTGCTCTACGATGCGAACTGCGCTACTTGACGAAGATCACTTCTCGTCACGCGCATCTGGTTGTCATATACGCATTTTTAGTTAATAAATGGTCACTGATTAAGTTGTTGACCCTAAGGACATCTCGACTCATGAGCGATATTCGCCTGAATGGCAAAATGGTTAGTTTTACTCGTATTACATTAGAAACTGACAACCTAGCAAACATAGAACGTGACATCACCAATCTCGCAAGTAAACTTATAGGAATGCCTGTGATTGTCGATGCAACAATCGAAATTCCTTTAGACAGCATCCTAGCCTTACTACGCAAGCATGGATTACAGCCTTTGGCTGTTGTAGAAGGGCATCTTGCAAATCAGGCTCGTGCAATCCAATTCCCCGTGCTCGCCGCAGATCCAGCAATGCAACGGATCACACCCACAGAACCAGCAGTTGAGCCTAAGAATGGATCGTTTGGCATCAAAAAGAAACAATCCATTGAGCAGGAAACAACTGGCGATACACTTCATACAGAAGTCTTGCGTACAGGACAACGCCTCGTCATTGAACAAGGTGACCTCATTTTAATGGCAGATATGAATAGCGGAGCTGAAGTCATCTCAGCAGGCTCAATTCACGTCTACGGAACAGCACGAGGACGCCTAATGGCCGGTGCATCAGGCGCACTCAATGTACACATCTTCTGTCAGCGACTTGAAGCCGAACTCGTTTCAGTTTCGGGAACCTTTTGTGTCGCTGAAGACATTCCTGCAGAAATGATTGGGAAAGCTGTTTATATCAGCTTATCCTCTGCAGGAACTCTGGAATTCAACCTCATCAATCCATCTTAAGTGGCATGTAATTTGAATTGATTTTAAGTATTGGTTCTAAATTTTAGGTAATATTGTTGCCATTAAATTAATTTTAGTATACTGATACGTCTAATCGATTTTTTATTCACGATATATAGTGCACTTTAATTTAAGTGCTATTTTTTACAAATAGCTGATGCTGTCATCGCAAGATTCAATATCAGGGAAAGGAGTTTAATGTGGCAAAAATCGTTGTCGTAACCTCAGGTAAAGGCGGCGTCGGCAAAACGACGACTAGCGCATCATTTGCCACAGGGTTAGCCTTACGCGGCTATAAAACTGTTGTTGTCGATTTTGATGTCGGTTTACGTAATCTTGACTTGATCATGGGTTGTGAACGCCGCGTTGTATATGATCTTGTTAATGTCATTCATAATGAAGCCCGCCTTTCACAAGCATTAATCCGTGATCGTGAAATTGAAACGCTTTATGTATTGCCAGCCAGTCAAACACGTGACAAAGACGCACTCACTGACGAAGGCGTAGCACGCGTTATTGAAGAACTCTCTGCCGATTTCGATTACATCGTATGTGATTCACCAGCTGGAATCGAACGTGGTGCAATTCTCGCAATGTATCATGCAGATGAAGCACTGATCGTCACCAATCCAGAAATCTCCTCAGTTCGTGACTCAGACCGTATCATCGGTATGCTACACAGCAAGACTAAGAAAGTTGAACAAAACATTGGTCGCGTACGCGAACATCTCGTCATTACTCGCTTCGATCCAGATCGCGCAAGCCGCGATGAAATGATGACCATTGACGACATTTCAAAAGATATCTTGAAAGTACCTACTCTTGGCGTTATTCCAGAATGCACTTCTGTATTGAACGCATCAAACCAAGGTGTTCCAACTATTCGTGACATCGACTCAAAAGCAGGTCAAGCCTACGATGATCTCGTCGCACGTTTCTTGGGTGAAGACCGTCCATATCGCCATATTCAGCCACAAAAACAAGGCTGGTTGGCACGCTTGTTTGGAGTGCAATCATGAGCTTTTGGGCAAATCTATTTAAATCAGAGCCAGCACCAACGAGTCGTAAAACTGCAGCTGATCGCTTAAAAGTGATTATCGCAACCGAAAATCGTCTGGGCCGTCGTTTATCTCAAGAAACAATCAATCGCATGAAATCTGAAATTATGGAAGTCGTCAATCGTTATGTTCGTGGGGTTAATACGAATGACATCCACATGACGATCCGTTCCGAAGATAATATCGAAATGTTGGAAATGAATATTAACTTACCTGAAGACCAACCATTAAGTTAATCACGCAACATATCCACTGCATATGAGTTGATAAATCATCATATGCAGTTCTTTTTCTTTATTGATAAAGAAAATTAAGGCAAAATGACGCACCTTACGGTGATATACATTTTGCCTTTTTTATGGCGAGATTACTTATACCGCAGAAAAGATTGATTGAATTTTTGGAGTGATCATGGCTTTTAATCAGCCCGCAACGTTTAATGAAGAATGGCCAGATAAGCGCGTTTTTGCATTTCTAAATCACTTACCACCTGAAGGTGTAGACGCAGATTTTCATGTTTTATACGATGCCTACAAACACATGCGTCCGTTTGACTTTGAACGCCTCCTTGTGAAATTTAAAGAACTTGGTCGTAATGTAAATGCATTAGATCAAAAGGGTCGTACTTTAGCCCAAGTCATCTCAGCTCACCCAAATCAAAATAAGCAGTTCTTAGAACTCCTTACAAAGTTTGCTTAATCTAAATCTAATGAATGTCGTGTAATTATGATGAATAATGACGTATTACGCAGCATACGCTATATGCTCAATTTTTCTGACAGTCGCATGGTCGATATCTTTGCAGTGGCAGACTATCGTGTTGCTGAAGCTGATGTTGCAGATTTTTTGCGTCCAGAAGATGATACTGACTTCCTAGCAATTCCAGACGAAGCAATGCTGTACTTTTTGAATGGTTTAATTATTCATTTACGCGGTAAAAAAGACGACCAACCATCTCCTCCTGTTACACTGCCAAATTCAAACAACCTTATGCTAAAAAAGCTAAGAGTTGCTTTTAATTTGAAAGAAGAAGACATGCTAAGCATTCTACAATCAGTAGACTTCAATATCTCTAAACCAGAGTTATCTGCTTTGTTCCGTGCTGAAGGTCATAGCAATTACCGTGCTTGCGGCGATCAGTTTCTAAGAAACTTTCTGAAAGGTTTGACCCTACGTATCCGCAATTAGATTCAGAACATCCCACCTCATCAGAAGCTGGGATGTTTCAAGAACAATCCTCATGCCCATCAAACCACCACCTTACAATTCTTCAAGAGCTACTTGCCTGTAGGACGTTTACTCGGATCATCAGCGGGATTGACATATGTCAATGCGAATGGACCAAGTGCTTCAACCTGAACAATCACTGCAGTCTTCGCCATCGCATAATGATGCATGTCAGCAGGAAGAAGCGCATAACTACCCGCAGACAGTCCTTTCATGGTCGACTTATCGAATTTGTCACCCATACCTAATGCAAATTTTCCTGAGAGAACTGTCACATGCTCATCCGTTGGATGCCAGTGTGGCGCAATCTTATAACCTGCAGGCATCTTAAGTCGTACTACAAAAATACCTGATTTTCCTGGATCTCCAGAAACAACCGTGAATGAAGCTCCTTTTTCAAAGATAGGCGGTGCCTCACCCCATTTTAATTCCGATGCGGTTACCATGACATCTGACGGCATCATGGTCTGTTCGGCTACGGCAACTCCGACCACCGACATCAGACCAACGGCAATACAAGCTAAAATCTTGTTCATCTCAATCTCCTTGTTATTAATTTTATTATTGATACATAACTTGCTCAGAATCAATTGAACTTCATCTACTACTTGTCAATGAGCAAAATAGCAACTTTGAAAGCAGTTGAATAAAATATGCTCACATCTTCTTATACTCCCTTTATTGTTACCTGACAATAAAGTTAATCATGAGCAATTTACAGTCAAAAAAAACACCCCAGTGTTTTACACTGGGGTGTTTTACGAATAAATGAGCTGAGGATGCCCTACTCTCACATGGCGAATGCCACACTACCATCGGCGCAAAGAGGTTTCACTTCTGAGTTCGGGATGGGA